>NZ_JBWKAW010000032.1:0-113027 GCF_056437345.1 Kitasatospora sp. NPDC042419
TCGCCAAGGCCACCGAGGCCGCCGCGGTGCTCGTCACCTCCTCCGGCGAGGGCAAGGAGGTCGCCGCCCGCGTCGCGCTGCGCCTCGGCTCCGGCATCATCACCGACGCCGTCGACCTGGAGGCCGGCGACGGCGGCCCGGTCGCCACCCAGTCGGTGTTCGCCGCGTCCTTCCAGGTGAAGTCCAAGGTGTCGCAGGGCGCCCCGGTCATCACCGTCAAGCCGAACGCCGTCGCCCCCGAGGCCGCCCCGGCCGCGGGCACCGTCGAGGACGTCACCGTCGCGTTCACCGGCAACGCCGCCAAGGTCGTCTCGCGCACCCCGCGCGTCTCCACCGGCCGCCCCGAGCTGACCGAGGCCGCGATCGTGGTCTCCGGCGGCCGCGGCGTCGGTGCCGCCGAGGGCTTCGGCGTCGTCGAGGACCTCGCGGACGCGCTGGGCGCGGCCGTCGGCGCCTCGCGTGCCGCCGTCGACGCCGGCTGGTACCCGCACAGCAACCAGGTCGGCCAGACCGGCAAGCAGGTCTCGCCCCAGCTGTACATCGCGGCGGGCATCTCCGGCGCCATCCAGCACCGGGCCGGCATGCAGACCTCGAAGACCATCGTGGCCGTCAACAAGGACCCCGAGGCCCCGATCTTCGAGCTGGTCGACTACGGCGTGGTCGGCGACCTCTTCGAGGTGCTGCCGCAGCTCACCGCCGAGGTGAAGTCCCGCAAGGGCTGATCCACCGCCAGGGGCGCGTCCGGGAACCTCCCGGGCGCGCCCTTCGCACGTCCGCCCCTGCCCGCTCCCGGGGTCGGTCAGGGGTTGCGGAACCGGCCCCGGCCCCGGCCTCCCGGCCTGGTCACGGGCCCGGCCGGGATTCCGCGCGGCACGGCGCTCCCCGGCCCCGGGGAGCCGCGGCGGGCCCGTAGAGTCGGCGGCACGAGCGCCGGCGACCGCCGGCGGCGGGGCGGCCGATCGCGGACAGGGGCGAGGGCGGACACATGACACTCTTGACGGCACTTCAAGGCGGTTTCGGGGACTCCGGCGACGCGTTGCGGATCGACGGACGGGCACTCTCCCGGGAACAGTTGCTCGGCGCGGCCGCCGCCGTCGCCGACCGGGTGGCCGGCGCCCCCGCGCTCGCCGTGCTCGCCAGGCCCACCGCCGAGACGGTGGCCGCCGTGGTCGGCGGGCTGCTCGCCGGCGTGCCGGTCGTCCCGCTGCCGCCCGACTCCGGACCCAAGGAGCGGGCGCACATCCTGCGCGACTCCGGCGCGGTCCTGCTCGCGCACGCCGCCGGGGACACGCCGCCGGAGGACGACCCGGCCGGCGCTCCGGCGGTCACGGCGCTCCCCGTCGACCTGGCCGAGCGCTCCTCCACCGGCTACGCCGAACCCGCGCCGGGGGCGGCGGCCTTCGTGCTCTACACCTCCGGCACCACCGGCGCGCCCAAGGGCGCGGTGATCCACCGCTCCGCCGTCGCCGCCGACCTCGACGCGCTCGCCGAGGCCTGGCAGTGGACCGCCGGGGACACCCTCGTGCACGGCCTGCCGCTCTTCCACGTGCACGGCCTGGTGCTCGGCGTGCTCGGCGCGCTGCGGACCGGCAGCCGGCTGGTGCACACCGGGCGCCCCACCCCCGCCGCCTACGCCGCCGCCGGGGGCAGCCTCTACTTCGGCGTGCCGACGGTCTGGTCCCGGATCGCGGCCGACCAGGAGGCGGCCGGGCGGCTCGCCTCGGCCCGCCTGCTGGTCTCGGGCAGCGCCCCGCTGCCCGTCCCGGTCTTCGCACGGCTGGCCGCGCTGACCGGCCACGCCCCGATCGAGCGGTACGGGATGACGGAGTCGCTGATCACCGTCTCCACCCGCGCCGACGGCGAACGCCGCCCCGGCAGCGTCGGCCTGCCGCTCACCGGTGTGCGGACCCGGCTGGTCGGCGACGACGGCGAGCCCGTCCCGTCCGACGGCGAGAGCGTCGGCGAACTGCAGGTCGCCGGGCCGACCCTGTTCGGCGGGTACCTCAACCGGCCGGACGCCGACGCCGAGGCCTGGACGGCGGACGGCTGGTTCCGCACCGGGGACGTCGCGGTGATCGGCCCGGACGGCTTCCACCGGATCGTCGGCCGCGCCTCGGTGGACCTGATCAAGAGCGGCGGCTACCGGATCGGCGCCGGCGAGGTCGAGGCGGCCCTGCGCGACCACCCCGCGGTGGCCGACGCGGCCGTGGTCGGCGCGCCGGACGAGGACCTCGGCCAGGCGGTCGTCGCGTACGTCATCCCGGACGGTCCTGTGACGGGGGAACAGCTGACGGCCTTTGTGGCGGAGCGGCTCTCGGTGCACAAGCGGCCCCGACGGGTCGTGCTGGTGCCCGAACTGCCCAGGAACGCCATGGGAAAGGTGCTGAAGAAGCAGCTGCTCGCCGAGTCGGCGCACGGGTGACGGGCGGTCACCCGGCGGGCGCCGGGTGACGCCCGCTCACCTTCCGTGAGCCCTTCCTTTGGCGCACTCCACTGCGCACGGTGAGCGGACGCGTGCCTAACGTGACACGCAGGCAGAACTGAATCCCGGGCTCCACGCCTCGGCTTCCGGTCGCACGGCCGGAAGCCGAGGCGCGTCGACCGGGGACCCGTTCCCGCCTCCGTCCAGCGTTCCGCGATCCGCGTTCCGCGTTCAGTGCTCAGCAAAGGAAGACAGCAGGATGACGACCGTCAACACCGGCGCACCGGGTGCCGCCGACGAGCCGACCGGGCAGCACGCAGCCGCCACCACCCCCCAGCCGGCGCAGGCCGTCCGGACCTCCCGTCCCTCCCGGGCGGGGCGGGTCCGCCGGGGGATAGGCATGGTGGCCGTGATCGTGGCCGGCACCGGCGTGGTCGGCCTCGGCACCGGCGTGGGAAGCGCGGCCGCCGAGCCGGCGCCGGCCCACGCGGGGTGGGACGGGTCGAAGTACTGGTTCAAGAACAGCCAGGGCCAGTGGCGCTGGACGACGCACTACGACGTGTACCTGGCGCGGACCGGGGGGTCGTCCGGGACAGCCGCCTCGGCGTCCCCGTCGACGGTGACCGTCCCGTCCGGCGGGATCACCCAGGGGTGGGACGGGTCGCGGTACTGGTTCAAGAACAGCAAGGGCGAGTGGCGCTGGACGACGCACTACGACGTGTACCTGGCGCGGACCGGGGGGTCGTCCGACTCCGCGTCCTCGGGTTCCGCCTCCTCGACGCCGTCCTCCGCCGACTCGGCGGTCCCGGCGGCGGACGGTGACGTCGAGACGGCGGTCCAGTTCGCGCTCGCCCAGCTCGGCAAGCCGTTCAAGACGGCCGGGAACGGGCCGGACGGCTACGACTGCTCGGGCCTCGTCCAGCAGTCCTTCCGGCGCGGCGGCATCGAGCTGCCGCGCGTCGCGAACGACCAGTACGCGGCCACCACGCCGGTGAAGGCCAGCCAGCTGCAGCGCGGCGACCTGCTCTTCTGGTCGGACGACGGCAGCGCGCGGGGCATCCACCACGTCGCGATCTACCTGGGCGGCAACCAGTACGTGGAGGCGGCGCGGCCCGGCACGCTGATCCGGGTCTCCCGGATCAGCAGCGGCTACTACCCGACCCACATGGGCCGGCCCTGAGCCCGGTCCGCGGTCGGACGGCGCCCGGGCCGGACGGTCCGGGCGCCGTCGTACGGGGGCGCGGCGGCGGGGTGCCGGGGGCGGGGGCGGGCGGCCGCGGCGGGTCCGTGGTCAGGGGCGGCCGGGGCCGTCCGGGTCGTTCGGGTCGTTCGGGTCGTTCGGGCCGTTCGGGTCGTTCGGGCCGTTCGGACGGGGGAGGGTGCCGCGGGCGCCGGGGGCGGTGACGGCGAAGGCGCCGGCCCGGGCGGCGGCGGCCGCGGCCGAGAGGAGTGACGCTCCCTGCGCGAGCCGGGCGGCCAGGGCGCCGCAGAAGACGTCGCCGGCGCCGGTGGTGTCGACGACCGTCACCTCGGGGGCCGGGACGCGGTGGACCGTGCCGTCGGCGGCGACCAGTGCCCCGGCCGCGCCGAGGGTGACCACCGCGCCCTCGCCCAGGGCGGCCAGGGCGAGGGCGGTCGCGTCGCGGGCCCGGTCGGTCGTCCGTTCGGTGGTCGCGTCGTTGGTCCGGCCGGAGGCCGCGTCGTCGCCGCGGCTCCGGGAGCCGGTGCCGGTGCCGGTGAGCTGGGCGGCCTCGACGGCGTTGGCGACGATCAGCGGTCGCCGACGGGCCGGGCCCGTCCAGTCGGGGAGGCGGCCGGCCGGGGCGGCGTTGTGGATCCAGCGGGGGCCGGGCGGGAGGGCGGAGGCGGTCGCCAGGACGCACTCCTCGGGGACCTCGCCGCTGGTGAGCACGGTGTCGGCGGCGGTGAGGGCGAGCGCGGCGAGCGCCTCGGCCACCTCCGCTCCGGTGAGCCGGGCGTTGGCGCCGGGGACGACCAGGATGCTGTTCTCGCCGGACGGGTCGACCATCACCACGGCCTGCCCGGTGGGTGCGTGCGCGTCGGTCAGCACGGTGCCGGTTCCGACGCCCGCCCGCCGCAGGTCGGCCAGGGCGGCGCGGCCGTCGGCGTCCGCCCCGACCTTGGCCACCAGGTGGGTGGGCGCTCCCATGGCGGCGGCGGCCACGGCCTGGTTGGCGCCCTTGCCGCCGAAGCCCTGCGCCGAGTCGGTCACCAGGACGGTCTCTCCGGGTGCGGGCAGGGAAGGGCAGCGGAGGATCCGGTCGATGTTGACGGAGCCGACGGCCACGACGCGGCCGGGTGCGGTGGGTGCGGTGGGTGCGGTGGGTGCGGTGGGTGCGGTGGGTGCGGTCACCGTTCATCTCTAGGCGGTCGGGCGGCGGGAGGCAAACGACAGGTGGGGAACCGGGGAGCCGACGGAGCCGTCCTCTGATGGGGCCGGGGCCGGGGCCGGGGCCGTGGGCCGGGGCGGGTCGGCGGCGGGAGTCCGACGTGGGCGTGCGACGGCGGTCGGCAGGCGCGCGGGGCGGCGGCCGAGCCGGTCTCGCGTACGCCTTGGGCGGGGCGTGCGGGGTGTGGAGGGGGCGCGTGCGAGGATGTCGGACGCCGGTTGCCGGGGGTGTGCACTCCGGCGTGTCGGGGGTTGTACGGGCGTGGCGGCAGGGCCGCTGGCCTGGGCACATGCCTCCGTCAACCGGAGCGGCCGACGGTCGCGAGCAGGGCGGGCGGATAGGCATGGGGACCGGCGCGGCGGGGGTACCACCTCGGGTGGCGCTGGTTCGGCTGACGGGGGCGCCGCCCGGTGCGAACGGCGCCGGGGGAGGTCGAGGGGCAGGGGACGTTTGTGATCGTTTGGGTCAATGGCACGTTCGGGGCGGGCAAGACGAGTGCCTGCCGCGAGTTGGTGGAACTGCTGCCGGGCAGCACGCTGTTCGATCCCGAGCTGGTCGGGTTCGGGCTGCGCGCGATGCTGCCGGCCGACCGGATGGCGGCGGTGTCGGACTTCCAGGACCTGCCGGCCTGGCGCCGACTGGTGCCCGAGACGGCGGCCGCGCTGCTCGGCGAGGTGGCCGGGCCGCTGGTGGTCCCGATGACACTGCTGCGGGAGGACTACCGGGACGAGATCTTCGGTGCGCTGGCCTCGAACGGCATCACGGTGCACCACCTCGTTCTCGATCCTGAAGAAACGATCCTGCGCGAGCGCATAGCGCAACGCGAGGAGTGCCCGGACGATCCGGAGCGCAGCGCGCGGATCCGTCAGTGGTGCCTGGACCATCTGCCGCGCTACCGGGCCGCCCGCCGGTGGCTCGGCCGGGACGCCCGGCTCGTCGACACCGCCGGCCTCACCCCGCGCGAGACCGCCGCACGGCTCGCCCAGCTGGTCCGCGACGGGTCGGCCCGCTGCCCGATCGTGCAGACGCCCGACCCCACCGGCGACACCGTGGCCGCCGCCGTCCTGCTCTTCGACGAGCAGGACCGGGTCCTGCTCGTCGACCCGGTGTACAAGCCGGACTGGGAGTTCCCCGGCGGCGTGGTCGAGCGCGGCGAGGCACCGACCGACGCCGCCCTCCGGGAGACCGCCGAGGAACTCGGACTGCGGCTCGACCCGTCCGCGCTGCGGCTGCTGGCCGTCGACTGGGAGCCCCGGACCGGGCCGCGCCGGGGCGGGCTGCGCCTGGTCTACGACGGCGGACTGCTGGACGCCACCGCCCGGCAGGGGGTGCGGCTGCAGCAGGAGGAGCTGAGGGGCTGGCGGTTCGTCAGCCTGGAGGAGGCCGCCGGGCTGCTCCCCCCGGGCCGGTACCGGCGGCTGGCGGCGGCGCTGGACGCCAGGCGCTGCGGGGAACTGCGGTACCTGGAAGCCGGTCGCCGGGCCGGGGTGGGGCTGGCCAGGGCTGCCGACGCGGCGTGAGCGTTCCGCCGGGTGCCGGGTGCCGGGTGCACCAGGTGGGCCGGTGGCCGGTCGGTGGCTGACCCGTGGCCCGTGGCCGGTCGGCGGGCGCGGGGCGCGGGGCGCGGGGCGTGAGGTGAGGGTGCGGCCGGGGTGGCGCGAGCCGATGACGGCGCGTCGCCGACCGGGCGGCGGCAGGATGAGGGCATGCCCTTCACACTGAGTCACCCGGCCGCCGTGCTGCCCCTGCTGCGTGCGGCCGGGGAGCGCGGGCCGCTGGTCGCGTCGGCGCTGGTCGCCGGCTCGCTGGCGCCGGACGTGCCGTTCTTCGCCGAGTCGCTGCTGCCCGGCGTGTACCGGCAGGGACGGCTGACCCACCGCTGGTGGGCGGTGCCGACCGTGGACGTCGCGGTCGCGGCCGCGCTGGTGGCGGGCTGGCACGGGCTGCTGCGCGGGCCGCTGGTCGCGCTGCTCCCCGAGCGGTGGGCGGGCGCGGCCGAGGCGCTGACGGCCCGCCGGGGCCGCCGGGCGGGCGGGACGCCCCGGGGCACGGCCCGGGCCGACGCGGTCTGGTTCGCGGCCTCGGCGGCGCTCGGCGCGGCGAGCCACGTCGGCTGGGACGCCTTCACCCACGAGGGGCGGCTCGGCGCCCGGCTGCTGCCGGCCCTGGAGCGGCCCGTGGCCGGCGGACCGCCGCTGTACACGGTGCTCCAGTACGGCACCTCGGTGCCGGCACTGGCCGCGGTGGCGGGATACGCGGTGCGGGCGGCCCGGGCGGTGGAACCGCTCCGCCCGGCGGTCGTCCTGACCGACCGGGCGCGGCGCTCCGCTGCCGCGGGGCTGGGCGCGGCGACGGCGGCCGGGGTGGTGCACCGGCTCGTGCCGCTGCGCCGCCGGCTGATCCCGGAGGTGTGCTTCGGGGCGGGGGCCGGGCTGGCCGTGGGAGCGGTGGGGTACGCGCTGCTTCGGGCCGCGGCCTCGGCGGGGCCGGCGGTGCGGGCGGCGCGCGGGTAGTGCCGCACGGGTGGTGCGGGCCCGCGCGCGGGTCGGCACGGGAGCGCGCGGACGGGGCCGCACGGCGGCGCGCGAGACGTTCGGCCGGCCCGGACGGCCCGGCCGCGCCGTCCCGGGGACAGCGCGGCCGGTGGTGGTCGAGTGGCGGTGGATCGGCGCCGCCCGCCGGCGGGCGACGCCGATCCGGTGTCAGGCGGAGCGCAGCTCGGCGTAGCGGCGCAGGAAGAGGGCCTCGGTGAGAGCCATCCGCTCCAGCTCCAGCGGGTCGACGCTCTCGTTGACCGCGTGGATCTGGGTGGTCGGCTCCTCGACGCCGATCAGCACGATCTCCGCCTCCGGGTAGAGCGTGCGCAGGGTGTTGCAGAGCGGGATGGAACCGCCCTCGCCGGAGGCCACCATCGGGGTGCCGAAGGCCTCGGCCATCGCCGCGCCCATCGCCTCGTACGCCGGGCCGGAGGTGTCGGCGCTGAACGGCGCGCCGTTGCCCTGGCGCTCGACGGTGACCCGGGCACCGAACGGCACCTGGGCCTCCAGGTGGGCGACCAGCGCCTCCTGGGCGGCGGTCGTGTCGGTGCCCGGCGGGACGCGCAGGCTGACGGACGCCTTGGCGGAGGACTGGACGGAGGAGGTCGCGCCGATCACCGGCGGCGCGTCGATGCCGAGGACGGTGACCGACGGGCGGGCCCACAGCCGGTCGGCGACGGTGCCGGTCCCGGTGAGCGCGACGCCGTCCAGCACCTTGGCGTCGGCGCGGAACTGCTCCTCCGAGTACTGCACGCCGGTCCAGGTCTGGCCGCCGGCCAGGCCGGCCACCGCGACGTCGCCGTGCTCGTCGTGCAGCGAGGCGAGCACCTTGACCAGGGCCTGCAGCGCGTCCGGGGCGGCGCCGCCGAACGCGCCGGAGTGCAGGTTGCCGGCCAGGGTGCGGACCGAGACGTCGACCACGGTCATGCCGCGCAGCGAGGCGGTGACGGTGGGCAGGCCGGGGGCGAAGTTGCCGGTGTCGCCGATCACGATGGCGTCGGCGGTGAGCAGGTCGGGGTGGGCCTCGGCGTAGCGCTCCAGGCCGCCGGTGCCCTGCTCCTCCGAGCCCTCGACGATGATCTTCAGCCCGACGGGGTACCCGCCGTCCACCTGGCGCAGGGCCCGAAGGGCCGTCAGGTGCATCAGGATGTTGCCCTTGCAGTCGGCCGCGCCGCGCCCGTACCAGCGGCCGTCACGCTCGGTCAGCTCGAACGCCGGGCTGAGCCAGGCGTTCTCGTCGAGCGGCGGCTGGACGTCGTAGTGCGAGTAGAGCAGGACGGTCGGCGCGCCCTCCGGGCCGGGCAGTTCGGCGTAGACGGACTGGGTGCCGTCGGGGGTGTCCAGCAGCCGGACGCCGGTCAGGCCCTCGGCCTCGAAGGCCGCGGCGACCCAGCGGGCGGCCTTCTCGCACTCCTCGACCGGGAACTGGCGCGGGTCGGCGACGGAGGGGAAGGCGACCAGCTCGGCGAGGTCGGTGCGGGCGCGGTCCATCAGGGACCGGACGGCGTCGGCCAGGGGCTGCTGAGGCATCGGGATGCTCCGGGTGGGGCTGGTCCGTCCGAGGGGTGGTGCGGGCGAACGGCGTTGACGGGGGGTAGCGCCGATCATAGGCGGACACGAACGGTCCGGTGCGTGGGGGCGGCCCGGTACGGCACCGGGGGCCGGTGGGTACGGGGCCGCCCGGGCGCCGCCGAGCGGTGCGGGCGGGGGATTCGGCCGGGCGTTCGGTGCGGTGCGGCCGACGCCGGCGGGGTCGGCCGCATTAGGATTGCTGCCCGTGACTGACTCCGGAAGCCCTGATTCTCGTAGCCCGCACGATGCCGGTGGCCCGCAGGTCGCGCGCGGCCCGCTCGACGCCGATTCCGATGCCGGAACGGTGGCCGATGGCGTGGCCGATGCCGCGGCTGACGCCGTGACCGACGAGGTGACCCGCGAGGTGACCGACGAGGTGACCGACGTGGCGGCCGACGCCGTGGCCGACGGGCCCGGGCGGCTGGACGGCGTCTGGGACGTCGTCGTGGTCGGTGCCGGTCCGGCCGGCGCCTCGGCCGCGTACGCCGCCGCCGCGCAGGGCCGGCGGGTGCTGCTGCTCGACAAGGCCGAGCACCCCCGGTACAAGACCTGCGGCGGCGGCATCATCGGCCCCTCCCGGGACAGCCTCCCGCCGGACTTCAAGCTCCCGCTCCAGGACCGGGTGCACGCCGTCACCTTCGCGTACCGCGGCCGGTTCACCCGCACCCGGCGCTCGAAGCGGATGCTGTTCGGGCTGGTCAACCGGGACGAGTTCGACCTGCGCCTGGTGCAGGCGGCCAAGCAGGCCGGGGCGGTGCTGGTCACCGGAGTGACCGTCACCGGGGTGGAGCAGCGTGGCGGCGAGCACCGGACGGCGCTGGTCACCGCGGCCGACGGGCGGAGCTTCGAGGCGCGCGCGGTGGTCGGCGCGGACGGCAGCGCCAGCCGGATCGGCCGGCACGTCGGCGTCTCCTTCGACCAGATCGACCTGGGCCTGGAGGCGGAGATCCCCGTCCCGGCGTCGGTCGCGGCCGACTGGGCGGGCCGGATCCACCTCGACTGGGGCCCGCTGCCGGGCAGTTACGGCTGGGTGTTCCCGAAGACCGAGTCCAGCAGCCTGACCGTCGGGGTGATCTCGGCGCGCGGCGACGGCGAGCGGACCAAGCAGTACCTGGCCGACTACATCCGCCGGCTGGGGCTGGCCGGCTTCCCGCCGAGCGTGGAGTCCGGGCACCTGACCCGCTGCCGGGCCGAGGACTCGCCGCTCTCGCGCGGCCGGGTCCTGGTGGCCGGCGACGCGGCCGGACTGCTGGAGCCGTGGACCCGCGAGGGCATCTCGTACGCCCTGCGCTCGGGTCGGCTGGCCGGCGAGTGGGCGGTGAAGGTGGCCGAGGCGGGCACCGCGGGCGAGGTGCGGCGCGAGGCGCTGAACTACGCCTTCGCGATCAAGGCGGGGCTGGGGGTGGAGATGCGGGCCGGAAAGCAGATGCTGACCGCGTTCGAGCGCAGGCCGTACCTGTTCCACGCGGCGGTCTGCCTGGTCGACCCCGCGTGGCGGGCGTTCGCCCGGACCACGCAGGGGCACACCACCTTCGCCCAGGTGCTGCGGCAGTACCGGGCGGCGCGACGGCTGGCGGCGCTGGCCTCGCGCTGAGGACGGGTGCGGTGCGGCGGGCCTCGGCACGGGCCTCGGCACGGCCCTCGTGCCGGGGGTCGGGGGCCGGCGGGCCGGGGCGCCGTCGGGGAGTGCCCCGTCGAGGAGTGCCGCGTCGGGGACGCTCCGTCAGGGACGCTCCGTCAGGAACCGGACCGTCCCTGACGGAGCGTCGGTCATGCGGTGGTGACCGGCGGTGCTACTTGAGCCCGTTGTCGATCGCCGTGATGAGCGTTCCACCCGGGGTGTCGCCGGTCATCTCCCAGATCATCGCGCCGAGCAGGCCCTTCGACTTCAGGTAGGCCGTCTTCTTGCCGATGGACCAGGCGTCGTCGAAGGTCCACCACTGCCCGCCCGCGCCGGTGTACCCGTAGGTCGCGACGGACTGTTCGTCGTGGTGGACGGAGAGGTTGGGGAAGGTGGTGATGAGGTTGTTGTACCCGCGGGTGCCGGCCTCCTCCGCGAACTGGCCCGGGGCGGCGCCGGTCGCGCTCTGCCACTCGCCCTTCACGCCGCCGTCGGCCACGCCCTGCCAGCCGCGTCCGTAGAAGGCGAGGCCGATGGTGAGCTTGCGCGGGTTGACCCCGGCGTCGAGGTAGGGCTTCAGCGCCGCGTCCACGCTGAAGTGGTTCGGGTACGGGTCCTGGGCGTCCTGGTAGAGGTTGCCCTGGTGGCCGGTGCGGTTGGGCTCCCACGAGTTGTCGCTGCCGGCGCCGTGGAAGTCGTAGCCCTGGACGTTGGCGATGTCCAGGTAGTTGAAGATCTTCGAGAGGTCCCAGCCCTGGTCGATCTTGACCGGGTCGGCCGGTGTGAAGGCGGTCAGCAGCTTGTGCGAGCCGCCGAGGGCGTCGAGCTGCTTGCGGAACTCGGCGAGCAGCTGCGTCAGGTTGTTCTTGTCGTTGGCGTTGTAGTGGTTGCCCGCGTGGCCGTCGGGGGACCCGGGCCACTCCCAGTCGAGGTCGATGCCGTCGAAGATCCCGGCCGCCACGCCGTCGCCGCCGGCGCCGTTGTAGAGCGGCAGGTTGCCCTTGATCCACACGTCGACGCAGGACTTGACGAACTTCTGCCGGGAGGCCTCGGTGGCGGCCGCGTCGGAGAAGTACTTGGAGTACGTCCAGCCGCCGAGCGAGACGACGATCTTCAGGTGCGGGTACTTGGCCTTGAGCTTCTTCAACTGGTTGAAGTTGCCGCGCAGTTTGCCCCAGCCGTCGTCGGCCACCCCGTCCACCGACTGGGCGGCGCTCATCGGGCGGGCGTAGTCGGCGTCCGCGTCGCCCGCGCCGGTGCCCTGGTCCGGGTCCTGCGGGTTGGCGGTGGTGCCCCTGGTGACCCCGGCCATGCAGGTCAGGTTGACCGGATCGATGTTCTCGAAGGCGTAGTTGATGACGTCGAGCTTGGCCGCGCTGCCCGAGGTGTCGAGGTTCTTGACGAAGTACTGGCGGCCGTAGATGCCCCACTGGGTGAAGTAGCCGACCCGGGCGTACTTCCCGGCGCCCACCAGGTCGGAGGTGGTGACGGAGAGCGGCGCCGAGGCGGGCGAGGCGTTGTCCGCGCCGTCGCGGGCCTTCACCGTGAACGTGTAGGCCGTGGACGGGGAGAGGCCGGTGACGGTGGCGCTCAGCGTGGAACCGGTCACCGTGCGGACCAGGGCGGCGCCCTGGTAGACGTCGTAAGCGGCGACCCGGAGGTTGTCGGTGGCGGCGTTCCAGGCGAGCGTCACCTCGCTCGAACCCACCGCGGTGGTACGGAGGTTGGTCGGTGCGGTGGGCGGCGTCGGGTCGGTGGCCGGGTCGAAGGTGGAGGCGGTGACCGGGGCGCTGAGCGGGCCGGTGTTGCCGCGGGTGTCCTTGGCCCGGACGGTCAGGGTGTAGCTGGTGGCCGGGGTCAGCCCGGTGACCAGCGCGTCGGCGGTGGCGCTGGTGGCGAGCACGGTGGTGCCGCTCAGCACCTCGTAGGACGCGACCGCGAAGTCCCCGCCGGTGGCGGCGGGCCACTTCAGTGCGAGGCTGTGCGCGGTCGAGTCGGTCACCACCGGCGTGCCGGGCGCGGACGGCAGGACGTCCGAACTCCCGTCGCACTTGTCGCCGTTGATCCGGCAGCCGGTCGGGGTGCCGACCGGCCCGTTGGCGACGAACCAGAAGCTGTACGGCTCGGTGGTGCCGTGCGCGGGCACGTTGGCGTTGTAGAACGCGTTGGTGGCGGTGACGTGGCGGCCGTTGGCCGTCGCGGTGCCGTTGTAGCTGTTCTGGATGGTCACGCCGGCCGGGAGGTCGAACTCCAGGGTCCAGCCGGAGACGGCGGCGGCGTTGTCGTTGCGGACGATGTAAGTGCCCTTCCACCACGAGCCGTTGTTCTCGGTGGTGAAGGTGGCGGTGAGCTTCCCGGCGGCGTTGGCCGGCGTGGCCAGCGCGGTGATCGCGGCCAGCGGGAGGAGCAGGACGGACAGCAGCGCCAGCAGTCTGTGGCGCGCTCGCGGGCGGTGCGCCCGGGGTCGAGCGGACATGGTTCTCCCTGTGACGTGGGGGTTGGACAGGGTGACGTAGAACCGTACGGGTGGTGCGGGGCGGTGCTGGGTGGTGCTGGGTGGTGCGGTGATGCCGGACGGTGGTGCGGTGTGGTGCCGGATCGGCGCGTGTCGGCGCGCGTCGGCGCCTGTCGGTGCGGGTGGTGCGTGGCCGATCGGTGCCCGCGCTTGTGGGGAGACGGGGCATGGGAACTGTAGGAGGACTGGACCAATGCGTCAACAGGTCTGTACCAGTGGGGAGTTGGAGTAGTGGTTACCGGGCCGGCTCCCGGGCGCGCCTCAGGCGCGGCGCGGGCCGCCGACCAGCTCGTCGCCGAGCGGACTGCGGGCGTACAGCACCGAGCGGCCGTGCCGGGCCCGGCTCACCAGGCCGGTCGCGTGCAGGACGGCCAGGTGCTGGCTCACCGCGCCCGCGGTCACGCCCAGCCGGTAGGCGAGGTCGGTGGTGGTGGCCGGCTCGGCGAGCAGCGCCAGCAGCCGCGACTTCGGCGCGCCGAGCAGTTGCTCCAGCGCGCGCGGGGTGGCCGGCGGCCGGGGACCGGCCATGCCGGCCTGGCCGCGGGCCGGGTAACTGATGTGCGGTGCGCGGGTGTTGCTGATCATCGTGATCGCGCCCCGGGCGAAGAACGTCGGCACCAGGACCAGCCCGCGGCCGTCCACCGTGATCTCGTCGTCGCAGTCCGACCAGTTCCGGTTGATCGAGAGCACGCCGTCCGCCCAGTGCAGGCGCCGGTCGAGGTCGACGAAGAGCGCCGCCGCCCCCTGCTGGGCCAGCACCCTGGCCCGGTAGACCAGGTCCGCCTCCAGCACCGCACGGGCCTGCGGCCACCAGGCCGGTGCCAGGCAGCGCTCCCAGTACTCCTCCAGCGCGTCGGCGATCCTGGCCAGCAGTCGGGCCGGATCGGCCAGCCCGGCCGCCAGGACGGCGGGCAACGGGCGGTGGTCCAGCAGGAAGGTCTGCTCCAGCTCCGGACGCAACTGCTCGGGCGGCAGCGCCCGGACGGTGGCCAGCTCGGTGCGGAAGTCGGGGGAGGGGGTGGCCGGGCGCGGTGTCAGGAAGTCCGGGACCCAGCGGTTGGAGGAGACCAGGGAGCGGAGCAGCGAGGAGTCCAGCCGCTCGAACGAGGGCCGGACCCGCTCGAAGGAGGGGGACTGGAGCGCGTAGACGCCGGGGTGGGTCCACATCCGCAGGCTGAGCGCCGCCTCCTGGATCGGCGAGCAGGCGAACGAGGTGGTCGCCAGGTCGGCCAGGCCGAGTCTGAACCGGTGCACGCCGCCCCCCGTCGCCAGCTGCTTTTAGGCCCAGCCTAAATCAGTACTGCTGAGGGGAGGTCCCGGGGTGGGATCGTGTGCATGACCACCTCACCGGCGGCGACCGCCGCACCCACCTCCGGCCTGCCCGAAAGCGGCGGGCCTCCCGGCGGGCGACCGGGGAGCCCCGAGCTGCCCGAGCTGTCCGGGGCCTCCGAGGCCTCCGGGAGCGCGGGGGCGTCCGTGCGCTCCGCGGGCACGTCCGGGGGCACCTCAGGGGACGCCGGAGCGGCCGGGCCTGACGAGCCGTCGGAGCGGCGGGCGTCCCGGCTGCTGCACCCCGACCCGATGGTCCGGCGGCTCGCCGGGATCACGCTGCTCAACACCGTCGGCAGCGGGCTCTCGCTCTCCGTCGGCGTGCTCTTCTTCACCGGAGTCCTCGGACTGAGCGCCGCTCAGCTCGGCCTGGCGCTCACCGCCGCCGGGCTCTGCGGGGTCGTCGCGAGCGTCCCCGCGGGACGGGCCGCCGACCGGTGGGGAACGCGGCGGCTCCTGGTCGCCCTGGTGGCCCTCACCGGTCTGGGCACCGTCGGGTACACCCTGGTGGACGGTTTCCCGGCGTTCGTGGCGCTGGCCTGTCTGGTCGCCGCCGCCGACCGCGGCGCGTCCGCCGTGCGCGGCGCGCTCTACGCCGAGGTGCTGCCCGCCGACAAGCGGGTCGCCGGCCGGGCCTACCTGCGGGTGGTGACCAACGTCGGCATCTGCCTCGGTACGGGCGTGGGCGCCGTCGCGCTCCACCTGGACTCGCGGCCCGCGTACCTGACGGCGATCCTCGCGGACGCCGCCTCGTACCTGGTGGTGGCACTGCTGTTCCAGCGGCTGTCCGTGCCGGGCCCGGGCGGTGCGGCGCGGAGGCGGCCGGCGGAGGAGAAGCCGTCGCGGCCGGACGGGGAGCGGACGAAGGGCGGCCGCAACCCCGCGCTGCGCGACGGACCGTTCCTGGTGGTCACCGCGCTCAGCTCGGTGCTCGGCCTGCAGTTCGCGATGGTGGAGGTCGGTGTGCCGCTCTGGATCGTCCAGCAGACCGCCGCGCCCCGGATCACCGTGGCCGGCACCCTGATCGTCAACACCGTACTGGTGATCGCCTTCCAGGTGCGGGCCACCAGGGGGACCGAGGATCCGGCCGCCGCCGCCCGGGTCTGCGGCCGGGCCGGGCTGATCCTGGCCGCCTCCTGCATGGTGCTCGCGCTCGCCCACGGCGTGTCCGCCCCGATCGCCGCCGTGGTGCTGCTGGTCGGCGTGGCGCTCCAGGCGATCGGCGAGGTGCTGAGCCAGGCCGGCAGTTGGGCGCTCAGCTACGACCTGGCCGGTGAGCGCGCGCACGGCGCCTACCAGGGCGTCTTCAACGCCGGGAACTCCGCCGCGATGATGATCGGGCCGGCCGTGGTCTCGACCGCCGTGATCGGGTACGGCCTGGCCGGCTGGGCCCTGCTCGGTGCGCTGCTCGCCGCCGCCGGCCTGGCCATGGGCCCCGCCGTCCGGTGGGCCGCACGCGGCGGCGGCGAGCGGGGGGCTGCCGGGGCGACGCCGCGGGCCCGGCTGCGCCGGTACCTCGCGCGCCGAAACCTCGTACGCCGGTACCTCGCGCGCCGGAACCTTCCGCGGCGTCACCGGCCGCGCTCGTGCCGGAGCCTCCGGTACCGGACGCTCCGGCACCGGCTGCTGCGGCACCGCTGAGGGTGGTCGAGGTACCGCCGAGGACTGCTGCGGCACCGCTCAGGGCTACTCCGGCACCACCGCGAGTGCCTCGATCTCCATCAGCACCTCGGGCAGGAAGAGCGCCGACACCTGCATCGCCGAGCTGGCCGGGGGCGGGGTGTCGCCGAGGAACTCGTTCCGGACATCGCGGATGGCGCCCAGGTGCCCGATGTCGGTGAGGAAGTAGGTGAGTTTGACGAGGTCGGAGAAGTCCGCCCCCGCGGCCGACAGGCAGCGGCGGAGGTTCTCGAAGATCTGTCGGGCCTGCGCCTTCGGGTCGCCCGGCCCGACCAGCCGCCGCTCCTCGTCGAAGGCGACCTGGCCGGAGATGACCACCAGCCGGCCGGTGCCGGTGACGACCTGGGTGTAGCCGGTGCCGGCGGCCACACCGGGAGGCTCGGTGATGTGGGTGATGTGGGTGGGGTGCGCGGGCTTCCGCCCGGGTTCGGTGCTCATGAGGTCATCGTGGCTGACGGGTGATCACCGCACCAGTGTGTTTCCGGGGAGGGGCGGGGACGGGTGGGGAGGGGCGGGAGGGAGCCCGGAGCCCGGAGCCCGGAGCCCCGAGCCCGGAGGCCGGAGGCCGGAGCCCGGACCGCGAGGGCCCGGCCGGACCGGCCGGTCGGCGGCTCCAGCAGCGCCAGGTCCAGCACACGGCCCACCGCGTCGCCGAACAGCGGCCCGCCGTAGACGTGCACCGGCCGGCCGAGCAGCTCCGCGGGGGCGCGCCAGGCCGTCGCGGTGGAGGCCCGCAGGCCGCGTCGGCCGGCGGCGGTGCGCAGCTGCAGCCCGGTCTCGTTGATCCGGGGCGCGAGCAGGAGGACCGGAGCGGCCGTGTCGGTGGTCATGGGCACCGATGGTGCCGGGCGCGGTCGGCGTGCTGCCACCGGATTTCGCCGGCGGATCCGGTACCCGAGCCGGCGCCCGAGCCGGCGCCCGATTCGGCGCCGGGCGTGGCGCGGGGTGTGGCGCCGGATCCGCCACCGGATCCGCCACCGAATTGCCGGGCCGGTCGCCGATGGCTCTGGTCGAGCGGAGGGTGGGCATGTCAGAGTCGTCCGGGCGGCGCCCCACCGGACGGCGACCGCCCCTCCGACCCACCCTCAGCCGGAAAGCAGGACCGCACCGATGACCCGCGAAGCGCCCCTCGTCCACGTCACCACCGAGGACGCCGTCACCACCCTCACCCTCGACTCGCCGCACAACCGGAACGCGCTCTCCACCCGGCTGATGGCCGAGCTCACCGCCGGCCTCGCCGCCGCAGCAGCCGACCCGGAGGTGCGCGCGGTCGTGCTCACCCACGCCGGCAAGGTCTTCTGCGCCGGCGCCGACCTCTCCGAGGCGACCGGCGCGGACCCGACCGTCGGCCCGCGCGGCCTCGTCGACCTCCAGCGGGCGATCGTGGACTGTGCCAAGCCCGTCATCGCCGTCATCGACGGACACGTCCGCGCCGGCGGCCTCGGACTGGTCGGCTCGGCCGACCTGGCGGTGGCCGGACCGGCCGCCACCTTCGCGTTCACCGAGGTCCGGCTCGGCCTGGCGCCCGCCGTCATCTCGCTGCCGCTGCGCCCCAAGCTGGACCCGCGCGCGGCCTCCCGCTACTACCTGACCGGCGAGGTCTTCGACGCCGCCGAGGCGGCCCGGATCGGGCTGATCACGCAGGCGGCCGACTCCGCCGAGGCCGCCGCCGTCGCGCTGAAGGGCCTGCTGGACGCCCTCCGGCTCGGCTCGCCGCAGGGGCTCGCCCAGTCGAAGCGGCTGGCCAACGCCGAGGTGGTGCGGTCCTTCGAGCGGGACGCCGACGAGCTGGTCGAGCTGTCGGCGCGGCTGTTCGGCTCGGAGGAGGCGCAGGAGGGGATGCGGGCGTTCCTGGAGAAGCGCCCGGCGCGCTGGGCCCGCTGACGGGCGGCGGCTCCGGCCCGTCGGTCACCCGGCCGTCGCGAGCGTTGCGGGCGTCGGCCGGGTGGGGCGTACGGTCCGGAGCCGCGTACGCCCGGGGCGTCGGCTTCAGCGGACGGCGGCGGTCTCGCGCCAGAGGTCGAGCAGCGAACGGTCGCCGGAGAGGGCCACCCGGTCCGTGTCGACGGGAAGCCGGTTCCACAGCAAGAGGTAGAGGTCGTGGGCCGGGCCGGAGAGCGTCAGGTCGGCGGCCGGGGCGTCGGCGGGTCCGCCCGGCGGGAGTTCCACGGACAGCGGCTCCCGGCTGACGGTCAGCAGCCAGGACCCCGGCCGATCGCCGTCGGTCGGGCGGATGCCGTCGGGAGGCCGGACGCCGTCGGTCGGGCGGATGAGCACCGTCCGGGGCCGCTCGCTGCGCACCCGGGTCCGGCCGAGCGACATGAACCCGCGCAGCAGCTCGTCGATCCCGTCCAGTGCGAGCTCCGCGTCGACCCGGGGGCCCTCGACGCCCGCCGCCGCGTCGGCGTCGGCGCGGTGGACCGCCGTCTCGTGCGCCTGGCGGCGGGCCCAGAACGCGAGCGGGCTGGGCGCGGGCAGGAAGCTCCAGCAGTCCAGGTCGGCCGGGGCCGCGGTGAGCGTCGCCACCAGGGCGGCGTGGCCGGTCCGGAACCAGTCGACCAGGTCCGCGTCGTCCGGCTCCGGACCCCAGGCGGCGCGTTCGCCGTCGGCGTCCATCCGAGTGCGGTGCGCGTCGCGGACGTTGGCCGTCACCCAGCGGTGCACCTGGCCGGTGTGCAGCACCAGATCGCGCAGCCGCCAGTCCGGACAGGTGGGGACGGGGGCGGCGAGGTCGGTGCCGGCGGCGGCGTCCGCCAGCAGGGTGCCCTCACGGCGCAGCGCGTCGATGTGGTCGGTGATCTCCATGGGTGAAGAGTCTTGCAGCACCTGCGGTTTTCGGACCCGGGAACCGGGGCGGGCGGCCGGATTCGGTGGCAGGTCGGCAGTTTCCCGACGGCGTCGCGCGGTCACCCCGGGCCGTCGCGCGGTGGCCTCGCCGGTCGTCGCGCGGTGGCCGTGTGACCTTGGCCGCCTCCGCGCCGGTGGCGTCCTACGGACCGGTAACGTGAGCGCATGTCGATCACGCGTTCCCTGTTCAGCGCGGCCCGGGCCGGCGGCCGGCGTGCCGCGAGCCGGGCCGTCCACCGGGGCTGGCGGTGGGTGCAGCGTGCGGGTGCGGTGTCCAGCGAGAACCCCGGGCCGTACCGGTTCGGGGAGCTGGGGGCCGGGACCAAGCTGACGTTCCCGCTCGGGGCGGTGTTCAACGAGCAGTGGATCACCATCGGCCCGTTCTCGATCATCGGCGAGCGGGTCACCATCAGCGCGGGGTTCCTGCCGGGGCTCGACCTCGGGCCCGAGCCGATCGTGCGGATCGGCGGCGGCTGCGTGATCGGGCGGGACAGCCACATCGTCGGCCACCAGTCGATCGTGCTGGGTGACGACGTCTGGACCGGCCCCGGCGTCTACATATCCGACCAGGCCCACGAGTACCGGGCCACCGACCTGCCGATCGGCAAGCAGTGGCCGCGCAACGAGCCGGTCGAGATCGGCGCGGGCAGCTGGATCGGCACCGGCGCGGTGATCCTTCCCGGCGCCAGGCTGGGCCGCAACGTGGTCGTCGCGGCGGGCTCGGTGGTCCGCGGCGAGGTGCCGGACCACACGGTGGTCGCGGGCGCGCCGGCGAAGGTCGTCCGCCGCTGGACGGAGGAGGAGGGGTGGCAGCCGCCGTTCCGCAACGAGGCGCCGCGGCCGCTGCCGGACGACGTGACCGCGGCGCAGCTGCGGGCGCTGGCCGGGTGGGACCTGCGGCTGCCGGGTGAGTCGGAGGGCTGAGCCCGGGAGTTGCGGGGGCGGGGGACGGGGCGGGTTGGGGGCGGGGTGTCGTACGGGGGCGGGTGCTAGGCCGGTTCGCGGGTGGGGTCGGGGCCGCAGCCGGTGTCCGGTCCGGTGCGGTGGTCGGTGCTGCGGGTGCTGGTGGCACCGCGGGGGTCGGTGCGCCGACCGGAGTCGCGCTCCGCGTCGCGGGCGGCGATGGCGGCGGCGATGCGCGGGAGGTCGGCGGGCCGGGCCGGGTCCAGGCCGGTGAGGGCGGCGATCCGGCGCAGCCGGTAGTCGACGGTGTTGGGGTGCAGGTGGAGCACCCGGGCGGTCTGACGGCGGTTCGACCCGCCGGACAGGTGGGCGCGCAGGGTGGCGAGCAGTTCGCCGCCGTCCTCCAGCGGCGCGAGCAGTGAGGCGAGCCGGGACCGGGCCTGGCTGGGACGGCTGAGCTGGTACTCCAGCAGGAGGTCGTCCAGCCGGTGCAGCCCGGGCGGCCGGCCGACGGCCCTCGCCACGTCCAGCACCTCCTCGGCGAGGGCGGCGGCCGACGGCACCCCGGTCGGCGTCGCGGCCGCCGCGCCCGCCCGGACGGTGACCCCCGCCGCGCGTGCGGTGCGGTCGACGGTGTCGGCGAGCCGCTGCCAGACGGTGTCCGGTACGGCGTCCGGCCGGTGCTCCAGCGGGATCAGCACCACCCCGCCGGTGGCGGCGAGCACCGAGAGCGCCGACTGCCGGGTGGCGTGGTCGAGTTCGGCGCGCAGCCGGCGGAGCTTGCGGTGGCCGGCCACGGTCCGGTCGACACCGGGGGAGCGCTCGTCGGGGTGGTCGGCGACGGCGAGGCAGAGCACGGCGTACGCGGTCGGGAGGCGGAGCCCCGCGCGTCTCGCGGCCTCCTCGGCGGGCGCGCCGTCCAGCAGGGCGGTGAGCAGGGCGTGCCGGGCGGCCTGCTGTTCGTCGGCGCCGGTGCGGCGTTCGTCCAGGTAGCCCGCGCCGGCGGCGGCGGTGGCCTGGCGGAGCTGGTCGAGCAGCAGCCGGTTGAGTACCAGCAGGTCGGCCGCGTCACCGTCGTGGGCGTGCCGGGTGACCAGTTCCCAGCAGACCTCCAGCCCGAGGTGGTGGGCGAGCAGGACGGCGTCCAGCGGTACGCCCTCCTCGGCGCGCCGCGCGGCGGCCTCCCGGACGGCGGCGAACTCCGTCGCCGGGGCGGGCTGCCCGGTGCGGACGGCCTGGGCGAGCGCGCGGATCCGGCGTTCGGTGACCTGGACCAGCTCGCCGGCGACCTGCTCGCGGGGCAGCCGGTGGTACGTCGGCACCCGGTCGAGCAGTGCGGCGATGACGGCCTCGACCAACTCCGGGACGGCGCCGAGCAGGCGCTGGTCGGCGGGGACGCCGCCGATCACGGGGATCCGCCAATCGGCGGCTCGGGCGGGTGAATTGTGACCGGTCACAGGGATCACCGTCCAGGTCTGGGGGACACCCAAGGGCCAGGTCGGAGGGGCGACCGCATGATGGAGCCACTCGGGTTACCTGTTGGTAACAAACTTCCGCCATGGAGGCAACAGTTGAGAACCCCACTTCTCCGCTTCGCCGCAAGACCGGTACGCCGCAGGATCCTTGGGCCGCTCGGCTCGGCCCTGCTGGCGGGCGCGCTGCTCGCCGGCGGGCCGGCCGGGGTGGCGCGGGCGGCGGACGCGACCCCCACCGCGCCCGCCGTCACCGCCGCTGCCGTCACCGCCCCCGTCGCCGCTCCTGTCGCCGCTCCGTCCGGTGAACTCCCGCCCGACGGCGACCCGGTGGCCTCGCCGCCCGGCGCCAACGACTGGAAGTGCAGGCCGAGTGCGGCGCACCCGAACCCGGTCGTCCTCGTGCACGGCACCTTCGCCAACCGGTACGAGAACTGGCTCGCGCTCTCCCCGTTGCTGAAGGGCAAGGGCTACTGCGTCTTCGCCCTGGACTACGGGATGATCCCCGGCGTCACCTCGTCCGGCAGCGGACTGCTGCTCCCGATCGGCGGGCTCGGTCCGGTCGCGGAGTCGGCGGCCCAGCTCGGCCGGTTCGTCGACCTGGTGCGCGGTGCGACCGGTGCGGCGAAGGTCGACATCGTGGGCCACTCGCAGGGCGGCATGCTCCCGAACTACTACCTGAAGTTCCTCGGGGGCGCGGCGAAAGTCGACAAGGTGATCGGACTGGCGCCGTCCAACCACGGGACGACGCTGTCCGGGATCGCCAACCTGGCCCCGTACTTCCCGCGGGTCGCCGAACTGATCTACACCGTGTGCGCCGCGTGCCGGGACCAGGTGGTGGACTCGGACTTCAACCGGACCATGGCCTCGAAGCCGGACACCGTGCCGGGCGTCCGCTACACCGTGATCGCGACGGTCTACGACGAGGTCGTCACGCCGTACCGGACCCAGTTCCTGTCCGGGGTGAACGTGAACAACGTGGTGCTGCAGGACCGTTGCCCGATCTCGCTGGCCGAGCACGTGGCGATCGCCTTCTCGCCGACCGCACTGCACCTGGTCGCCAACGCCCTGGATCCGGCGCACGCCACGCCGGTGATCTGCGGCTGAGGCGGGCGGGGGCGGGGCGGGGCGGTTTGCCGCCGCCGCGGGGGGCAGCTGCGCAGGAAGTCGGACCGGCCGACTTCCTGCGCAGCGGCACGTCCGTGCCAAAAGGTCTTTGCAAAGTCCTGCCGGGACTTTGCAAAGCCGGGGGCTTTGCAAAGTCGTTCTGGGAGTCTCCTGAAGGTCTTGTCCTGGCTGCCCGAATCACACCGGATCGCCGGTAGATGTCAATCGGGTTGAAGCGGCGCAAGCCGGGCGAGTCGGGCAAGTCGGGCATGCTTTCAAGATCTCATCAGCCTTCTAGGCGATGATGGCTTCGCGGAAGGTGATCACGGCGGTCACGCCGTCGGGCCGCAGCTCGTACGTGCCGGGCGCGTCGAGGAGCGCGCCGTCGTAGCGGGTGAGGTCGGAGGCGCCGGCGGTCGCGGTGCCGGACAGGCAGACCAGCAGGACGGTGGCGCCGTCCGGGACGTCCACCGCGCGGGGCGTGTCGGCGAGCAGGAGCTCGGCGGTGACGCGGCCGCGGCGGGTCATCACGTTGAAGTCGACCAGCGGGCCGCCGAGCAGCCGGCAGTTGGTGGCCGCGTCGCCGGGGAAGGCGAGCGGGCGGAACGGGGCGTCGACGACGTGCTCGACACCGTCGACGGTCAGTGCCATGCCCTCGCCCTCGACCAGGGTGATCACCCGGTCGATGCCCGGGAAGGCCGAGAACGGACCGGCTGACGCGACGTCGGCCAGGCTCACCCGCCACCCGAAGTCGTCCAGCCCCGACCCCGCGGGGTACCCGGCGACCTCCCTGGTCACCCCGCCGCCGTTCCGCCAGGCCGTGGCCGGGCGCTCGGCGGCGCGTAGGAGCTGGACCGGTCCGCTGCTGCTCGTCATGGCGCGATCCTCGCACGGCGGGGTGGGGGTGGGAGGCGAGGGCTGGGACTGGGGCTGGAGGCCGGGGTGGACGAGGGGTGAGTCGGGTGCGGAGCCGCCCGCGCCTGTCGGGCGTTGGGTGGTGGCCGCCGAGTGGCTAGGGGTCGGGGGCGGGGCTGGAGGCCGGGGCGGACGGGGGCGAGTCGGGTGCGGGGCCGCCCGCGGCCGTCGGGTGGCCAGGGTCGGGGGCCGGGCGCGACCGGTCAGCGGCTGCGGGCGGTGAGGGGGAGGACGGCGGCGACGGTGGCGGCGACCGCCACGGTGGTGAGGGCCAGCGGGAGGCTGCTCGCGTCGGCGAGGAAGCCGATGACGGGCGGGCCGACGAGCATCCCGGCGTACCCGAGGGTGGAGGCGAACGCCACCGCCTGCGGGCCGCCGCCGGCGCCGGCCCGGGCGATGGCGAGCGGGAAGATGTTGGCCAGGCCGAGCCCGACCAGGACGAACCCGGCCAGGGCGAGCGGTACCGCCGGGGCAAGTGCGGCGAGCAGCATCCCGGCCGCCGCGGTGAGTCCGCCGAGGGTCATCAGCCGGGTCTGGCCGAGCCGGGCGGAGAGCCAGGTGCCGCCGATCCGGCCGGTCGTCATGGCGAGCGCGTACGCCACGTAGCCGGCGGCGGCCACCCCGGCGCTCGCGTGGACGTCGTCGGTGAGGTGCAGGGTGGTCCAGTCGGCGATGGCGCCCTCGCCGTAGGCGCAGCAGAGTGCGGTGAGGCCGAGCAGGAGGACGAGCAGCCGGGTGTGTGCGGGGCGGCCGTCGGTCCCGGACGCGGTCCCGGACGCGGACGCGGTTGCCGTCCCGTCCTTGGCGGGGGTGGGCGCGACCGCCCCCGCCGAGGACGGGCTGCGGAGCAGCACGGCGCCCGCGACCGCGGTGACCGCCAGGCCCAGCAGGCCGCTGAGCGCGAGCGACCAGCCGGCGGTGACGGCGCCCGCGAGCAGCCCGCCGGCGCCCGCGCCGACCAGGCCGCCGAGGCTGTAGCCGGCGTGGAAGCTGGGCATGACGGGGCGGCGGAGTTCGGCGACGATCTCGACGGCGGCGCTGTTCATGGCGACGTTGGCCCCGCCGTACCCGGCGCCGAAGAGCAGCAGGACGCCGCCGAGGGCCGCCACCGAGTGGGTGTGGGCGGGCAGCGGGACGGCCAGGCTGAGCAGGGCGAGGGAGGCGACGGTGACCGGCCGTGAGCCGTACCGCAGGCAGAGCCGCCCGACGACCGGCATGGTGGCGACGGCCCCGGCGGAGACGCAGAGCAGGGCGAGTCCGAGGGCGCTGTGGGAGGCGCTGACCTGGCTGCGGACGTCCGGGATGCGGACGACCCAGGCGGCGAAGAGGAAGCCGTCGACCGCGAAGAAGGCGGTGAGGGCGAGCCGGGCGGCACTCCAGGGGGTGCGGGCGGCGGTGTCGGCGGCGGCGTGAGTGCGGTCGGGGCTGTGGGGCTCGGGGGTCTTGCTGCGAGACTGGGGGGACGGCCGGTCGGCGGGGGCGAGGGGACGGATTTTGTTTCGGAGCGGCACAAAGTAACAATAGGCACGTGCAGCTCACACCATCAAGTCCCAAGCCCGGCTCCGGGGCCGAATCCGACGCGCAGCGCGACGCCCACCGCCGCTCGGCCCCCGACCGCGGCCGGACGCTGCTCGGTCCGGCGCTCTCGCTCATCCACACCGGCCAGACCCCGACCCGCTCGGCGCTCACCCGCGCGCTGGACGTCACCAGGGCCACCGCCGGAGCCGTCACCGCCGAACTGGAGGCGCTCGGCCTGATCACGGTCGACTCCCGCCCCGCCGGCGGCGGCCGCGGCCGCCCATCGCACCGGCTCGCCATCGACCCCGAGGGCCCGGTGGTGGTGGCCGGACAGATCCACGCGGACGGCCTGAGCGTCACCCTCGCCGGGCTCGGCGGCCTGCTCGACCCGCCGGTCCACCTCCCGCTGCCCGCCGCCACCGACCCGGTGCGGCTGCTGCGTGCCGTCGCCCAGGCCGGCGCCGAACTCGCCCGCGACACCGACCGGCGCTGCCTCGGCGCCGCGCTCGCGCTGCCCAACCCGGTCACCGAACCGGACGGCACCGCGCTCGCCGCCCTGCACTTCGCCTGGCCCAGCGGCACGCCCGTCGCCGACCTGTACGACGTCGAGGTGGGCCGTGCCGACCACGGCCCGCGGGCACTCGACCCGCTGCCCACCGCGATCGCCAACGACGCCAACCTCGCCGCCCTCGCCGAGTACCGGCACGGCGCCGGACGGGGAGCCCGGCACCTGCTGCTGGTCACCTCCGGCCACCGGGGCGTCGGCGGTGCACTGGTCATCGACGGCCGGCTGCACACCGGCAGCGCCGGCCTCGCCCTGGAGGTCGGCCACCTCACCGTCGACCCGCAGGGACGCCCCTGCGGGTGCGGGAACCGGGGCTGCCTCAACTCCGAGACCGACCCCGACGCGCTCTTCGCCGCCGCCGGCCTCACCCCCGACCCGGACCGCCCGCTGCTCGACCAGGGGCGCGAGCTCTGCCGGGCCGCCGCCACCGACGAGCGCGCCCGGGCCGCCGTCGAGCACGTCATCGACCGCCTGGGCCTCGGGCTGGCCGGCGTCGCCAACATCCTCAACCCCGACCGGGTGGTGCTCAGCGGGCTCCACCGGGACCTGCTGGAGGCCGCGCCCGAGCGGCTGCGCGCGGTCGTCGCCGAACGCAGCCTCTGGGGGCGCAGCGGCCGGGTGCCGATCGTCGGTGCCGAGCTCGCGCACAGCGCGTTGGCGGGGGCGGCCGAGCTGGGGTGGCTGCCGTACCTGGCGGACCCGCAGTCGGTGCTCCCGGGCTGAGCGGGTCGGGAGGGCCGGCGGGCGGCACCGGGCCGGGAGGGTCGGCGGGCCGCGGCGGGCGCGGTGCGGCGGTCGCGGTGCGGTGGGCTGGGTGCGACGAGGCGATAAGCGGAAGCTGGGTCTTCGCATAACGTCACTTATCGTGACTCTCATACACTCGTAGTGAGCATTCGGGGGGGCTTCGAAGGACTCGATCCACCCGCACGAGGAGAGTGGCCATGAGCACCCAGCCGACCGTCGAGCCGACCGTCGACGTCGACCGATCCGACGCCGAGTACCGGCGCTGGCTCAAGGAGGCGGTGCGCAAGGTCCAGGCGGACGCCAACCGCTCCGCCGACACCCACCTGCTCCGCTTCCCGCTCCCCGCCGAGTGGGGCATCGACCTCTACCTCAAGGACGAGTCCACCCACCCGACCGGCTCGCTCAAGCACCGGCTGGCCCGTTCGCTCTTCCTGTACGGGCTCTGCAACGGCTGGATCCGCCCCGGAAAGCCGGTGATCGAGGCGTCCAGCGGCTCCACCGCCGTCTCCGAGGCGTACTTCGCGCAGCTCGTCGGGGTGCCGTTCATCGCGGTGATGGCCAAGTCCACCAGCCAGGCCAAGATCGACCTGATCGAGTTCCACGGCGGGGAGTGTCACCTGGTCGAGCGTTCGGACGAGGTGTACGAGGCCTCCGCGCGGCTCGCCGAGGAGACCGGCGGCCACTACATGGACCAGTTCACCTACGCCGAGCGGGCCACCGACTGGCGCGGCAACAACAACATCGCCGAGTCGGTCTTCGCCCAGCTGCGCCTGGAGCCGCACCCCGAACCGGCGTGGATCGTCGCCACCGCCGGCACCGGCGGCACCTCGGCGACCATCGCCCGGTACGTCCACTACATGCAGTACGACACCCGGATCTGCGTGGCCGACCCGGAGAACTCCTGCTTCTTCGACGGCTGGGTCCGGCACGACCCGGACGCGGTCTGCGACAGCGGCTCGCGGATCGAGGGGATCGGCCGGCCCCGGATGGAGCCGAGCTTCGTGCCCGGGGCGATCGACCGGATGATGAGGGTCCCGGACGCGGCCTCGATCGCAGCGATCCGGGTGCTGGACGGCGTCCTCGGCCGGAAGGCGGGCGCGTCCACCGGGACCGGGCTGTGGAGCGCGCTGAGGATCGTCGCCGAGATGCGGGCGGCGGGGGAGCGCGGCAGCGTGGTCACCCTGATCTGCGACCCGGGTGACCGCTACCTCGACAAGTACTACTCGGACGACTGGCTGGCCGGCGAGCGGATCGACATCGCCCCCTACCGGGCCGGGCTGGAGTCGTTCCTGGCCGGCGGCGCCTGGGTGGGCTGACGGCCGCGGCCGGGCCGGACGGTGGGGCGGGCCGGTCAGCCGCCGGCGGCTGACGGCCGGTGGTCGGCGGGTGCCGAGGGCGACCGGCGGAGGGCGACCGACAGCGGATGGCCGACAGTCGACGGCTGACGGATCTCGGATCGTGTCAGCCGTCAACTGTCGGCGGCCGTCTGCCGGTCGTCGGCTTCCGGCCTCCGTCCGTCCGGCGTCGCGGTGCTGCCGACGGCCGTCCGGGGAGCGGGAGTTCCCCGGACGGCTACGGAAGCCGCGCGGTCGGCAGGTCGGCGGGGACGAGGAGTTGGAGCTCCTCCGTCGACGGGTCGGCGAGCTGGGCGACGCGCATGGCGTGACGCTCGACCATGGTCTCGAAGACCTGGCGGGCGGTGCGGCCG
Organism: Kitasatospora sp. NPDC042419; assembly: GCF_056437345.1. NCBI lineage: Bacteria > Bacillati > Actinomycetota > Actinomycetes > Kitasatosporales > Streptomycetaceae > Kitasatospora > Kitasatospora sp. NPDC042419. The sequence continues at coordinate 27,867 of NZ_JBWKAW010000032.1, forward strand.
TTGCCGAAGCCGGGGCCGCGTTCGATCGTGGCGAAGTGGTCCAGCAGGGCGCTCGCGGTGTCGTCCGTGAGGGCGTACTCGTGCTCGGCGCACTGGGCCCGGGCGATCTGGAGCAGCTCGTCCGCCGAGTAGTCGGGAAAGGTGACGGTCCGTGAGAAACGGGACGAAACGCCGGGGTTGGCGGAGAGGAAGCGTTCCATCTCCGCGGTGTAGCCGGCCACGATGACCACCACCTCGTCCCGGTGGTCCTCCATCAGCTTCACCAGGGTGTCGATCGCCTCCCGGCCGAAGTCGCGGGCGCCGTCCTCGGGGGCCAGGGTGTACGCCTCGTCGATGAAGAGCACGCCGCCGCGCGCCCGGTCGAAGGCCGCGGCCGTGCGGATCGCGGTCGAGCCGATGTGCTCGCCGACCAGGTCGACCCGGGCCACCTCGACCAGGTGGCCGCGCTGCAGCACGCCGAGCGAGGCCAGGATCTCGCCGTAGAGCCGGGCCACCGTGGTCTTGCCGGTGCCGGGGGCCCCGGTGAAGACCAGGTGACGGCGGAGCGAGGGCGCCTTCAGCCCGGCCTGCCTGCGCCGCCGGCCGACCGAGATCAGGTCGATCAGCGTCCGCACCTCCTGCTTGACGGTGGCGAGGCCCACCAGGCTGTCGAGTTCGGCCAGCGCCTCGTCGGCGGGCCGGCAGTCGGGGATCGGTCCGATCGCCGCGGAGGCCGGGGCGGAGGAGGCCAACGACACTGCGGCCGCCGTCAGTTGGGACGCGCGCGGGGTCGGCACGTCGAGCGCCGCGGCGGGTGCCGCCACCACGTCGTCCGAGGTGCAGCCGTCCACCACCGGACCGGGTTCGGAGAACTCGAAGCCGGCCCGCTCGTTCTGCTCGGCCCGGCACCTGGTCAGCACCGTCCGGCAGCCGTCGATGATGTGGAAGCCGAAGCCCTTGCCGTGCGAGACCCGGCAGTCCTCGAAGGTGCCCCGGCCCTGCGCGGAGACGTAGACGCCGGCGTCCGAGCCGGCCCGGACGGTGCAGTCGCGCAGCACCGGGTCGGCGCCCTTGGTGACGATGACGCCGGTCGCCACGTCCGAGATCTCGCACCCGGTCAGCAGGCCCCCGCTGCCGTGGTCGCGGAACCAGAGCCCGGTGCCGGCCTCCTGGACCCGGCAGCCGGTGAGGTTGACCGTCGCGCCGCCGCTGACCGAGACCGCCGAGCTGCGGATCCGGCTGAACGAGCAGCCCTCCGCGACGGCGGCGGAGTCGCGGTCCAGTACGAAGAGCGCGTCCGGCAGGTCGTGCAGCGCGCAGTCGGTGAGCGTGAGCCGGGCGCCGTCACTGACCCAGAGCGCCGGGTACTCGCCGGCCGAGCCGTGGATCTGGCAGGACTCGGCGGTCGCCTCGGTGCCCTGGTCCCAGACCGAGAGCGCCCCGCGTCCGAAGTCCCGCACGGTGGAGTTCACGAGGCTGAGCCGGGCCCGGCCGCGCAGGTCGGCGCCGTTCTCGGGCAGGTCGTGCACCCGGCAGCCGGTCAGCACGAGCTCGGCCTCGCCGTCCAGGGTGAGCCCGTTGCCGGTGACCCGGTGGATGTCGCAGTCGACCAGCCGCCCGCCCGCCTGCGCCTCGGCCTGGACGCCGCTGCCCCGGATCTCGTAGATCTCGCAGCCGGTCAGCTCGGCCGCGCTGCCGGGGTCGGAGAGCAGGACGCCCGCGCCGGCGGCATGGTGCACCCGGCAGCGTTCGAGGGCCGCGGTGGCGCCGCCGAGCACGGCCAGACCGGCCTGGCCGGCGGCGGACACCTCGCAGTCCTCGAACGCCGCCGCGGTGCCCTCGCCGCGCAGCCGGAGGCCGAGCCCGGCCGGGTTGGCCACCACGCAGCCCCGCAGGGTGGGCCGGGCGCCCTCGGTCACCTCCACCCCGGCCGCCGAGCGGGTCTCCACCCGGCAGCCGGTGAACGAGGGCGTGGCTCCCGCCCCGGTCACCAGCACCGCGGGGACGGAGCTGTCGCTGCCTTCGATCACCAGGTCGCGGACGGTCGCGGCGGCGGTGACCGTCAGCGGCACCCCGCCCGGCGGGTCGATCCGGACCGTGCCGGGGCCCTGGGCGGGGACGATCGTGACCGGCTTGTCCAGGACGACGTTCTCCCGGAACGTGCCCGGTCGCACGGTGACGGTGTCGCCCGGCTCGGCGGCCGCCAGGGCCTCCGCGAGCGTGTCGTACTCGCCGGCGCGGCGTCGCCAGCGGGATGCGCTGTCCTGGGTGACCCGAACCCTGTGCTCAGCCATGACGGTCTGTCGTCCCACCTTCATCGAGCCGGCGATCTACGGACCGGACGCGCGCGGATGCGACTCACCTTCGTGCGACGCGTACGGGAGCGGTGCACGCGGGTGTGCGGGCCGTCCGCCCACCGTAGCGCGCCCGGGCGGGTGCTCCGGTCCGTCCGCCGCCGCGCGGGCCGGGGACCGTCGCGGGTTCCCCACATGCTTCAACGAGCGCGCACACTTCCGGTTCCGGTACGCGGGTGCGGGCCGCACCACGGCCCCGGTGCCGCCTCCGGCGCGGACCCCGGCGCCGGCCCCGGCGTGGACCCCGGCGCGGGGGTCAGAGCGGCCGGTCGGCGGGCCACTGCGCGCCGTCCTCCAGCACCTCGACCTCGTCGCCGAGCCGGAGGGTGCCGAGCATGTCGCCCTCGACGCCGGCCGGGCGCTCGGGGATCAGGTTCTGCCCGAACGCGGCCTTCTTGATCAGCCGGTGGTGCCGGGCCAGGGTGCGCAGCGGCTCGGGGCCGCGCCGTTCGCCGCTCTCCTGGTCGGTCGTGGTGACCACGCACCGCCCGCACGGCTTGACCACCCGGAAGGTCAGCTCCCCGATCCGGATCCGGCGCCAGCCGTCCTCGGCCCAGGGCTCGCCGCCGGAGACGACCGCGTTGGGCCGGAACCGCTCCATCGGCAGCTCCTCGTGGCCCTCCGGGTGGTCGGCGGCGATCAGCGCGTTGAGCTCCGCCAGCGAGGCGGTGGTGGTGAGCAGCAGCGGGAACCCGTCGGCCATCGAGACCGTGTCGCCGGGAGCGGAGAACGCCGGGTCGACCGGCCGGGCCCGCGGGTCGTCCAGGTGCACCAGGCGGTAGTCGCCGACGTGCTCGGCGATCCACAGCTGGGCCTCCTTGGCGGCCTCGGCGGCCGGGAACCGGGTGCCCCAGACCTCGACCTCGGCCGACGGGTCGCCGACCGCGACGGCGGGGGCGGGGATCTCGGCGCGGGCGCCCGAGGGGGCGGTCAGGACGAGTGTGCCGTCGGCGAGCAGCTCGGTGCGGACCTGGCCGAGGGCGGCGTTCTCGCGCTGGGTGACGAACCGGCCGGTGGCGTCGGCGAGCATCCAGCGGCGGTCGCCGGACAGGCCCCACGGTTCGACCCGGGCGCTGTCGGGGCTCAGGCGGTACATCGACTTGACGGGGTAGACGTGGAGTCCGGTGAGCTGCATTCCCCCATCCTGCCAGGACCGATCGGGCCGGAGTCGGCCCGGTGCGGGCCCCTCGTGGCCTCACCCCCGGAGGGGACCTCCCCCGGGCGCGGGCCCTCGCGCCGGTCGGCCCCGGAATGCGCACGGACCGCCCGGGACGCCGGTGGGGCGGCGTTCCGGGCGGTCCGTGGATGACCCGTTTCTCCGTACGCCCGACGCCTTGGGTACGCCGGGTGGTGCTCAGGTGGTGCGGGTGCGGGCAGGGTGGGGGTCCGGCCCGGGGTTCAGTGGTGTGGGATCAGTAGGTCTGCCCCTGCGGCTGGTAGCCCTGCTGGAACTGGCCGGGCTCCGCGTACGGGGCCGGGCGCTGCGGCTGCATCGGGCGGACCGGGGCGACCGGGGTGACGGCCGGGCGCAGCTGCGCACCGCCGAAGGACTGGTCGCCGGCGCCGTTGAAGCCGGATCCGTTGAAGCCCTGGCCGTTGAAGCCCTGGCCGCCGGGGGTCGGACCGCCGAAGCCCTGCGGGGCGCCGAAGGACGGGGAGCCGCCCTGCGGCTGGCCGGCCGGGTGCTGCGGGCCGCCCGGGGCACCGGCCGGCTGCGCACCGAAGGTCTGCTGGCCGTGGCCGCCGACGAAGGTGTTCTGGCCGCCGAAGCTCTGGCCGCCGGACGGCTGGTACCCGCCGGTGGTGGCCTGCGAGAAGCCGGGGGCGGGGGCCTGCGGTCGCTGGCCGGGCACGTACGACTGGGGGCCGCCGTAGCCGGGGACGGGCGGCTGGGGCGCGGCGGCGTACGCGGGCGCGGTCTGCGCCGGGATGTACGTGGTCGCGGGGCCGGAGGAGGGTGCGCTGCTCGGGCCGGGGCCCAGGGCGAGGCGGGCGGGCGGCAGGGCGGGGAGGTTGCCGCCGGGGGTGTCGTACCCGGTGCCGTACCGGTTCTCGTAGGACGGGCCGGAGAGGCCGGATCCGTAACCGGACGAGAGGGCCGGCGGCAGGGCGGCCGGCACGTTGATGGGCGCGATCTGCGGGACACCGCGCTCTGCGACGAGGCTGTCGTAGATGGGCGTGCCGGAGGAGAAGGACGGAGGGGGGTAGCCGACTCCGTCGTAGGAGCGGGGCGAGGTCATGGGGCATACGGTAAGCCCACAACGAGCCTGCTGAGGAGAGTGGGAGGCCGAGCAGTTCGAGTGTTTACACAAGCTTCGCTCGCACAAAAGTTTCGAAAGTGTGAAGAACGGACATTCCGGCGGCTAGTTCTGGCCACCTCTCGGAGAGGGTGCGGACTCGAACGATGTCCGGACGGTGTCGGCTGAGGGCCGTGCGGTGACCGGCCGGTAGCCGGTTCGGGACCGGTCGGAGAAAGTTCTGCGGACGGGTTGTGCGCCGGCGCTTTCGAGCCCCCGCCGACGGCGCGACGGGGGCTCGTGAATGTTTCGGGGATAAAGTCCCCGTGAGGCAGGATTCCCGGACGCTCCCGGACAACCCTGCCGTCGGGTGGACCCGGAGGGGTCAGCGCGGCTGCACCGGCTGGGGCGCCTCCTGGTGCGCGGCCTGGTGGGTCGGCTGGTGCGCCGCCTGGGCGGGGAAGCCCGGCCGACCGGCCACCTCGGAGGTGCAGAAGGAGCAGCGCACCGCCGCGACCGGGATCTTGCTCAGGCACTCCGGGCAGTCCGCCTTCGGGGTCGGAGCGGGCTTGTCCCCGTCCAGCCGCGCCTGCAGCCTGCCGACCGGCACCACCACGATGAAGTAGATCACGGCCGCGACCAGCACGAAGCTGATCGCCGCGTTGACGAAGACCCCGTACGGGAACCGGGTGCCGGCCACCGCGAAGGTCTTCTGGGTGAAGTCGCCGACCGCGCCGGTCGCGACCCCGATCAACGGGGTGAGGAAGGCCGTCACGAACCCGGTGACCACGGCCGTGAAGGCCGCGCCGATCACGATGCCGACCGCGAGGTCGACGACGTTTCCGCGCAGCAGGAAGCTGCGGAATCCCTTGAGCACCGGGTACTCCAAATCCGTACGGGGAAGGGTGAGATGGGACCGCGGGCCCCGGCCGGACATCCTGCCGACCGGGTGGGCCCGCGGTCCAACCGGGTTCACCCGATGTGCGTAACCGGCCGCGGTCGGCTCAGGCGGTGCGCAGGCGCTCCGCGTACGGCTGGATCCGGACCACGGCCTCGGCGATCCGGCGGACGGTGGGCGCGTCCATCTGGGACCAGAGCGGGACGGTCAGCACCGATTCGGCGAGCCGGTCGGTGAGCGGCAGGGCGTCGGCCTGCCCGAGGTGGGCGTAGGCGCGCTGGCGCTGCACCGGCGGGTGGAAGTAGCGGCGCGAGTCGATGCCCTCGGCCCGCAGCGCGTCGGCGAGTTGGCGTGCGGTGAGGCCGAACTCGGCCGCGTCCAGGATGAGTGTGAGGTCCTTGAAGGTGGACGTGTCGCCGTCCTCCGGCAGGGCCGGCCGCAGCCCGGGCAGACCGGCCGTCACGGCGGTGAACTCGCCCACCAGCGCGCCGCGGTGGGCGACCCGCTCGGGCAGGCCGGCCAGCCAGTTGAGGCCGACGGCGGCGTGCAGCTCGCTCATCCGGGCGTTCAGGCCGGGGAAGAGGGTGTCGTAGTCGCCCGGGTTGCCGTAGTCGCGGGCGGTGCGCAGGCGTTGGGCGAGGGCGGCGTCGTGGGTGGCGACCAGGCCGCCCTCGCCGGCCACCGCGACCTTGGTCGGGCTCATCGAGAACACCTCGGCGTAGCCGAAGTTGCCGATCGGCACACCCTTGCGGCGGCTGCCGAAGCCGTGCGCCGAGTCGTACACCAGCGGCACCCCGGCGGCGTCGGCGACCTCCTGCAACCGCTCGACCTGGCAGGGCGTGCCGTAGACGTGGGTGGCCATGAGCGCGGCCGGCCGGTCGGCGGCGGCCAGCCGGGCGGCGGCGTCCTCCGGGTCGAGGGTGATGTCCAGCTCGCGGGCCTCGGCGAACACCGGGGTGCCGCCCGCCCAGTGGGCGGCGTGCGCGGTGGCGGAGAAGGTGAAGCCGGGCATCACCACCGGCCGGCCGCCGTCGACCCCGGCGGCCTGCAGCACCAGCATCAGGCCGGCGGTGCAGCTGGAGACCGCCACCACGTGCGGCACCTCCAGCAACCCGGCCGCGGTCTCCTCCAGTTCGGCGACGGTCCGGCCGTTGGTCAGCTGCCCGCTGTCCAGTACGGTGCCGAGCCGTTCCAGCAGCGCGGCGCGGTCGGGCACCTCGACCCGGGTGAGCGGCAGCCCGTCCGGGAAGGCGGGGGTGCCGCCGAGGGCGGCGGGCAGGGCAAGGGTGTCGGTGGTCATGGCGCGGGTGATCCCCCCTGGGACGGTGACTGCCGGGTCGACGGCGACTGCTGCCGCCTGGACGGTGGGGCGGACTGCGAGCCGGCCGGCGGGTGCGCCGAGGCCGGTGCGCCGCGCGGCGGGTGGCCGGCGCGCGGCGGATGCGCGGAATGCGACGGGAGCCCGGAGTACGGCGAGTCCTCGGAGTGCGGCGGGCCCTCGGAGTGCGGCGGGTGCGCCGCGGACGGCGCCGCCGCCCCCACCGCCGCGGCGGACCGCCGGGTGCCCCACTGGCCCGGCGCGACCCGCCAGACCGGCGGCGGCCGGCGGCTCGCCACGGCCCCGCGCGTCGCGGCGGCGGCCGGGACGACCAGCAGGACCAGCGCCAGCGGCAGCACCTGGACGCGCTCGCGCGACAGGATGCCCATGTTGTTGATGGTCGAGAAGGCCCAGCAGAACAGCAGCGTGTAGACGGCGGCGAAGGCCACGTACGAGCGCTGCACGAACAGCCTCGGCACCCGGCTCAGCCGAGGCCAGGCCCGGATGAACATGACCAGCAGCGCGAAGCACTCCACCGACTGGATCAGGTTCTGGATGTTGGACGCCTCGAACGGGAAGGGCCGGAACAGCACGCTGATCACGGCGACCGGCAGCCCCGCCGGATTGAGGCTGAACTCGGGCGCGGCGTCCTCGGGCGCGGTCGCGTTGATCATCGAGTTGCCCTGGCTGGTGCGCCGGGAGGTCTCCGAGAGCACCTGGTTGACGGCGTCGCCGCCGGTCCCGTCGGTCCCGAAGAAGGTGGAGACCTGCTGCAGCATCAGCACCGCCATCGCGCCCAGCACCACGGCCGTCAGGATGGTGCGCAGCGGTCCGAGCGCGCTCACCTGCTGCGGCCGCCGGCGCAGCACGTACGCGACCATCAGCCCGGCCCCGACGAGCGCGGTGACGTGCGGGCGGACCATCGCGGTGCCCAGCGAACCGACGGCGATGCAGGCGAAGGCGCCGAACCGGCGGTCCAGCAGCCGCGCCGTGCCGTACGTGGTGAGGCCCAGGCAGAACATCATCCAGGCGTCCTTGCCGATGCTGGACGGCCAGAACAGCAGGGACGGCAGGAAGAAGACCAGCTTCGCGTACTTGCGGGTGTCCGCCTCGGGGAAGGCGATCTGCAGGGCCCGCCAGAACAGCAGCAGGCCCCAGAACCCCAGCCAGGAGAAGACCAGGAAGCCGCCGATCAGCGAGGGCCCGGTGACCGCGTACACCACGCCGGTGACGATGATGACGAAGCCGGTGCCGGCCACCTTCATGCCCAGGTCGTAGTGGATCCCGGTGAGCAGGTCGGCCTGGTCGAGGTAGGCGGCGAGCTCGGTGCCCTTCTGGTGGTACATCTTGGCGTCGGCGGCGCCGCCGTACAGCACGAAGGCCATCAGGTAGCGGGGGAAGGCGCAGAGCAGCTTGGCGGTCATGGCCAGCAGCAGCAGCCGGAAGATGTCGCGTTCGGGGTTGGCGGAGGCGATCCGGGCGAGGACCGGGGTGCCGACGGCCATCAGCGCCGGCAGGATGAGCAGCGCGCCCCAGGTGTCGTACGAGGTGTGGGCCGAGGCCAGGACGAAGACCGTGACGTAGCCGGTGACCAGGGCCGCCGCGAGGGCGGACGGCCAGGGGACGCGGCTCAGGGCCGCCCGGGGGAGGCCGGACCGGGGCCGGCTGCCCCGGGACGGTGGTCGGGGGGTGCCGCGCGGGGCGGCCCTGGGCGGCGCGGCCGTCCCCGACGCCCCCGGCGCACCGGGCATCAGAACACCTCCAGGTCGCCGAGGCTGAACCGCCAGTCCGCCGGGGTGAGCGGGGTGGGGCCGGTCGGGGTGCGGGCGGCCAGGGTCATGCCGGTGCGCGGGGCGCGCAGGTAGCCGGCCCGCAGCGCGGCCGCGGCGGCCTCGGTGCCGGGGGAGAGGTGGGTGGCGACGTGGTCGCAGCCGGATTCGCGGGCGGCGGCGCGCAGCAGGCGGGCGGCGCTGTCCCGGTCACCGGGGCGGACGATGACGTCGGCGAGGGTGAACTCGGCCAGCGGGCCGCGCCGTCGGGGCCGGCCGAAGGCCAGGCCGGTGAGCTCGCCGCCGCGGTCGCAGGTGAGCACCCGGTAGTCGAGGCCGGGCGCCAGGCCGTAGCGCCAGCGCAGGAACTCCGGGGTGCGCCGGACGGCGAGGCGGTCGTCGGCGGTGTCGGCGGCGGCCCGCTCGCGGAGCAGCTCGGCCACGGGGCCGTCGGCGCCGGCGCCCGGCTGGGCGGCGAACCAGTCGCCGGCGGTGGGCAGTCGACAGTCCGGCGGACCGGCCGGACCGGCCGGGCGGCGGGCCAGCGCGGCTCGCACGCCGCGGGCGAAGGCGGCCGGCCGGACGGCCCGGACCGCGATCGGGACCCGGCCCAGCTCCTGCCAGCCCATCTTCCGGTAGCCGGGCAGGCTGTTGCCGTTGGGCGTGTTGAAGACCAGGTCGGTGTCGTCGGCGACCTGGTCGAGCAGGTCCGTGGTGAGCCGGCGGAAGATCCCCCGGCCCCGGAAGTCGGGGTGGGTGGCGGTGTCCACCGGGCGGACCGCGGCCACGGCACGGCCGTCGCCGCCCCGGTGCCACTGCCAGCGCAGGAACAGCCGGACGCCGGCAGGCCGGCCGTCGGCGGTCTCGGCGAGCAGTCCGGGGCTCGCTCCGAAGGGGTTCTGCCGGTGCTTCCAGGTGAAGAACTCGGCCGTGCGGGTGCCGGTCGGGCCGCCCGCGAGGGAGGCGGTCAGCAGGTCGAGCACGGCGGGGAGGTCGGGCTCGGCGAGCGGGCGGAAGGTCAGCTCGTCGGGGGCGGGCAGGGCGCTCACGTCCGGACTCGCTCTCCCATCGGTGGTCGGGGGCAACGGGGAAACTCGGTGCTCCGGCGGGGGCCGGTGGGAGGTCAGCGCAGCAGGACCCGTGCGTACACCGCCTCGACGGCCCGCTGGGCGCCGGCCACGTCGAACCGCTTCGACCGCTCGCGGGCGGCCGAGCCGAGCCGGGCGCGCAGCCCGGGGTCGTCGGCGAGCCGGGCGAGGGCGCCGGCCAGGGCGGACGGGTCGCCGGGGGGCACGAGGAACCCCTGGTCGCCGTCGTCCAGCACCTCGGGCATGCCGCCGACCCGGGTGACGACGGCGGACAGGCCGCTCGTCATCGCCTCCATCAGGGCGACCGGCAGCCCCTCCTGGCGGGAGCTCAGGGTGAACACGTCGAAGGCGGGCAGGAGTTCGGGGACGTCGGGGCGTGAGCCGGTGAACAGGACCGAGTCCGTCAGGCCCAGTCCGGCGGCCCGGGCGCGCAGTTGCGCCTCCAGAGGACCGGCGCCGATCAGCACGAGCCGGGCTTCCGGGTGGTCCCGGAGCAGTGCGGCGTGCGCGGCGAGCAGGGTGGCCTGGTCCTTCTTCGGGGTCAGGTTGCCGACCGTGCCGACCACGAACGCGCCGTCCGGGAGCCCGAGTTCGGCGCGGGCGGCGGACCGGGCGGCGGGCCCCCCGGGAGCTCCGGCCAGGTCCGGTCCGTGGTGCACCACGGACACCCAGTCGCCGGGGCGGCGGCGGTCCGCCGGGATGGTCCGCTCCACGGCGTGCGAGACGGCGATCACCGCGTCGTTGCGCCGGTAGGTCAGCGCGTTGGCCCAGCGGGTGGCCGTGCGGTAGCGGTCCCAGACGTTGTGCTCGGTGTGCACCAGGCGCGGCGGCGGCGCGACCGTGGGGGAGAGCAGTCGGACGGCGGCCGCCGGGACGGGCATGTGGGTGTGGACCAGGCCGTAGCGGCGGTCGGCGAGCAGCCGGCGCAGCCGCAGCGGCCAACGCGGATCGGCCCGGCCGGGGGTGCCGGGTACGCCGCCCAGGCAGTGCACGGTGACGCCGGCCTCGGTGAGCGCCGGGGCGAGGGCGTCCTTCCACGGCAGCACGTAGGCGACCTCGATGCGGTAGCGCGAACGGTCCGCGTGGCGGGCGCAGTTGAGGAGCAGCTGTTCGGCGCCGCCGCGGCCCAGGCCCTTGGCCAGCCAGAGCACCCGGGTGGGTTCGGCCGGGGGCTCGGCCGGCTTCCCGTCCGCCGCCCGGTGCGCGGGACCGCCCGGTGTGTCGTCGATCGGGTCGTCCGCCGGGGCGTCCACCGGGTCGTTCACCGCTCCTCCGCCTCGCGCAGCAGGGCCGGCTCACCGTGGTCGCCGCCCCGGTCGCTGCTGCGGCCGGGACTGTGCCCGGAGCCGTGGCCGGGGGCGCCGGTCTGCGGTCCGTGACCGTTCGCGCCGGTCACGCCGGTCACGCCGCGGCCGGGCCGGCCGGTGTGGCCGTTGCTGCCGGGGCCGTCCGAGGCGCGGGCGCCGGCCCCCGAGCCGTGCTCCGGCCCGTACGGAGACTCGTACGGCGACTCGTACGGCGACTCGTGCCGCGAGGTTTCCGTCGGTCCGTGCGCCGGCCCGTGTCCCGCTCCGTGCGCCGGCTCGTGTCCGGGCCCGTGCTCGGGCTCCGGCCCGTGGCCCGGGCCGGGCGTGCGCCGGGCCCAACTGGGCGTCGCCCGCCCGTCCCCGCGGCCGTCCCCGCGCTCGCCGGCCCGCTCGCCCGGCCGCTCCCCGGCCCGCTCCGCGACCGGCCCGGCCGGACGCGGCGGCGCGGGCTGGTGCCCGACCCGCCCGGTCGGCGCGACCGCCCCGCCGCCCGCGGTGCCGCGCCGCCGCCGTCCGGACGGTCGCCCGTACGTCCCGAGCAGCGCCACCCCGGCCACCGGGACACCGGTGCGGGAGAGCAACTCCGCCACCCGGTCCGCCTGTTCCGGCGTGACGTTTCCGCTGCGCACGGTGACCAGCACCGCGTCCGCGTGCTGAACCAGGTCGTAGGCGTCGTTGGCGTGCAGCAGCGGGGAGGTGTCGACCAGGATGACGTCCGCGTGCCGGCGGGCCCGGCGCAGCACCTCGGCGGCGCGCAGAACGAGCGCGGCCGGGTACGCGGTGGTGTTCCCGCCGGTGATCAGCGCGACGCCCTCGACGTTGGTGGGCCGGATCAGGTCGTCCAGCTCGCCCAGCCGTTCGCCGCTGAGCAGCTCGGCCATGCCCGGACCGTCGCCGACCCCGAGGTGGGCGTACAGCTGGGGGTGTCGGAAGTCGCAGTCCAGGATCAGGACTTCGCGGCCCGTCTCGGCGAGCGCGGCGGCCAGGTTGGCGATCGTGGTGGTCCGGCCGTCGCGGCTGCTGCCGGAGGCGACCAGCACGACCGGGGCCGGCTCGGCGAGCCGCCGCGAGACGGTCTCCGCCGGGTCCCACCCGTCGCCGCCGGCCGTCCGGGCGAGCGAGTCCGGCCCGGTGAGCAGCAGGGTCGAGCGCAGTGAGCGGTACGCCTCGGCGGCGGGGTCGGAGGGCCGGGCGCGGACCAGCGGTTCGCGCAGTCTCCGCAGCCGGCGCGAGAGTTGCGGCACCTCGCCGATCACCGGCAGGTTGAACGCCTCCTCGACGGCGTTGCGGGTGCGCAGCTTGGTGTCCATCCGGCTGAGCATCAGCGCGGCGACTACGCCGAGCGCGAGCCCGAGCGCCACCGCGAGGCCGAGGCGCACGCTCCGGCTGGGGGAGGAGAGCAGGTTGCCGGTCCCCTGCCGCGCGTCGATGCTGCCCCACTGCTGGATGGCGTCGGTCTGCGCGGCGTTCTGCAGCTTGCTGATCGTGGTGAGGGTGGAGGTCAGCGAGGTGTTGGCGGCGGTCAGCTTGGGCTGGAGCTTGGGCTGGTCGGCGGCCGAGGCGCGGGTGAACTGCTGCTGGATGTCGTTCAGTTGCCGCTGCTGCTCGTCGGCCTGGGCCTGGAGCTTCTTGATGGTCTCGGCGGCGCTGCGGGCGGACTCGTCGCTGTACCCCTTGATGATGGCGGCGGAGTAGGCGGTGGCGAGGTCGGAGCAGGACTGCCGGGTCGGCCCGGTGGTGGCGATGGTGAGCATCTGGGCGCTGTCGGCGGTGACCGTCCGGCGGGCGATCACCTCGGCGGCGTCGGCGATGCCGAGCTGTTTGGCGGTGGCCGTGGCGACGTCGGCACCCTGCGCGTAGGAGAGTACCTGGTCGGCCCGCACGGTCTCGCCGGCCCCCGCGACCGGCGTGATGGCGACCTTGCACTTCCATCTGGCGTTGTCCACCGTGCCGCCGGCGGGGGTCAGCAGCCAGCCGACGACGAGCGCGGCGAGCGTACAGCCGACGAGCAGCCGCCAGTACCGCCGCAGGACGGTGAAGTGGTTTGCCGGTTCCACCCGTTGGATCCCCTCGCGTTCGTGGTGCGGTGGTGCTGTTCAGCGCCCGTTCGGCTCCTGTCGGGGAGCGCGGTGGGTCGGGGTACTGCCGGCACTGTCCGGGCAGGTGGCTCGGCCCGGCCCGGGCACGGTGGAATCCCTCGGCTGATGTCGCAATCCGCCCCCCTGACGACTCGCGGACAGTGTCCGGACGACGCGCCCCCGCAGACACGGCCCGGCCCGGCGGTGTACCGGCGCACCGACCGGCCGCCCCCGCCGGTCCCCCTTGCGATGCTTCCCGAGCCGCGACGTGCGGCGCAACCTCTTTGGCGATACTGGTCCGGGAGATCTCGTACAGCGGGCCAGGACCGCCCGGATCCGGACAGACCGCACCCGGCGAGCCCGGCCCCGGCCCCCCGCACCGGCTGTCCGGCGGACCGTCGGAACGGCAGGGCACCGGAACGGCGGACCACCCGACCGGCAGGGCACCCGACCGGCGGACCACCAGCCCGGCCGCGGACCGGACCGGACCGGATCAGACCGTCCGCAGCCGCAGCGAGCGCTCGTAGAACCCGACCATCTGCGCCGACACCTGCTGCAGCGTGAACGAGGTCAGGAACCGCGCCCGCGCCGACTTCGCCCGCACCCGCGCCGAGGCCCGGTCCTCCAGCGTGTCGACCAGCGCCTCCGCCAGCGCCGCCGGCCGCTCCGGCGACACCAGCCGCGCGTAGTCCTCCGACCCGACGGTCTCGCGCAGCGCCGGGACGTCGGCGGCGACCAGCGGCACCCCGACCCCCATCGCCTCCATGGCCGCGCTGCCCAGCCCCTCCCAGCGCGACGGCACCGCGAACGCGTCGGCCGCCGCCATCAGGTCGAACACGTCGTCCCGCGGCCCCAGGAACCGCACACCGCGGGTCGCCTCCGCGAGCGCCCGCAGCCGGTCCGTCTCGCCGCCCTCGCTGCCGGCCAGCAGCAGCACCGCGTCCGGCTCCGCGCGCAGCACCGCCGGCCACGCCTCCAGGAGCACGTCCAGGCCCTTCTGGTACTGCTGGCGGGCCGCCGCCAGCACCACCGGCACGTCCTGCGGCAGCTCCAGCGCCGACCGCACGGCGGCCCGCCGGTCCGGCGTGACCGTGCCCAGCCGCTCCGGGTCCCGCCCGCGCGGCACGACGTCGATCCGCTGCGAAGGCACCCGCAGCCGGCGGGCCATCGCCCCGGCCACGTACCTGGTCAGCGCGTGGAACCGCCGGGTGCCCTGCGCGGTCGCCGCGTCCACCGCCTGCGCCGCCCGGACCTTCCACGGGCTCAGCCCGCGAGCGTTGCGGTGCTCGGGCCCGTACGCCGCGTTGACGAGGCTGGTCACCACCGGTGTGCGGGCGGCCAGTGCGGCGGCCCGGCCGAGCACGTCGGACTCGTACAGCGTGGTGTGCAGCAGGTCCGGGCGGCGTTCGCGGACCAGCCGGTGCAGCGCGGCGACGCTCTGCCCGCGGGTGGGTCGGCCGACCCCGAACACGTCGGCGCCAGCGGCGGTCAGCTCCGGCTGGAAGCCGCCGGGCGAGTCCTTGAGGTACGCGACGTCGAGGCGGACCCCGGCCCGCACCAGCTGGGGTGCCATCGCCACCAGGCCCTGCTCGGCCCCACCGACCCGGCTCACGCTGTCGATCACATAGAGCACATGCACAGGCCAACCCCCGCCCTCCTGGGCGCGCCCGGTCTCCCGTGCCGGGACGGCACCCTGACTGCCGCTCAGCATCGCAGGTCGCGACGGGTGCCCGCCAGCGATTCGGACAGGACGGCCGGTCGGTGGCCCGTCGACGGACGGCACGGGCGGGACCCGGCGGGACCATGGCGGACCGGGCGGGCATGCACGGACCCGGGCGAGCCCGGGCGGGTGCCGACGAGACGGTGCGGGGCCGGCGCGGGGACGGTGGGGGCCGGTGCGGGGCCGGTGGGCGGGGGCGCCCGACGGCGCCGGGCGGGGCGCGCGGACCCGCCGAAGGGCGCACCCCGGCACCCGATCGGCGCCCGCCGGGAGTACCCGCGCCGACCAACGGACCACCGCCGGGTTATGCCCAGGGGTCGTCCCGCGCGCGGGCCCTGTGCCAAGGTCTTTCCCATGCCTGAAGCGACACCGGTCAGGACGGCCGGAACCCGCCCCCGCATCCTGCACCTCATCACCGACCCCCGCCGCCGAGGCGCGCAGAACCTCGCCCGCGACCTCCACCGCGAACTCCGCCGCCGCGGCCAGGCCTCCGCGCTGCGCGCCCTCGCCCCGCACCCCGACGCCCACCCCGACGCCGCCGACACCCGTACCACCGCCGTGCTCGGCCCCGGCCGGCTCCACCCCCGCACCCTCGCCGCGCTGCGCACCGCCGCCCGCACCGCGGACCTCGTCGTCGCGCACGGCTCCTCCACCCTCCCGGCCTGCGCCCTCGCCCTGGCCGGCACCCGCACCCCGTTCGTCTACGTCTCCATCGGCGACCCCCGGCACTGGACGGCCGGCCGGGTGCGGCGCCTGCGCACCGGAGCACTGCTGCACCGCGCGGCCGCCGTCACCGCGCTCGCCGACGAGGCCCGGGAGGTGCTGGTGGAGCGGTTCAGGCTGCCCGCCGCGAGGGTGCGCACCATCCCCAACGCCCGTGCGGCCGACCGCTACCCGCCCGCCGGCGGCGACGCGGACCGGCGCGCCGCCCGGCAGTCCCTGGGCCTGCCGCCGGACGGCCTGCTGGTCGCCTGGCTCGGCGCGATCTCCCCGGAGAAGCGGCTGGACGTCGCCCTCGACGCCCTCGACCGGCTTCCCGACGTCCGGCTCGCCGTGGCCGGCGACGGCCCGCAGCGCGCCGCCCTGGAGCGACATCCGGCCGCCGCCAGGGCCCACTTCCTGGGGACCCTCGCGGACCCCGCCCCGCTCTACCGGGCCGCCGACGCCGTCCTGCTGACCAGCGACAGCGAGGGCGTGCCCGGGGTGCTGATCGAGGCCGCGCTGGCCGGGCTGCCCGCCGTCGCCACCGATGTCGGCTGGGTCCGCTCGGTGGTGCGGGACGGCACCACCGGCGCGCTGGTAGCCCCGGGCGACCCGGTCGCCCTCGCCGAGGCGCTGGCCAAGGTGCTGGCCGGCGACCGGGCCGGGCTCGGTGCGGCGGCCCGCGTCCACGCGCTCGCGCACTGCGAGCTCGACGTGGTGGCGGACGCCTGGCAGGAGCTCTTCACCGAGGTGTGCGGACGCGACGGACGAGGCTGACGCGTCCCGGTACGCCGGGCCGGGTGCGCCGATCGGGCGAATCCCGGCCCGACGCACCGGGGCGACTGGCCAGATGACGTTCGGTCACCGTCACACTGCCCCGTGTGAAGTCGATCCTGAGAACCACTCTGCTGCTCGCCGTCGCCACCGGGATCGCCGCGTGCCCCGTGCAGGCCGGCGCCGTATCCCACCAGCCGCCCCGCGAGGGTGCCCAGTTCGTCCGCCTCGATCAGCCGCAGCCGGTGCGCGAGAGCGCCCGCACCGAGGCGGTCGAGTTCTTCTGGTACGACTGCGGCCACTCCCAGCAGCTCGAACAGCCGCTCCAGGCCTGGGTCGAGAAGCACCGGGCCGATGTCGATCTGCGCCGGGTGCCGGCCATCTGGCAGGGCAGCCGCGAGGAGGGCGCGCAGCGCGGCCACGCGCGCCTCTACTACACGCTGGAGCGGCTCGGCCTGGTCGAGCGGCTGCAGACCAGCGCGTTCCGCGCGATCCACTCCAACGAGCAGGACCTCACCACCGAGGACACCACCACCGACTGGGCCGCCCGCCAGGGCGTCGACGCGCAGCGGTTCCGCGAGGTGTACCGGTCGGAGGACGTCGCGCGGGCCGTCGACGAGGCCGTCGCGCTGTTCGTCCGGTACGGCATCAACGAGCTGCCCACCGTCGTGGTGCAGGGCGAGTACCGGACCTCGCCGACCAACGCCGGCGGTGTCGAGGCGATGCCGGACGTGCTCGACCACCTGGTCGCCCAGGACCAGCAGCGCCACCCCCGCGCGCACCGCCACTGACCCCGTCCCCCTCCCCGAATCCCCTGGCGGGTCGGCCGTTTTCGGCCGACCCGCCCTTTTCGGTCTCCCCTCCCGGTCGTGATCCGATCTCCTTCACCGAACCGACCCCCGGCGACCACACTCTGTGCCACAGTGGGGGCCGGGCCGCCACCGCGGCGGTGTCGACCACCGCCCTGACGAGCCCACTTCTCGATACCGCCGGTACCGGAGAGGGCAGGTGTCCGTGGGGGGACAACGCGCACAGCTCGTCGACGAGCGTGACGGCCGGGCGACGGGTGCTCCGGGGCACCGGCCGGCCGCCGACGGGCCGCCACCCGAACTGATCTTCAAGCGCGGTCTCCGCCCGGCCCAGGTGGCCCGCGAGCTGTGGGGAGCCCGCGAGCTGGTGCGTGCGCTGGCCGAACGCGACCTGCGGGCCCGCTACAAGCAGGCGGTGCTCGGCTTCGCCTGGGCGGTGCTCACCCCGCTCGCCCTCTGCGCCATCTTCACGCTGGTCTTCCGACGGGCCGTCCACGTCGACACCGAGGGCGCCGCGTACCCGCTGTTCGCCTACGTCGGCCTGATCGTCTGGCAGTTCTTCAGCAACACGATGAACCAGGGCGCGCTGAGCCTGGCCAACAACCTCAGTCTGCTCAACAAGGTGTACTGCCCGCGCGAGGTCTTCCCGCTCGCCACCATGCTGGTCGCCGGCGTCGACATGCTGATCGGCACGGCCGTGCTGGGCCTGCTCTTCCTGGCGTTCTGGACGGCGCCCGCGGCGACCTTCCTGTGGGTCCTGCCGCTGCTGGTCGTCCAGTTCGCCTTCACCTACGGCGTCGCGCTGGTCCTCTCGGTGGCGGTGGTCTACCTCCGCGACGTCCGGCACCTGCTGCCGATCATCACGCAGATGGGCGTGTTCGCCACGCCGGTCGCCTACCCGCTGGCGCAGATCCCGGAGCGCCTCCAGGAGGTGTACGTCGGGATCAACCCGCTCGGCGCCGTGATCGAGGGCTACCGCAACGCCCTGCTGTACGGCCGGGCGCCGGACGCCACGCTGACCTCGATCGCCGCGGTCTCCTCGGCGGTGTTCCTGGTCGGCGGCTACCTGCTGTTCAAGAAGCTGGAGACGGGGATCGCCGATGTCGCCTAGCCCGACCGCCGCCCGCGACCTCCCGCTGGGCACCATCCGCACCGACCAGGTGTGGAAGCGCTTCAAGGCGGACCAGCAGCGGATGCTGCTGCGCGACAAGGTCGAGTCCATGGCCCGCCGGCTGCGCGGCGAGAAGGGCGAGGAGTGGCGCTGGGCGCTGCGCGACATCTCGATGCACATCGAGCCGGGCGAGTCGGTCGGCCTGATCGGCTCCAACGGCTCGGGCAAGTCCACCCTGCTCAAGATGCTGACCAGGGTGATGTACCCGTACGGCGGGGTGATCGACGTGCGCGGGCGGATCGGTGCGCTGATCGAGATCCGGGCCGGCATCCACCCCGATCTGACGGGCCGTGAGAACATCTACCTGTTCGGTGCGTTGCTCGGCCTGCGGCGGCGCGAGGTGGCCACCCGGTTCGACGACATCGTCGAGTTCGCCCGGCTCGGCGGAGCCATCGACCGGCAGGTCAAGTTCTACTCCTCCGGCATGCAGATGCGCCTCGGCTTCGCCGTCGCCGCCTACCTGGAACCCCATGTCCTGCTGGTGGACGAGGTGTTGGCGGTCGGTGACGCGGTGTTCCAGCAGCGCTGCCTGGACCGCATGCGCGAGGTCGCCGAGCAGGGCACCACGATCGTCTTCGTCTCGCACGACCTGCCCGCGGTGGAGTCCATCTGCCGGCGCGGCATCTGGCTGGAGCAGGGCTCGATCCGGGTGGACGCCGGGATCAAGGAGGCGATGGCGGGCTACCGCGACTCGATCGAGGCGCAGTCCGAGGCCGGCGGCCGGACCGGGGAGCCGCTCCAGCTGCTCAAGCACGAGGTACGCGGCGGGGACCGCGAGAGCCTCACCACCGACGAGCCGATGACCGTCGGACTCACCCTGGGCGGCGACTACCGCGGCGACGCGACCCTGCACCTGGGCGTCAGCGAGGGCACCTCCAGTCCGATCTTCCAGATCAGCCACGAGGTCCGGCTCACCGGCGGGGACCGCCGGGTCGCCTGCGTGATCCCCCGGCTGCCGCTGCCGCGCGGCCGGTACACGCTCTGGGCCGGCGTCTACAGCATCGGCAAGACCGACGGCGGGACGCTGATGAGCTGGCACTCGGTCGGCCAGTTCGACGTCTTCGGGCCGATGCTGGACTCGCCGCCGCGCGCCGTGGTCCTGGCCGCGCCGGTGTTCGTCCCGCACCGCTGGGAGGAGTGACACGTGCGACCGGTCAGGGTGCTCGTCCACCTCAACAACCTGGCCCTGGGCGGTGCCCAGCTCAACGCCGTCGACATCGCCCGCACCCTGCGGGAACGGGGTCACGACCCGGTGCTGTTCGCCCAGGGCGTGGCCGGCCCGGCGCCGCTGCTCGACGTCGCCGCCGGGCACGGCCTGGACGTGGTCGTCGCGGGCGGGCCCGACACCCCGCACGCCGAGGTCCGTCGCCGGCTCGGCCGGCTGGCGGCCGAGCACGGCAGCCAGCTGCTGCACGCCTGGGAGGTCCGGGCGGCCCGCAACTCCTACTTCGGGCCCGGGCGTTACGGTCGGCTCCCGGTCGTCACCACCTTCTACGGCATCCGGATGCTGCGCGGCCTGCCCCGGCACCAGCCGCTGGTGCTCGGCCTGGGTGCGCTGATGGGCGACGGCCGGGCCTTCGGCCACCGGGACGTCAGCCTGATCGAGCCGCCGGTCGACACCGCGACCGATGCGCCCGGACTGGTGGACGGCGCCGCCTTCCGACGCGAACACGGCGTCCGGGACGACGAGTTGCTGCTGGTCATCGTCACCCGGCTGGTGCCCGCGCTGGAGAAGGACGCCGGCGCCGAACTCACCGTCGACGCCGTCCGGTTGCTGGACGACCCCCGGATCCGGCTGGCCGTGGTGGGGGCCGGGCCCAGCCTGGAGCCGCTGCGCGCCCGGGCGGCCGCCGCCAATGAGGCGCTCGGCCGTGAAGCGGTTCTGGTCCCGGGCCAGTTGGCCGATCCGAGGCCGGCCTACGAGGCCGCGGACATCGTTCTCGGGATGGGTGGCTCGGCGCTGCGCGGCCTGGCCTTCGGCAAGCCGGTGGTGGTGCACGGCGCGGCCGGCTACACCGCCGTGCACGAGCCGGGGCCGCTGGTCGAGCCGCACGCCTCCCGCTGCATGTACGGCTTCGGTGACGGCTCGCGCGCGCCCGGGGCACTGGCCGCCCAGCTGCGCGGGCTGCTCGACGACCCGGTCCGCCGGGCCGGACTCGGCGACTGGGGGCGGGACTGGGTGGTCGGCCGCTTCTCGCTGGAGAGCGTCACCACGGCGTTCGAGGAGCTGTACGCGCGGGTGCTGGCCCGCCCGGCCGGGGCGATCGGCTGGCTGAAGGACCTCGAACAGATGACCCGGTTCGAGTTCGCCAAGCCGGCCGGGCTCAGGCTGCTGCGGCGGTGACGGCGGTGACGGCGGTGAGGGGGGAGGCCGGCGGAAGCGGGAGATGAAGGGCGGCGGTGACGGCGGGGGAGCGCGGGTGGGCGCCCGCCGGCCCGGTGGTCATCCGGCCGGCGTTTACCTAACCGGTTCAGCGGTGTTTAATGGTTAGCATGAGCGAGCTGACGATCCCGCACATCCACCACCGCCACGTCGACGTCGACGGCCTGCGCGTCTTCTACCGCGAGACCGGCCCGGCCGACGCCCCCGTCCTCCTGCTGCTGCACGGATTCCCGTCCGCCTCGCACCAGTTCCGCCGGCTGTTCGACGCGCTCGGCACCCGCTACCGGCTGATCGCCCCCGACTACCCGGGCTTCGGCCACAGCGAGAGCCCCGCCCCCGACGCGTTCGACTACCGCTTCGACACCCTTGCCGACGTGGTCGAGGGCTTCTGCCGGGCCCTCGGTCTCGACCGGTTCGCGCTCTACGTCTTCGACTTCGGCGCCCCCGTCGGCCTCCGGCTCGCCACCCGGCACCCCGAGTGGATCACCGGCCTGGTCGTCCAGAACGGCAACGCCTACGAGGAGGGACTCTCCGACCAGGCGAGGGAGTTCATCGCCAACCGGCCCGGCGTCGAGGGCGCCGCCGAACGCGCCCGCGCCATCCTCACCCTGGAGATCACCCGTGCCCAGTACGAGGGCGGCACCGGCGATCCGGAGCTGGTCGCCCCCGACGGCTGGACGCTCGACCAGCACGCCCTCGACCTGCCCGGCCGCAAGGACATCCAGGTCGAACTCGCCCTCGACTACCACTCCAACGTCGCGCTCTACCCCGTCTGGCAGGAGTGGCTGCGCACCCACCGCCCGCCGGCGCTGATCGTCTGGGGCCGCAACGACCCGTTCTTCACCGAGCCCGGCGCCCGCGCCTACCTGCGCGACCTGCCCGACGCCGAGCTGCACGTCCTCGACACCGGACACTTCGCGCTGGAGGAGAAGCTGCCCGAGATCGCCCCGCTGATCGACGACTTCCTCGCCCGCACCCAGAAGTAGCCCGGGGACGGGCGCCGGACCGGCCCCAGTCCCCCGGCCCTGGCCTCCCTGCCCCCGGCCGCCCCGCCCCGCGGGGGCCGCTCAGCCCAGGCGCAGCAGCAGCGTCACGAACCCGAGCGTCCCCCGGTAGCCGTGCAGCCACTCGGCGCGGTGCAGGTCGGCGGCGGCCCGGGCGTCCTCCGCGTCCGGGTGGTCCGGGTGGTCCAGCACCCACTCGGCCAGCGAACCCGTCCAGGAGAACTCGTAGTCGTCCCACTCCTGTCCGCTGCTCACGTACCCGAACACCGGCGTCCAGCCGTCCGCCGTCACCCGGTCGACGGTGGTCGCCAGGTCCGCGTAGTCGTCCCGGGCCGCGCCCAGCCCGTCCAGCACCGACTGGGCCGGCTCGCGCTCCCAGAACATCTCGCCGACCAGCACCTGCCCGCCCGGCGCCAGGTGCTCCCGGGCGGCGGCCAGCGTCGGCAGCAGCCCGCCGAAGGCGTGCGTGGAACCGACGTTCAGCACCAGGTCGAAGCCCGCGGGGTCGCTGAACTCCAGGGCGTCCAGGTGGTGCAGGCCCAGCCGCCGCTGTACGCCGAGCGCCTCCGCCGTTTGCCGGGCCCGGGTCAGCGCCGCCGCGTCCAGGTCCACCCCGACCGCCTGCCAGCCGGTCCGCGCGGCCAGCGCCCGGACCAGCCAGCCACCCTCGCCGCACCCGAGGTCGAGCGCCCGGCCGTGCTCGGTGCGCGCGGTCGCCCGCGCGAGCAGCCCGGTCACCGACTCGTCGGAGATCGGCGCGGCGATCGGGTGGTGGGCATGGGCGAGGCGGGAGATCGTCTGACGGTCCATCCGACCAGTGTGGCGCAGCCGCGCTCAGTACGTCCGGCCTTTCCAGGCTGCCCCCCGCCCCCGCCAGTGCTGCACCGCCGAGTCCACCGTCATCAACAGGTAGAGCGACGCCGTGAACGGCAGCAGCAGGGCGGCCGGCGCCGGCTGCCGGTAGTAGCGGAGCATCGGCAGGAACGTGCCCGTCATCAGCGCCCACGCCGCCCCGCCCGCCGCAGCAACCCGCCACTCGCCGGCCGCGAGACCCGCCACCGTGGCCACCGGCGGCACCAGGTACACCAGCCCCAGCCCCAGGACCGTGCCGAGCAGCAGCAGCGGCGAGTGCCGCAGCTGGGCGTACGCACTGCGCGAGACCATCCGCCAGAGCTGCGCCAGCCGCGGGTACGGCCGCACGCTGTCCACCTGCTCGGCCAGGCCCAGCCAGGTCCGGCCGCCGGACGCCTTCACCGCCCGCGCCAGCGACACGTCGTCGATCACCGCCCCGCGGATCGCGGCCACCCCGCCCGCCCGCTCCAGAGCCTCCCGCCGCACCAGCGAGCAGCCGCCCGCCGCCGCGGCCGTCCGCGAGCCCGGACGGTTGCTCCACCGGAACGGGTAGAGCTGGGCGAAGAAGTAGACGAACGCCGGCACGATCAGCCGCTCCCACCCCGTCTCCACCCGCAACCGGGCCATCTGCGAGACCAGGTCCAGCCCGTTGCTCTCGGCGGCGGCCACCAGCTCGGCCAGCGAGTCCGGGCCGTGCGCGATGTCCGCGTCCGTCAGCAGCAGGTACTCGGCGTCCGGCCCGGCCAGCTCCACCCCGTGCCGCAGCGCCCACAGCTTGCCGGTCCAGCCCGGCGGCAGCGGGGGAGGCGTGGTCACCGTCAGCTCCAGACCCTCCGGCGTGGCCAGCCCGGCCGCCAGCGGCCCGGTGCCGTCCGAGCTGTGGTCGTCGACCAGGACCACCCGGGCGCGCCCGGGGTACTTCTGCGCCAGCAGGCTCGGCAGGCTCACCGGCAGCACCCCGGCTTCGTCCCGGGCCGGCACCACCACCGCCACCTGCGGCCAGCGCTCGGGCGGACGGCGCGGCGGCAGCCGCACGTCGGTACGCCAGAACAACCCGTGGCAGCCGGCCAGCCAGAGCCAGACCAGCAGGGAGAGCGCAGCGATCCACAGCAGGACGGTCACCCGGGCAGTCTCCCGCACGACGAGCCCGGCGCGGGGCATCGACTAAAGTCTTGACCCGTGAAGATCGCACTGATGGACTCGGGAATCGGCCTGCTGGCCGCCGCCGCCGCGCTCCGGACGCTGCGCCCGGACGCCGACCTGGTGCTCTCCTCGAACCCCGTCTCGATGCCCTGGGGCCCGCGGACGCCAGAGGAAGTGACCGAGCTCGCGCTCGGCTGCGCGCGGGCGGCCGCGGCGCACGCGCCGGACGCGCTGATCGTCGCCTGCAACACCGCCTCGGTCCACGCGCTCGCCGCCCTCCGCGCCGAGCTCGAACCGGACCTCCCGGTCATCGGCACCGTCCCGGCCATCAAGCCGGCCGCCGCCCTCGGCGGCCCGGTCGCCATCTGGGCCACCCCCGCCACCACCGGCAGCACCTACCAGCGCGGCCTGATCCGCGACTTCGCCGGGGCCGCTGCCGTCACCGAGGTGGCCTGCCCGGGCCTGGCCGACGCGATCGAGCACGGCGACGACGAGGGCATCACCGCCGCGATCGCCGCAGCGGCCGCCCGCACCCCCGCCGGCACGGCCTCGGTGGTCCTCGGCTGCACCCACTACGAGCTGGTCGCCGACCGGATCCGGGACGCCGTCGCCCCGACCGCCGCCCCGGGACTCACCCTGCACGGCTCCGCCGAGCCCGTCGCCGCCCAGGCGCTGCGCCGCGTCGCGGACCTCGCCCGCCGGGGCACCGGCACCCTCACCGTTCTGCACGCGGGCGCCCCCGCCGCCCTCCCCGCCGCAGCCCTCGGCTACCCCCAGTCCCTCGCCCTCACCGCCCCCGCGGCCTGACCCGCCGCCCCTCCCGTCGACCTTCTGACGCAAGGCTGCCCCGAGGCCGTCGCGGTTCCCGGCCGTTGGTTCTCGCGGCGCGGTGGTCGTCTGGTCGGGTGTTCCTCGCTGCGCAGGAAGTCGGCCCGGTCGACTTTCTGTGTGGGGAGGGTCCTGCTGCCGCGTTCGGCCGTCCTCGCCGCGGGCTGCTGGGCCTGTCACCCGGGGCGGTCGGTGGTGTCGGCGACGTGGGGGTCGACGGGTACGGGCTCGGGGCGGGCGGCGAGCGGGGCTCCAGCCGCTGGTTCCCCGAGGGGAGCGCAGGAAGTCGGGTGGGCCGACTTCCTGCGCTGCGGGGGCGTGAGGGTAGAGGGTGGGAGAGGGCAAGGTTGTCAGGCGGCCTGGCCGCGCCAGCGGCGGTAGGCCGGTTCGAGACCGGACAGGATGGTGTCGAACCGCCGCGAGCTGGTGGTGGAGTCGACCTGGAGTCGGCTGATCTGCAGCGGGTGGCTGGGCAGGCGCGGGCCGAGCCGGTGGTCGGAGAGGAAGCCGAGCCGGTAGCCGAGCTCCTGCAGGACGGTTTCGGCACGGGGGTCGTGGCCGCCGTCGGGGTAGGCGAAGGCGGTCGGCGGCTCGCCGAGCCAGCGGGTGAGGGCCTCGTGGGCGCCGGTGATCTCGGAACGGACGGTGGCGTCGTCGCAGCGCCCGAGGCACGGGTGCCCCTGGGTGTGGTTGCCGATCGCGACGCCGCCGTCGCGGAGCGCGAGCAGGTCGGCGGCCGTGAGCTGTTCCTGGCCGGGCGGGCGGCGGTGGGCGCTGACCCGCAGCTCCTGGAGGCTGCGCCGGCGGTCCGGGTCGGGCATCGCCTTGAGCCGGCGCAGCAACTGGGAGGGGTGCCCGCAGTCGAGCGAGCGGGCGCGCCCGCCGTGCCGGGCGAGGAAGTCCGCCTCGTGCCACCAGAACGGCTTCTCCGTCCCGATGAGTTCGGAGATCACGAAGGCCGCGGCGGGGATGCCGCGCTCGTTGAGGGCGGGCAGCGCGTGGGTGAGGACGCTGCGGTCGGCGTCGTCGAAGGTCACCAGCACGCTGCGGGCGGGCAGCGGGCGCCGTTCGGCGACGGCCTGCTGCACGGCGGCGAGCGAGACGGGTGTGGCGAGTCTTCGCAGCCGGTCCAGCTGGGCGCCGAAGGAACGGGGGTCGGTCACGCCGTGGTACGCGAGCACGGCGAGCCGCTGCGCGGCCCGGGCCCGGAAGAGCGGCTGGACGGGTGCGAAGCGGAGCCACGCACCGCGCGCGTCCGCCGGGCAGGCCTCGGTGACCCGGTCCGGGCGCGGTGCCGGGCCGGGTGCGCGCCGTGGCGCGGGCCGAAGGCCCGGGCTCGCCGGCTGCCCCGTGAGTGCCTGCCCGGTCAGCGCCTGCGCGCTGAGTGGCCGGCCCGCGAACGCCTGCCCGGCGACCGGCTGCCCGTCGGTCGGCGTGACGATGGCGGACACGGACACGGGTACCGGCACCGACGCGTGTACCGGCACCGGCACCGGCGCGGGCGCCGGAACGGGTGCGGGCACGGTCACCGGCACGGGACCCGCGGGTACCCGGCGCACGGATTTCCGCCCCGTGGACGGGGCCCCGGTCGGCGGTAGCGGCCGCAGGCCCGTGAGGGCGCTGACCGCGGCCGCGGTCCGGGCCATGGAACTGGAGGTCGATGTCGTGGACTGGGACTGCGGCACGGTTCCCCCTCGGTCGCCGATGCGGCGTGGCGGTACCGCCGGAGGACGGAGCCCGGCCTCCGACTCCAGGGCACGGCGGCTCCGCCCCCTGGGTATCTCCGGTCCACGGCGGGGACTCCCAACCCGCACCGCGGACGGCTCCTGGATCGCTCAATGTAATGGAGACAGCTACGGCGCGTTGATGGTTGT
The DNA here is from genome assembly GCF_056437345.1 of Kitasatospora sp. NPDC042419. Classification (NCBI taxonomy): domain Bacteria; kingdom Bacillati; phylum Actinomycetota; class Actinomycetes; order Kitasatosporales; family Streptomycetaceae; genus Kitasatospora; species Kitasatospora sp. NPDC042419. Next base: position 54,155 of record NZ_JBWKAW010000032.1, read on the forward strand.
ACCGGACAGTCCAGGTTTTTTCGGGGGCCGGAAACCAACCGGCAACGGGGCCGAAACGGGGGCTCCGGGCGTGCGCCGGATTGTGTGCCGGTGTGTGGGGGGAAGGCCGGGGGCGGGCGGAATGCGGAAGGAGCCCGGGTGGGGGAGCCGACGGTCCGGGGGCGCACGGCGATCACTGAGCGTGTTCACCGAATCGCGTCCTGCGTGCTGCCTCCGCCGCCGCACCGGGGTACCTTGGGCTCATGGCAGACGCGGAACGTGATCACGTCCACCCGCATGGTGCGACCCGGATGGACCGGTTCTGGCACGGCGGTGCCCTGGTCACCCACCAGGTCCCGCTGGCGCTGGTCGGCCTGGCCTGCCTCGCGCTGGGCATCGTGGTCGCCGTCGTGGTTCCGGACAGTGACGGTCCGGCCTGGGCGATGGCCGTGGCGGGCTGCCTCGCGGCCGGCGTGCTGCTGCTCGGCCGGATCGGCTTCGCGCTGTTCCGCCAGCGCCGTCGCGCGGCGGCCTGACCGGCCGCGGAGCGCTTCCCGACAAACCCGGTCAGGTGCTGAACACCGGATCGCCCCCAACCGGTCGGATCGGCCTGTTTTCGGCCCATCTGCCAACTCCTTCTCGCTTCTTTCACAATTCCGGGGCACCAGCCCCACAGTTCCCCCTACTGTGAATTCCGTCCGGGCCGCCAACTGGCCAGGGTGCGAGGCCACTTGCCGGCGCCGGGGAGGGTGCCGCAGAGGGGGGAGCGATGAGCGGCACCACCGTGTCCGGAACGGCCCCGTCCACCGGGGGGATCCGGGCCCAGGTGAAGCGCCAACTGGCGCGCCGGGTCGGGACCAGCCCCGGCGAGGGCGCCACCGTGCTGATCTACCACCGCGTCGGCGGCGGAAGCCCGGACGAACTGGACGTATCCACCGCGGACTTCACCGCCCAGGCCGACCTGCTCGCCGAGCTGCCGCCCGGCCGGGTGGTCTCCCTGGACGAGGCCACCGACCGGATCGAGGCGGGCCGCCGCACCCCCGGCGCCGTCCTCACCTTCGACGACGGCTTCGCCGACGTCTACCGCAACGCCTGGCCGCTGCTGCGCGAGCGGCGCCTCCCGTTCACGATCTACCTGGCCAGCGGGCACGTCGGCGGGGAGATGCGCTGGGCGGGCTCCACCGCCAAGACCACCGGCGCCCCCGCGCTCAGCTGGGAGCAGCTGGGCGAGATGACCGCCTCCGGCCTCTGCACGGTCGCCAACCACACCCGCAGCCACGCCCGCCCCGAACTGCTCTCCGTCGCGGAGCTCGACGCCTGCAACGACGACGTCGAGGAGCACCTGGGCGTCCGCCCCCGGCACTACGCCTACACCTGGGGCGTACCCGTCCCGCACATGGAGCCGGCCCTGCGGGCCCGGTTCCGGACCGCCGCGACCGGCGAGGTCGGCCGCAACGCGCCCGGCGTGGACCCGGTCCGGCTGCGCCGGGTGCCGGTCCGCCGCACCGACCCGATCGACTTCTTCCGCGCCAAGCTCTACGGCCGGCTGCTCCCCGAGCGCGCCTACGCCCGGATCGTCGCCACCGCGAAGGCGGTGGGCGCCCGTGCCTGAGGGCCCGCCCTTCCCCCGCCTGCCTTTCCCCCGCCTGCGCGGCCCCGGCGGCCGCCCGCTGCGCGTCGCCCACCTGACCACCGTCGACATGAGCCTCCAGCTCCTCCTGGCCACCGAGCTGAAGGTCGACCTGGCGGCCGGGTTCGAGACGTACGGGATCAGCGCACCCGGCCCGTACGTCCCCGACCTGGAGGCGATCGGGGTGCGGCACGAGCCGCTGCACGCGCTCACCCGGGCCTGGCAGCCGCGGGCCGACGCCGCCGCCGCCCGCGAACTGCTCGCCGTGCTGAACCGGATCCGCCCGGACGTACTGCACACCCACAACCCGAAGACCGGTGTGCTCGGGCGCGTGCTGGGCCGGCTCGCCCGCGTCCCGGTCGTCGTCAACACCTGCCACGGGCTCTGGGCGCAGGCCCACGACCCGCTCGCCAAGCGGACCCTCGTGCTCGGGGCGGAGGCCTTCGCGGCCCGCTTCTCGCACGCGGAGCTCTACCAGAACGGCGAGGACCGCCGGACGCTGGCCCGTGCCGTCCCGGCCCGCCGCTCGCGGGTGGTCGGCAACGGCGTCGACCTCACGAGGTTCGCCACCGACCCGGGCGACCGCGCCCGCGTCCGCAGCCGGCTCCGGGACGAACTCGGGGTAGGGCCGGACGAGCTGCTGGTCGGCGGGGTCGGCCGGCGGGTGGCCGAGAAGGGCATCCGCGAGTTCGCCGAAGCCGCCCGCGCACTGGCCGGCAAGGCCCGGTTCGTCTGGATCGGACCGGACGACCCGGACAAGCCGGACGCCCACGGCTCCGAGGCCGGCGTCGAATTCCCGGGCCCGCGCAGCGACATGCCCGCGGTGTACGCGGCCCTGGACGCCTTCGTACTCCCCTCCTACCGGGAGGGGTTCTCCCGGTCCGCCATGGAGGCCGCCGCCGGCGGCCTGCCGATGGTGCTCAGCGACATCCGCGGCTGCCGCGAGATCGGCACCCACGACGAGCACCTGCTCCTCGCCCCGCCCGGGGACGCCCGGGCCCTCACCAACGCGCTGGACCGGCTCCTCACCGAGCCCGGCCTGCGCGACCGGCTCGGCGCCGCCGTCCGGCGCCGCGCCACGGAGCACTTCGACCAGCGCGCCGTGGCAGCGGTCTCACTGGAGACCTACGCGGCCGTCGCCCGCGCCAAGGGACTGCCCTGGACGGTCGGCTGAGCCCGCCCACACCACACCGCATCAGGGGGAAGGACCGTCATGAAGCGAGGGGGGGACCTCGCGGTCACCGTCCTGGCCGGGATCGTCGCGATTCCGCTCGGCCTGGTGATCGCCCTGCTGATCCGCTGCACCATGGGCGGACCGGTGCTCTTCCACCAGACCAGGACCGGGTTGCGCGGCAAGGAGTTCCGGATCCTCAAGTTCCGCACCATGCGGGACAGACGGTTTCCCGACGAGCCGGACGCACCCAGGATCACCCGGCTCGGGGAACTGCTCCGCAGGACCAGCCTGGACGAGCTGCCGCAGCTGTGGAACGTCGCACGCGGCGAGATGGGCGTGATCGGGCCCCGGCCCACGCTGCCCGAGCAGGTCGTCCACTACTCCCGGCGCCAGCGCGGCCGGCTCGACGTCCGCCCCGGCCTCACCGGCTGGGCGCAGGTCCGGGGCCGCAACTCGATCACCTGGCCCCAGCGGATCGAACTCGACCTCTGGTACGTCCAGCACCGTTCGCTCCGGCTCGACCTGCGGATCCTGCTGCTCACCGTCAAGGTGCTGCTGCGCCCGGCCGGGATCACCGCGGCCGGCGGGGTCAACCCGGGGTTCCCGGCGCCCACCGAGCCGGCCGACACCGCCACGCCGGCCACCGCAGTCGCCCCGGCAGCCCCGGTGCCGGCCGCCCCGGCCGCCCCGGCAGCCCCGGTGGGTCCGGCGGCCGCAGCGGCACCGGCGGGCGTCCCCGGGCGCGAGCCGTTCCCCGCCATCAGCCTGCCCAGGCAGGCGACCGCACCGCGGCAGGCGGCGGCACCGAGGCAGGGCGTCCCGGCACGGCAGGCCGCCGCGTCCCGGCACGGCGGCACGCCGCGGCTGGCCCCGCCGGTCCGCACCGCCGTCGAGGAGGCGTCCTGAACCCGGAACCCGGCAGGATGGTCGCCATGACGTCCGAAACAGCACCGCACGGCCTCTGGATCGCCGGCGCCGGGGGTGTCGGCCGCGAGGCGCTGGACACCGCGCTCGCGGCCGGCGTCCCGGTCGCGGGGTTCCTCGACGACCGCCTGCACGGTGCCACCGTCCGCGGTCTGCCCGTCCGCAGGCCCGAGGACCTCGGACCCGGCGCCCGCTACCTGGTCGGCATCGCGGACCCGGCCATCCGGAAGCGGCTCACCGCCCTGCTGGACGGCCTGGGCGCGGAGCCGGTCACGCTGGTGCACCCGCGGGCGCTGATCGCACCGGAGACCGTGCTCGGCCCCGGCTGCCTGGTGATGGGCGGGGCGTACGTCTCCAGCGGGGTCCGGCTCGGCGCACACAGCCAGGTCCACTACAACGCCACCGTCGGCCACGACACCGTGTCCGGTGAGCGGGTGACGGTCTATCCGGGCGGGAACGTCTCCGGGGCGGTGCTGCTCGCCGACGGGGCCACCGTCGGCTCGAACGCGGTGGTGCTCCAGGGTCGGAAGGTCGGCGCGGGCGCTTTCGTCGGCGCGGCCGCCGTGGTGACCAGGGACGTGCCGCCCGGCGAGGTGGTGGTCGGTTCCCCGGCCCGGCCGCTGCACAAGGGCACGTCCCCGGGCACGTCGCCGAGCCCTTCCCCGGACACGTCCCCCGACACGTCCCCCGACGCCCCCGCGGGCGTCTCCCCGGGCGTCTCCTAGGCCGTGGGCCCGGGGGCGTACGCGACCCGGGCGGGAGGCGCCGTGCCCCCGCGCGCGGCACGCGGGAGCGGCGCGCGCCCGGCGCCGTGCGCCGATCCGGCGCGGCCGGCCGGGCTGCCCCTCCGGCGGGACCCGGCGGCCCCCTGACGGGCCCGGCGCCCCGGGCCGACCGGCCCGGGCCGAGCGGCCCGGACCGGCCCCGGGACCCGGATAGGCTGCGGGACATGGCCATTCCCGAATTCCTCGCGGACCTGCGCTCCGTGGTCGGCACCCGTCTGCTCTGGCTCAGCGCCGCCGTCTCGGTCGTGGTGGACGACGCCGGCCGGGTCCTGCTCGTCCAGCGCAAGGACGACGGCTGCTGGGCCCCGCCCGGCGGCATCCTCGACCCGGGCGAGCAGCCCGCCGACGGCGCGGTCCGCGAGTGCCTGGAGGAGACCGGGGTGGTCGCCGTGCCCGAGCGGCTCGCCTTCACCACCGTCTCGCCGCAGGTCACCTACCCCAACGGCGACATGACGCAGTACCTGGTGCTGGTCTTCCGCTGCCGGCCGGTGGGCGGTGAGGCCCGGGTCGACGAGGACGAGACGCTCGCGGTCGGCTGGTTCGCGCCGGACGAGCTGCCGCCGATGGCCGAGACGGAGCTGGAGTGCCTGCGGCACGCCCTCGCCGACCACCCCGGGGCGGCCTTCGCCTGGTCGGGCGCGGAACGGTCCTGAGGGCCCACCAGGCGGCCGCTAGAGCGTGCGGAACCAGGCGGCCGTGCGCTCCAGGCCCTCGCGCAGCGGCACCGGCCGGACGTCCGGGAACAGCTCGCGCAGCCGCGCGTTGTCGGCCTGCGAGTCCCGGACGTCGCCGCGCCGCGGCTCGGTGTGCGCGACCTCGACCGGGTGGCCGAGCACCGACTCCAGCTCGCCGACCAGCTCCAGCAGCGAGGTGCGGGTGCCGAACGCGAGGTTCACCGGGTCGGCGTGCACCACCCGGCGCAGCACCGCGTCGGTGATCACCTGGGTGACGGTGCCGACGTAGGTGAAGTCCCGGCTCTGCCCGCCGTCCCCGTGCACGGTCAGCGGCCGCCCGGCCAGTGCGGCGTCGAGGAAGGCCGGCACCACGGCCGCGTAGGCGTGCCCGGCGGGCTGCAGCGGGCCGAACACGTTGAAGAACCGCAGCGGCAGCACCCCCAGCCCGTAGCAGTGGTGGTACGCCGCGAGGTACGCCTCGGTGGCCAGCTTGCTGACCGCGTACGGGCTCATCGGCGCGGTCCGCATGGTCTCCCGCTTGGGGAGTTCGCGGTTGGCGCCGTAGACCGAGGAGGAGGACGCCGCGGCCACGTACGCGCCGCCGGCCCGGCGGGCCGCCTCCAGCACCTCCAGGGTGCCCGTGGCGTTGGCGTGGTGGCTGGCCAGCGGATCGGCCACCGAGCGGGGGACGGAGGGCAGCGCGGCCAGGTGGACGACCGCGTCGGCACCCGCGAAGGCCTCGTCCAGCAGCGCAGGGTCCAGGACGGTGCCCTCGTGGAGCACGGCGGCGGTCCCGGCCAGGTTGGCCTTGTCCCCGGTGGAGAGGTCGTCGACGACCCGGACCTCGTCCACCTCCGGCCGGTCCAGCAGGGCCCGGACCAGGTTGGCCCCGATGAATCCGGCTCCGCCGGTGACGACCACGCGCATGGCTGAGGTTCCCCCCTCGGACCACCCGGCCCGCTCGGCCGGTTCTGCGCCGATGGTAGCCGGGCGGTCACCGCCCGTGGGGTGGAACACCGAGAACGGCCGGAACCGGTGGGATCCGCCCGGGGCAGGACAGGTCCGGACGGGTCCGGACAGTCTCAGCCCTTGTGCTGGCGGTACGCCTCCTCGGCGGCGTCCAGGACGGCCGCGAGGTCGCCGCCGGCCGTGGCGGTGGCCACCGCCGCCACCGCGCCCTCCACGAACGGCGCGTCGGCGAACCGGACCGGGAACGGCAGGCCGTGCTCGTCCGCGTCGGTGAGCAGCGCGCGGACGGTGGTCACCGCGCCGCCGAGGTCGGCCAGGATCACCACCCCGTGCCCCTGGTCGACCCGGCGGGTGGCGGCGGCCACCAGCACCGCGCTGATGCCGGGTCCGGCGACGAGGTCCCCGCCGGTGGCGGAGACCGGTGCGGGGGAGTCGGAGTCGGCGAGCGAGAGCGCCATGGCCCGGACGGCGGTGGCCAGCTCCTGGCTGTGCGAGACCAGGACGACGCCCACCCGGCCGTGTGCGGGCGGGCGGCCCGGGGTCGGCCGGGGCAGCGGCGTGCGGGACGGCGGGGTGCGGGGCGCCGGGGGGTGGGCTGAGGGGGCCTCGGAGATGGGGATGACATCGGCGCGGGTGCCGTCCCGGCGGCTCATCGGCTGCTCCTGGGGGAGTTGGGCGGGGCGGTGGGGGCTTCCCACACTCTGGCAGCTCGTCCGCCGCCCGCCCGCGCGGGACACGCCCTAGCACAACCGGGGCGGCGGCGGGGCCGCTGACGGGCCGTCGGCCCCGGTCGGGGGAGTCCCGGGCGACCCGCTGACCGGGGCGGCCGCGGTGACTAGGCTGGGCCCGTCCAGGCCGTCGGGAGGAGATACCAGCAGTGGCAGCCAACAGCGGGACCGAGGTGGGTTCGGTGGAGCCGGTGGAGCTCGGGGCGAACGGGAAGCCGAAGGTGGACTTCGCGGGGGCCACCTGGCTGTGCAGCAGCCAGGGTGTCGGGGACGTCCAGATCGCTTTCGTGGACGGCTACATCGGCATGCGGGACGGCCGTCAGGAGGACGGCCCGGTCCTGGTGTTCACGCCGGCCGAGTGGCGCGCTTTCGTGCTCGGTGCGCGGGACGGCGAGTTCGACCTCACCTGAGGGTCGGAGCCGGGGCGGGGCAGGGGAGCCGGACCGCGGTCCGGATCGGGGTCCGGGCAGGGAGTCCGGACCCCGCCGCCCGGCGGTTCGGACGGCGTCCGGTGCCGGCCCGGACCCCCGGTCCGGCACCAAGGTCTCTGCTGGTCATCTTTCTGATCACATTTGAGCGTGCCCCGTCATAATTTCTGTTGACTGTTAGACAAACGCAGCTCAGAGTATGAGCACAGGCAGACGCCGTGCCCACCGCCCCCACGCGGCCAGACACGGCGCCTGCTGTGCAAGCCCGACAGCGCTGCCGGGCCTTCCTCCCAGTCATCCCCTGCGCACCGGGGTGCGTCGGCCGGTCCCGGCCCACGAGGGGCCGGCAGTCGCCGGGAGGATGGCGCCGAAACCGAGAGCGACTCGGAGCCGGTGCCTGTGCTCGGGACCCGCACGCCCCCACGCGGCGGCGTCCCGAGCAGGTCCACGGGAGCGACGGGCCGGGGCCCCGCGGACCTTGCTTGTGTGCATGGAACTGTTGGCTTGTGTGCTGTGCTGTGTGCGACGACGAAGCTGGGTGCTCGGCGGTTCGGCACGACGGTGTGCACAGTGAGGGAGTACGCGTGTAGGGCCGCGTTGCGACATGCCGTCCCCCCGAAGGGTGAAACCCAGAACGGCTGTCGTGCTGAACCGAACGTAGCCCGGACGGTTGCTCAGAGTCAACATTGGTCTCTGAGCGTGGATCTCCGTCCGGCGCCCCACCCACCCCGTGAGCGCGGTGTGCAGGGCACGTACGATGTTCCCATGTCTTTTCTCCGCCGTCGCTCCGGCCAGCCCACCGGCCCGGACTTCGACGTGCTCGCCATGGACCCGGGCGACTGGCCCGGGGACTTCGGCGCGGCCATGATGACCGGCCCCGACGGCTCCTGCCAGGGGATTTTCCTGCGCTACGACCTGTTCGGCGGCAGAGGTCCGGCGATGTTCATCGGCAACCTCCCCGAGGGGTCGCCGGCCCGCGAGACCGGGGACAGCGTGCCCTTCGAGGTCCGGCAGCTGCTCGCGGCGCTGGGCGACGAGGAACCGGTCGAGTTCGTCTCGGAGGAGGACTTCCCCGTCATGCTCGGGGATGACCTGCTGATCGTGAAGAAGGTCAAGGTCAGCGAGGGGCGGGTGTTCTGCTCCCAGTTCGGCAGGAGTGACGGGGTGCAGGTCACCATCGCCTCCTGGGACCGACCGATTTCGGACGACCTCTACCAGCTGCTCAAGCCGCTGCCCGCGGACATGTTCCAGCAGGGCTGACCGGAGCCGGAACCGTGCCCCGGAAGGCAGGGTTCCGCTTCCCGTTCGGCGCCCCTCCGGACGCCTGGCGGGGTGTCCCTCCAGGCATCCGGTCGCACATTCGGCCGAACGTCCGGTCGTGTGTTCGGTCGCACGTCCCGTCGTGGGGCCGGTCGGATGTCCGGTTCCGGGCACCGGGCGCTGCTTGACGGTTTCGATCACGGCTTCGTACAGTCGCGAACATGTCGTGCCGTCTCCCGCTGCTGACCCGCCGCAGCTACCTCGACCTGCGGCGCACCGCCAGCGCGGCGTGTCCGGGCTGCTGAGGGGGATTCGTCCCCGAGGCGGTGGGCGGCCGGCCGAGCGGCCGGCGCCGATCCGGGGGCGGGCGTTCCGCTGACCTCCGGGGCCGCCCACCGGTACCGCGCGCCCGTCCGGCGTGCCGCCCGCAGATGCCGAGCCCACGCTGCCGCCCGGAGGCACCAGCACCATGACCACCACCGCTGCCGACCAGTCGCCCGTCGCCCAGTCGCCCGTCGCGGCCGCCCTCGCGGGACTGCCCCGGGTCGTCGACCTGCTGGCCGCGCGGGCCGAGGAGCACGACCGCGACGCGACCTTCCCGTACCAGGGCATCGAGGCGGTGCACGAGGCCGGGCTGCTCACCCTGACCGTCGACCGCCGGTACGGCGGCCCCGGTGGCACGCTCGCCGACACCGTCCGGGTGCTGGCCCAACTCGGGCGCGGGGACGCCTCGGTGGCCGTGGTCACCGCGTTCACCCTGCTCCAGCACGCCGAGCAGGCCCGGGTGGCGGGCTGGCCGACGGCGGGCTACCGGCGGCTGCTCAACGAGTCCCGGCGCGGCCCGGCGCTGGTCAACACCCTGCGCGTGGAGCCCGGTGGCCGGACGGGCGCGCCGCCCGCCACGGTTGCCCGGCGGGACGGCGACGGCTGGCTGCTCAGCGGCCGGAAGACCTACTGCACGGGCGCCGAGGCGTTGGCGTGGATGGCGGTGACGGCGCGGACCGACGAACCGGTGCCGCGGGTCGGCACCTTCCTGGTCCGCGGCGAGAGCGAGGGTCTGGAGGTCGACCCGACCTGGGACCAGCTCGGCCTGCGCGCCAGCGCCAGCCACGACGTGGTCCTGGAGGACGTCTACGTCCCGGCGGAGCTCGCGCTCGGCCTCACAACGCCGAAGGGCGGGACCCCGAGGACCGGAACCGCCGCCTCCGCCCAGGCGCACGCCGCCGCCCCGGCCGCAGGCGTCCCGGCGGCCGAACTCACCCGTGCCTGGCACGACCTGGCGCTCTCGGCGGTCGCCGTCGGGGTCGCCCGCTCCGCCCAGGACTGGCTGGTCCGGTTCCTGCACCAGCGCACTCCGGCCAATCTGACCGAGCCGCTCGGCAGCCTGCCCCGGTACCGCTCCGCGCTGGGCGAGATCGAGGCCCAGCTGATCGGCGCCGAGGAACTGGTCCACGGCCTGGCCCCGCGCGTGGACCGGGCCGAGCCGGACGCGGTCGCCCGCACCGGTCCGGCCCACCTGCTGGCCACCCGGGCGGCCATATCGGCCGTCCAGCAGGCCGTTTCGCTCACCGGGAACCCGGGTCTGAGCCGGCGTCACCCCTTGGAGCGCTACCTCCGGGACGTGCTGAGCAGCAGGGTCCACCTCGCCCCGGAGGAGGCAGTCCTGGAAGCCGCCGGCCGGGCGGCGCTGGAGCGCGGCGCCCGACCCTGAGCCGAGGATCCGGAGCCCGGACCCCGAGCCGAGGACCCGGCCGCGGGGCCGGAGCCGGGTCCGGCCCCGGCCCCGGAGTTGGTGCCGGACCCGGGAAACGCCCGCTCAGCGGGTGCCGACGGCCGCCCGGACCGCGCGGCGGGCCAGCGCGGCGTCGTCGTACAGCCGGCGGATCATGATCCGCTGCTCCTCGCCGGCCCCCGGCACGTCGTACAGCCGGATCTCCCGCATCAGCACCAGCACCAGGTTCACCAGGAACGCGTCCCTGGCCATCGTGCCACCGCTCTGGGCGAGTTGGCTGATCTGGCGGCGGGCCGCGGTGTCCCCGGAGAGCACGCTCCACAGCACCGCCAGGTCGTAGCCGGGCAGGTACCAGCCGGCCTGCTCCCAGTCGACCAGGACCGGACCCGACGGCGCCAGCAGCATGTTGCTGAGCAGCGCGTCCCCGTGGCAGAGCTGGAGCGGCACGTGGCCGAGCCCGTGCAGCAGGCCGCGCAGGTCGCCGGCGTCCCGGTCGGTGAGCTGCCCCACCGAGTGGTACCGGGCGATCTCCAGCTGGTAGTCCAGCCGTGGCTGGAACACGTCGGTCGGCGGCCGCCAGAGGTTGAGCGTGCGGACGGCGGTGAGCAGCGCCCGGACCTCGCCCGGGGTGGGCGCGTTGACCGGGTGGCGCTCCCGCGCGGCCGGCCGGCCGGGGACGCGCTCCATGACGAGCACGCAGCGGTCGTGGTCGGCCGCCACCAGGCGGGGCAGCCGCACCGGCGGGCGGTGCCGGACGAACGCCCGGTAGACCGCGACCTCGTGGTGGAAGTCGGCCACCAGCTGCTCGAAGTACTCACTGCGGACCGCCTGCGGGGCCAGGCACTTGGCCACCACCGGCGCGCGGCCGATGGTGCCCGCCACCAGGATGTGGCGGCTCCCCTCGCGCAGCACCTGGCGCGGGGTGAACGCGGGGCATATCCGCGCGACCCCGGCGAGCGCGGCCCGGACCGCGGGGGTCTGCAGGGCCGCGGGGTCGATCCGCTCCTGGATGCCGGACTGGCCCGGGCGGAGCGGCGGGCGCAGCAGCCGGCCGTCGCCGGGGCGCGCGCCGGGAATCCGCGCGCCGGGGATTCGCGCGCCCGCCGGGAGGGCGGTTTCCGGTGCGCGCAGCCCCAGCGCGGTCCGGGCGGCCTGGCCCCGCGCGTCCGCGGACCGGCCGTCGGCGCCGCGAGGGGCGGCGGGCCGGGTCGGCGGCACCTGCTTCGGTCCGGGACGGCCGGCGGCTGCGGTGGGGGGGCGCAGCGCCGTGCGGGTCGCGGTCGGCGTCGGGGAGGTCGCTGAGGAGTACATGGGGTGAGGGGGGTCCCTTCCTGTCCGTCTGCGGGTGCACCCCGCCTGTGCGGGGAGGGCCGGTGCCGCGTGCTTCCTGGCGTGACGGCGGCCCTTGCTCGGTCCGTTGGGTGGTGCGCGGGCGCCGGGCACGGACGCCGGGGTCGGAACCCCGTGCTACGGCGGTGGACCGGCCGTCCGCACCCTGGGGAATGCGGTCGGCCGGTACTGCCGTGGCCGTGCCCGGCGCCCCCGCGCCACCCGGCCGCGCCACCCCCTCGGGTGAGGACCGGGGACGTCCCGCGATCCGCGGGGGCAACCCCCCTGACGGCCTGGGACGCCGCCCGACCCGGGGGTCGAGGTGGCGCACCTCTACATCACACCCGGATGCCGGTGGTTGGTAATGTGGCGGGCCCTGGCGAAGCCTGGCGAATGCTCGCCTGGCACATGACGGAGCCTCTAGCCTCGAACCAGCCGAGGAACCTGGGGGCTTCACGTGAGCAGGGGACCCAACACCCGACTCGCCGACCTGTTCGTCCTGACCGGATGGTCGAAGGGCGAGCTCGCGCGGCTGGTCAACCGGCGTGGTGCCGCGATGGGACAGCAGCAGCTGTCCACCGACACCTCGCGGGTCCGGCGGTGGATCGAGCAGGGCGAGGTCCCGCGCGACCCGGTGCCGAGGGTGCTGGCAGCCGTGTTCACGGAGCGGCTCGGCCGTGTCGTCACCACTGAGGACCTCGGTCTGGAACGACACCGGCCCACCAGGACCGGAGCGGCGCAGTCCGCCACCTCGTCGTTATGGGAGCCGGATCGAACGGCCGCGGTCCTCACCGAGTTCACGGGAATGGACCTCATGCTGAACCGACGTGGATTGGTGGGCGCGGGCGCCGCGCTCACGGCCGGGGCGGTCGTCGCCGACTCCCTCAAGGGCTGGCTGGGCGGGGACGCGGTCGCGTACGCGGCCTCGGCGCCCGGGCCCCGACCGGTGGTCGCCCAGGGCGGTGCCCGCCCGGTGGTGGACCTGTACGACGCGGGCCCGGTGGGGCCCGACGAGGTGGAGGCGCTGGAGCGCTCGGTGCAGGTGTTCCGGGCCTGGGACGCGGCCCGCGGCGGCGGCCTCCAGCGGAAGGCGGTGGTCGGTCAGCTCAACGAGGTGGGAGGCCTGCTGACGCACCGCCACGGTGCCGCCGTGGAGCAGCGGTTGTGGCTGGTCGCGGCCAACCTCGCGGTGCTGGCGGGCTGGATGTCGCACGACGTCGGCCTGGAGCCGACCGCGCAGAAGTACTTCATGCTCGCCGCCGAGGCGGCGAAGGAAGCCGGTGACCGGCCGCGCGCCGGGGAGGCGATCTCGCGGGCGGCCCGGCAGATGGTCCACCTCGGGCGGGCCGACGACGCGATCGACCTGATGACGGCGGCCAAGGCGGGCGGCGGCGGCCGGATGCTGCCGAGAACCCGGGCGATGCTGAACACCGTGGAGGCCTGGGCGCACGCCTCGATCGGGCAGTCGCAGGCGACCCGGCGGCTGCTCGGCGAGGCCGAGGACCTCTTCGCCGAGGAGGTCACCGGGCCGCCGCCGTCCTGGATGCAGGTCTTCGACGAGGCGGAGCTGCGCGGGATGCAGGCGCTGGTGCTGCGGACCCTCGCCGAGCACGACGCGTCGGCCGCCGCGGACGCGTGCCGGCACGCCGAGCGGGTGATCGCGCTGCGCGAGGGCACCGGTCAGCTGCGGTCGGCGCTGTTCGACCGGATCACGCTGGCCTCGGTGCACTGGATCACCGGGGAGCCGGACGCGGCGGGCCTCCAGGTCAAGATGGTGATGAACCTGATCGGCCAGAACTCCTCGCACCGGACCTGGGACCGGCTGCGGGAGATGTACCGGCTGACCGCGCGCTACCGGGGCGTGCCGGTGGTGGACGAGCTCCGGGCCGAGCTCGGCCGGGAGCTGCGGTCGGCGGACGCGAAGAACCGGCCGAGGCCGTCCTGAGCCCGGGTCGTCCTGAGTCCGGGCCGTCCGGCTCCCGGGCGGAGCCGCGGTGACGGGGTGGTGCGGCGGCTCGGTGGCGCGGTGACGAGGTGCGTCAGGAGGATCAGGAGGATTCGGCCCGGCGCAGCAGCATGCGCAGGGCGGTGACGGTGCCGTCGGTGCCGAGCACGGGCTCACCGCTGTACTCGACCGTGTCGTGCCCGCCGCCGGGGCGGCGGACCTGGAGGGTGCCGAAGGCGTGCCGCCCGTGCACCAGGGCGTCGGTCATCATCCGGCGCAGCTGGGGCCGGTCGGCGGCGTCCAGCCGGTCGGGCAGGCGGTCCAGGCTGAGCGGGCCGCGGCCGGGGTCGCATCCGAGCAGGCGGTAGGCGTCCGAGGACCACCGGGCGTCGTCGGTGAGCAGGTCCCATTCGGCCGAGCCGACCGTGGCGGAGTCGGGCGGCGCCTGCGTGGTGCCGTCCACTCTCTCGCCCGCCGGGTCGTCGTCGCCCGCGGGGCCGTCCCCGTCCGCCCGGACGTCCCCGTTCGCCGTGCGCGCGCCTGCCGTGGTGGCTGCGGTGGCCACGACGGCAGGCGCGGCGGCGCCCGGGGGGCCGGTGGCGGCATTCGTCATGATCATGGCAAGTCCAGTGATCCCGAGGTGGTGGGCGGGCCGGTCGGGTGGTGAGGAAGACTGTCGCACAGCGGCGTCACCCTTGTGGGCGATTTGGACAGAACGCAGGCAAAATTCCCCAGGCATATGCCAGTGCGCACAAAGGGTCGGTCGCCCTGTGTGCGGCAGGGTGCCCGAGGCGGTAACCTTCGGTGATTCCGGCGCCCGGGCGCCCACCGCAGTACCGACCAGAGACCCCGGCGACGGAAATCCCGTTGCCACTACGACCGCCGCAACGGATGCTGACCTCATGTTCGAGCCAGTGATAGCACCCAGTGCCAGCCTCCTCGGCCTCCTTCAGCGAGGTCGCGGTGACGGGCAGCTCCATGCGCTGGCCGCCGACCGCACCGAGGCCATCGCCGCGTTGGAGGAGTGCGTCACCAGGGACCCGAGAGCCGACTGGCAGGTCGAGAACCGTTCCCTCTACTACGCGCGCCTCTACATGGAACTGGAGGCGCCGCTCGACGGCATCGAGGACCACCTCCACTCCCCGGAGGACCTCCTCGACGAGGACGAGTCCCGGACCGGCCTCGCGCTCTCCGTCCTGGGCCACCTCGCCGCGTACGGACGCCGCGACGCGCTGCTGATGCTCCGCGAGTACGCCGCGACCGGCACCAACTGGGCCTGGGCCCTCGACGAGCTCGCGCTGCGCGACGACGACCGCGGCCTGCTGCTGCTCGGCACCGCCGTCCTGGACCACTTCGCGCCGGGCCCCGAGGGCGACGCCGAACTGCGCGAGACCATCCGCGCCGCCTACGAGCCCCGGCCCTGGCGGCTCTGGGCGGCCTACCACCCGCGGGTGGCGGCCGCCAGCGAGCAGTCCCCGTTCGACCTCTGGCAGCGCCAGCTGAACCGCAGCGGCGTCACCCCCGGCTGGTCCACCGCCGACGTGCTCGCCTGGGCCGACCAGGGCGAACTCGGGGGCCTGCGGGCCACCGCCTTCGCCGGGCGGCCCGACCGGACCGATCCGGCCCGTGACCTGCGGGACGGCCGCGATGCGGATGACACCGCCGGCCCCGACGCGGTGGACCGCCGCGCCGCCGCCGCCGCCCGCTGCCTGACCGCCGTGGTCCGGCCCGAGGACCGCCCCGCCGTACTGGAAGCCGCCCGCGCCGGCCTGCCCGGCGCCCGCCGCGCCGCCCTGCGGCACCTGGTGGACCAGCGGGACCCGGCCGCGGCCGACCTGATCGAGGCGGCCGCCTCCGACGTGGACGACCGGCTGGTCCGGTTCGCCCTGGAACTGCTCGGCCGGATGCGCGGCCCGGAGGCGCTGGCGCACGCCCGCCGCTGGGCCGACCCGGCCACCGGTGGCGCCGACAGCGCCCTCGGCGAGGCCGCCGTCCAGCTGCTGGCCGACGCGGGGGAGCCCATCGACGGCCCGCTGGTGGTGGCCGGGCTGCGCCGCTGGATCTCGGTCCGCGGGGTGGCCGGCGCCGGCACCGGGCTCGGGACGCTGGTCGACGGTGCGGGGCGGCTGGCCGCCGCCGGAGCCGTCCCGGTCCTGCGCCACATCTACGGGGAGTCCGTCTCCTCCGATCTGCGCGGCCGCGCCGCCCGGGCGCTCGCCGCGACGGACGTGCACTTCCCGGAGGGGCCGGCCGTCGAGTGCCTCTGGGACTGCGAGGAGTCCACTCGGGAGCTCGCCGCGAGGCACGTCGCCACCACCGGCGACGCCCGCGTGCTGGAGCGCCTGCGCCGCCTCGCCGCCGACCCGGCCGAGGAGGCCGAGGTCCACGCCGCCGTCCGGGGCCGGCTGACCGCCGCCCGGGAGCGGAGCCGGTAGCCGCCGGACACGACGAAGCGGGCCGGTCCACCTGGTGAAGGTGGGCCGGCCCGCTGTCGTCGGCGGGTGGAACGCGGTTCTAGTCGCGGTCCGATCCGGTGGTCCGGCCGTGGCGCCCGGCGCGGCTTCCGGCTCGGGCTCCGGCGCGGTTTCCGGCGTGGCTTCCGGCTCGGGCTCCGGCGCGGGAGCCCCGGCGGTTCCGGTCGCGGCCGAGCAGCCCGCCGGACCGCGTCACTTGACCACGCCGGCGTCCGGCGTCAGCGTCCCGACGGACACCAGGACGATGATCAGGATGCCGAGCGCGATGCGGTAGATCACGAACGGCATGAAGCTGTTGTTCGAGATGTACTTCAGGAACCAGGAGATCGCCGCGTAGCCGACCACGAAGGCGATCAGGGTGGCCAGGATGGTCGGCCCCCAGGCCGGTGCGGGGCCCTCGCCGATCTTGAACAGCTCCAGGACGCCGGAGGCCAGCACCGCCGGGATCGCCAGCAGGAACGAGTAGCGGGCCGCCGCCTCGCGGCTGTAGCCGAGCAGCAGGCCCGCGCTGATCGTGCCGCCGGAGCGGGAAACGCCGGGGATGAGGGCCAGAGCCTGGGCCATGCCGTAGCCGGCCGCGTGCGGCAGGGTCAGGTCGGTGATCGGCTTGGCGTGCCGGACGGCACGGGTCCGGTCGGCGACCGCCAGGATCACGCCGAACAGGATCAGCGTGGTGCCGATGATCCGCAGGTCGCGCAGGTCGTGCTCGATGGTGTCCTGGAACAGCTTGCCCAGGATGCCGATCGGCAGGGTGCCCATGATCACGAACCAGCCCATCCGGGCGTCCTGGTGCGAGCGGAGCGCGGGCCGGAACAGCGAGAGCGTCCAGGTCTTCACGATCGAGGCGATGTCGCGGCGGAAGTAGATCAGCACCGCGGTCTCGGTGCCGAGCTGCGTCACGGCGGTGAATGCAGCGCCCGGGTCCTTCCAGCCCAGCAGGGCCGGGAAGACCCGGAGGTGGGCGCTGGAGGAGATCGGCAGGAACTCGGTGAGCCCCTGGATCAGGCCGAGGACGGCCCCGTGGAACCAGTCGATCACCGGACACCCGCCGAGGGTATCCGTCGCTCGATGCGCATTCAGCGGTCCTTGTTGGTCGGTGCGGGAACAGGCCCCTGCGGCATGCGGCCGGCGCATGCGAGTGGCACGGTCCGATGGCAGGCGAACCACCGGTCCCGCCCGGCGCTCGGGCCGCGCGCGGGCCCGGCGTGCGCCTGCATGCTACGCCGTTCAGGTGACGGGCTGTCGCTCGCCCCCGCCGCTGCGCACACCCCCCCGGCCGTCCGGTCCCGTCCGGTCCCGTTCGGGGGGCCGGGGCCCGTCCGGGCCGGCCGGGCCGTCGGCTGGGGCCGACCGGGGGCGGGCTGCTCGGGGTGAGGGCGAGGGCGAGGGCGGGTGAGGGTGGGGAGTGGGCGGACGGGCGGCGGCTCAGCCGGCGACGGGCCGGGCCCGCACCCAGACCCGGTCCTCGGTGAGGTAGGACTCGACGGCAAGCCCGGCCTCGGCCAGTGCCCCTTCGAACTGATCCGTGTCGAGCGGCCGGGAGAGGAAGGTCTGGGTCCACCGCGCGTCCGGGAACTCGTACTCGACGTGCACGCGGTTGACGCCGTCCGCGACGGGTGTGGCCGAGACCACCCGCACCAGCCCGTCCGGGGCGAGCGGCCGCTCACGGGGCACGTTCCGCTGCCAGTCCTCGCCCTCGCGCTGGAGCAGCACGCAGCCGTCCGCCGCGACGTGCCGCCGACAGGTGTCCAGCAGTCCGCGCCGGACCGCCGCATCGCCGGCGTGGACCAGGAACGACCCGAGCAGGACGACGTCGAACCGCTCGCCGAGGTCCAGTCGCTCGATCGGGCTGCGGACGGTCCGTGCCCCGCGCACCCGGGCCAGCATCTCGGCCGACTCGTCCACGGCCGTCACCCGGAACCCGAGGTCCAGCAGCGGGTGCGTCACCCGGCCCGCGCCGCAGCCGAGTTCGAGGATGCTCGCGCCCGCCGGGGCGGCGCGCCCGATCACCTCCGGCTCGCCGTTGGGCCGCAGCCGCCCGTACATCTCGACCGCGCAGCCGTCCGGCGTGATCGCCCCCGGGCCGGTCCCGTCGTACCCCGTGCGTCGTTCGTCAGCCATGCGATCCATCCGAACACGGCGGGCGGAGGGTGGGAAGAGGGCGTGCGGATCCATGGTTGTCACATACCCCTGGGGGGTATACATTCATCGACGAACCGGGAAGCGGACAGCGACCGAGCAAGCGGAGGACGACATGGCACACCCCGCCCAGCACGAGCACCGGCAGCACGAGGGCCACGAGCACCTCGGCGCCCACGAGGGGCACGGCGGCCACCAGGGCCACCAGGGCCATCGGGGTCACACTGGAGAGATGGACCACTCGGCGCACGCCGGCCACGCCCAGCACGGACAGCACGGACAGCACGCCCGGCACGGGCAGGCCGAACACGGCGCCCAGCACGGGCACGGGCACGGCGTCGGCGGCGCGAGCTGGCGGACCGCCGCGCAGGCCACCCTGCACTGCCTCACCGGCTGCGCCATCGGCGAGATCCTCGGCATGGTGATCGGCACCGCCCTCGGCCTGCACAACGGCGCGACCGTGGTGCTCTCGGTCCTGCTGGCCTTCGTCTTCGGCTACGCGTTCACCATGCGCGGCGTGCTGAAGGCCGGGCTCGACGTCCGCGCCGCGGTGAAGGTCGCGCTCGCCGCCGACACCGTCTCGATCCTCGTCATGGAGCTGATCGACAACACCGTGATGATGACCGTCCCGGGCGCGATGGACGCGGGCCTCGGCAACGTGCTGTTCTGGTTCGCGCTGGCCGGCTCGCTGCTCCTGGCCTTCGCGCTGACCGTCCCGGTCAACAAGTGGATGATCGGCCGGGGCCGTGGTCACGCCGTGGTCCACGCCTACCACGAGCACTGACGGCGCCGACGCCTGTTCCGCCCGGTCCGACGGCCGCGGCCCGCACCGACCCTCCCGGGGGTGGTGTGGGCCGCGGCCGTTCCGCGTGCGGCGGGTGTGCGGTCAGCGTGCCCGGTCCAGCTCCGCGAGGGTCGCGTTCAGCCAGCCCAGCTCGGCCTCGGTGGTGGCGCGGGCGATCAGCAGCATCCCCCGGCGGAACGGGTCGTCGACCTCCTCGGCGCCGACCGGGCGGCTGCCGTCGTAGAAGAAGCTGGCCGGCTCGCTGAGGAACGCGAGGCGGCGGCGGAGCACCGCGGCCTGGGCGGCCGGCTCGTCGTCGAGGTGGCGCAGGAAGGCCAGGGTGGTGAACCAGCGGTTCTCGTCGCTGATGTCCAGCTCCTCCGGGGTGCGGAGCCGGTCGAGCAGGGCGGCCCGCCCCGCGTCGGTCAGTCGGAGCGTGTGCCGGGGGGCCGCCGCCGCGCCGGGCTCGGTGGCGCGGACGAGCAGGCCGTCGGTCTCCAGTCGCTTGATCGCCGGGTAGAGCGTGCCGTCGCTGATCGGCCGGACGTGCCCGGTGAGGGCCGCCAGGTGCCGGCGCAGTTCGTAGCCGTGCAGCGGCCGGTCGTGGAGGAACCCGAGGATCGCGAGTTTCAGCATGGGGCCACTCTCTCAGATGCCGGCGTGAATATATCGATATTGCTATACCTCGGAGTCGAGGTATGGTCGTGCCGTCACCCCACCGAACCGAGGAGGAACACGACCGTGCGCGAAGCCACCGTCACCCCGAACGGCGACCGAATCCGCTGGGTGGAGGTCCCCGGCGTCGAACCCGCCCGCCTCTACCTGCACGGCCTCGGCTCCAGCTCGCCCGTCTACTTCGCCGCAGCCGCGGCCCACCCGCTGCTCACCGGGCACCGCTCGCTCCTGCTCGACCTGCTCGGCTTCGGCATCAGCGACCGGCCCGCCGACTTCGCCTACACGCTGGAGGACCACGCCGACGCGGTCGCCACGGCGGTCCGGGCGGCAGGCCTGGACCGGGTCGAGGTGATCGGCCACAGCATGGGCGGCGCGGTCGCGATCGTGCTCGCCCACCGGCACCCCGGGCTGGTCGCCAACCTCGTCCTGGTCGACGCCGCGATCGACCCGGCCGCCCCCGTGCCGGGCCCGGGCAGCAGCGGCCTCGCGACCTTCACGGAGGAGGAGTTCCTGGCCGGCGGCCGGGACAAGGTGGAGGAGTGGGCCGGCCCGTTCTGGTGGGCGACCATGCGGCTGGCCGGCCCCGAGGCGCTCCACCGCAGCGCCGTCCACCGCGGCCGGGGCACCGTCCCGACCATGCGCGAGCTGCTGATCGGGCTCGACCTGCCG
This sequence comes from Kitasatospora sp. NPDC042419, assembly GCF_056437345.1. Lineage (NCBI taxonomy): Bacteria > Bacillati > Actinomycetota > Actinomycetes > Kitasatosporales > Streptomycetaceae > Kitasatospora > Kitasatospora sp. NPDC042419. The sequence continues at coordinate 74,453 of NZ_JBWKAW010000032.1, forward strand.
CGCACCTTCCTCCACCCGGCCGAGGACGGGCCGTACCCCGGTGCGGAACAGCTCCGGGAGGCCGGGGTGGTGCTCGCGGCACTCCCGGACTGCGGGCACAACATCATGTTCGATAATCCGGAGGGCTTCGCGACCGTCACCGCCGCCGCGCTGGCGCGCCGCGACTGAACACCCCGCGGCACCCCGCCGCACTCCGCCGCACTCCGCCGTCCTCCGACCCAGGGAGCCGTCCGACATGGTGATCCACGTCCCCGAGGCGCTGGCCGCCTCCCTCGTCGGCTTCCTCGGGGAGCCCGGCCGCGCGTGGGCGGCCGGGCTCCCCTCCCTGGCCGACGGCCTGCTGGAGCGCTGGTCCCTCCGCCCCGACGGGCCGGTCGCGCACGGCGTGGTCGGCCTCGTCCTCCCGGTCCGGTGCGACGACCGCACCCCCGCCGTGCTCAAACTCCAGCCCGTGGACGAGGAGACGGCCGGCGAACCGCTCGCCCTGCGGACCTGGGGCGGGCGGAGCGCGGTGCGGCTGCTCGACCACGACCCGGTGACCGGCTCGATGCTGCTGGAACGCCTCGACCCGGCCCGCTCACTGCTCGCCGAGCCCGACGACCTCGCCGCCGCCGGAGAAATCGCCGCACTGCTAGCCGAACTGACGTCGCATCAAGCACCTGAAGGGGTACGCGCATTGGCGGACGTCGTCGACGCGATGCTGGCCGACCTCCCGGAAGCGCTCGCCGAACTCGCCGACCCGGCCGACCGCCGGCTGCTCGCGGACTGCGCCGCCGCCGTCCGCGAGGTCCGGCCCGAACCCGGCGACCGGCTGCTCCACTGGGACCTGCACTACGGCAACGTGCTCGCCCCGCCCGGGCCGGATGGCCGCGCCCCCTGGCTCGCCATCGACCCCAAGCCGCTCGCCGGCGACCCGGGCTTCGAGCTGCTCCCCGCCCTCCGCAACCGCTGGGCCGACCTCACCGCCACCGGTGACCTGCCGGGCGCGCTGCGCCGCCGCTTCGACCTGATGACCGACCGCCTCGCCCTCGACCGGCCGCGCGCCGTCCGCTGGACCCTCGGCCGGGTGCTGCAGAACGTCCTGTGGGACGTCGAGGACGGCGAGGAGGAGATCGACCCGGCCCAGCGGGCCGTAGCCGAGGTGCTGTTGGGGCGATAGGAGCGTGGGGGTGAGAGGAGCGCCGGAGCGAGAGGAGCGCCGGGTGGTGGGGGTGCCGGGCGGTAGGAGTGCCGGGGCGTCGCCCTCGGGTCGCCGCGCCCGCACCCCTCAGGCGGGCCGTGCGCTGCGGAACGCGTGCCGGTAGCTGGCCGGCGGGACCCCGACGACCCGCTTGAACTGGCGCCGGAGCGTCGTGGCCGTGCCCATGCCGGTGGCGACCGCGATCGCCTCGATGCTCTCGTCGGTGGACTCCAGCAACTCCTGTGCCCGGCGGACGCGTTGGTCCAGCAGCCACTGGATCGGGGTCTGTCCGAGCACGGACCGGAACTGCCGGCCCAGATGGCGCGGACTGGTGTTCGCCCGTCGGGCCAGGTCGGTCACCGTCAGCGGCTGGTCGAGCCGCTGCTGGACCCAGGCGAGCAGCTGGGCGAGCACGTGGTCACCCGTCGCCTGCACCGGCGTGGCCACGAACTGGGCCTGGCCGCCGGGCCGGTGGGGTGCCATGACGAGGCGGCGGGCGACGGAGTTGGCGATCGCGGCTCCGTGGTCGACGTGGACCAGGTGGAGGCAGAGGTCCACGGCGGCGGCCTTTCCGGCGGCGGTCAGCACGCTGCCGTTGTCCGTGTAGAGCACGTCCGGATCGACCACGGCCAGCGGATGGCGGGCACTCAGCTCCGCGGCGTGCGCCCAGTGGGTGGTGGCCCGCTGGCCGTCCAGCAGGCCCGCGGCGCCGAGCACGAACGCCCCGGTGCAGAGGGAGGCGACGCGGGCGCCCGACTCGTGCGCGGCGCGTACGGCCTCGACCACCTCGGCCGGCGGCGGCTCGTCGATGTCGGCCCACGCGGGCACGATCACCGTGTCGGCACGGGCCAGTTCCTCCAGTCCGTGGTCGGGCTCGACCACGAACGGGCCGACCCGGACCGGTCCGGGACCGCAGAGCCGGACGTCGTACCAGTCGCCCCGGGCTTCGATCGGGGGGTTGCCGAAGATCTCGTAGGCCACCGCGAGTTCGAAGTGCAGCAGGTGACCAGCGGCCAGCAGTGCGACAGTCGGCATGTCCGAAAGTGTACGGGTGATGTCGTTCCGGACCATCACGGTTCGGAGCGCGCAGCGCCGAGACTTGATCCATCAGCACGGCGAAAGCGGGGGAATCATGAGTACAGCGGATGCAGTGGTGGTCTACGGGGCGACCGGGCACACCGGGCGCTTCATCGTCGCCGAACTGCGCAGGCGCGGCTTCGCCACCGTCGCCTCCGGCCGTGACGCGGCCAAGCTGGAGGCGCTGGCCGCCGGGTGGGACGACGTGGTGGTGCGTCCGGCGACCGTGGACGACCCCGGCTCGCTCGACCGGGCCCTGGCGGGTGCGGCGGCCGTCATCAACTGCGCCGGACCGTTCGCGGTGACGGCGGGCCCGCTGGTCGAGGCGGCGCTGCGTGCGGGGATCCCGTACGTCGACGTCGCGGCGGAGATCGAGGCGAACGCCCAGACGTTCGCCGACTACGCGGAGGCGGCCCGGAAGGCCGACGTGCCCGTGGTGCCGGCAATGGCGTTCTACGGCGGGTTGGGCGACCTGCTGGCGACCGCGGCGATGGGGGAGTGGACGGCGGCGGACGCGGTGCACGTCGCGTACGGGCTGAACAGCTGGCACCCCACCGAGGGGACCAGGGAAGCCGGTCGGGTGTCGCACGAGCGCCGAGCGGGGCGGCGGGTGCGGTTCGCCGACGGCGAGCTGCAGTACCACGACGACGAGCTGTCGCGGCAGGACTGGCACTTCCCGGAGCCGCTGGGCGAGCGGGCGGTGATCGCGGAGTTCACGATGGCCGACGTCGTCACGCTGCCGAGCCACCTGGCGGTGCCCGAGGTCCGCACCTACATGTCCGTCGAGGCCGCCGGCGACCTCGCCGTGGCGGAGACGCCGGCACCGCGCCCGGTCGACGACCTGGGGCGGTCGGACCAGACCTTCGTGGTGGACGTCCGGGTCAGCGCGGGTGGCGTCGAGCGCCGCGCCACGGCCGGCGGCCAGGACATCTACGCGATCACCGCGCCCCTGGCGGTGGAGGCGGTCCGGCGGATCCTGGCCGGGCAGACGCGGACCACGGGTGTGGCCTCGGCCGGCGCGATGTTCGAGGCGGCGGACTTCCTGGAGGCGCTGAGCCCGTACCTGTCGGTCGAGCTCCCGCACTGACCGGTACTCCGACCGGTACTCCGAGCGGTGTCCCGACCGGTGTCCCGACCGGTGTCCAGGGCCGGGGCCCATACCCGCCCGGGGTAGTGCGGGCGGGTTTCCGGAGCCGCGCGAGAGGGAAGCCGGGCCGGCCGGCCTCCTCTCCGGGGACGGTTGGGCCGGGTGCGGGGCTGGCGTGAACGAATATGCAGACCGGTCTACAGATCGTGGATATGTAGACCGGTCTGCATATACCAGACGTGTAGACCGGTCTACATATTTCGGGAGTGCGGAAGCCGGGGGCGGCGGACCCGCAGCCGATGCGGCGGGTTGCGCGCAGGAAGTCGGACGGGCCGACTTCCTGCGCAGGAGCCGGCCTCGGGCGAGTGCCTCGGAGCCTCGGAGCCTCGGGGTTCGGGCTTCGGGGCTCGCGGGTGCTCCGGGGCCGGGCGAGGCCGCTACCGCCCCCGGACCACCGTGAAGCGGATCGGGGTGCCGGGCCGCGCCTGGGCGGCGGCGGCCAGGTCGGCGGACGGGACGACACCGATGACGGGGTAGCCCCCGGTGGTCGGATGGTCGGCCAGGAAGACCACCGGGCAGCCGTCCGGCGGGATCTGCACGGCGCCCAGCACCATGCCCTCGCTCGCCAGTTCGTCGGTGCGCGCCCGGACGACGGGCGGCCCCTCCGTCCGCAGCGCGATCCGGTTGCCGGCCGGCGCCACCCGGTACGGATCGCGGGCGAGCCGGGCCAGCGCCTGCGGGCCGAACCAGTCGGCGCGCGGGCCGGGCCGCAACCGCAGCACCAGGACGGTCGGCGGTGCGGGCAGCGGGACCAGGCCGGGCGTCGGCCGGTACGGCGGAGGCGGGCCGACCGGCAGCCGATCGCCGGCGGCCAGCGGGGCCGGCCCGAGGCCGGACAGCAGGTCGGCCGAACGACTGCCGAGCACAGGGGGTACGGCGATCCCGCCCGCCACCGCCAGGTAGGCGCGCACGCCGTGCGTCGCCGCGCCGACCTCGACGACCGCACCGGCGGGTACGGCCACCGGCGCGCCCCAGGCGGCTGCGCGGCCGTCGACCCGGACCGGCGACGGCGCACCGGTGACCGCGACGACGAGCGGCCGGAGCGCATGCAGTGCTACGCCGCCGAGCGTGGTCTCCAGGGCCGCCGTGCCGGGCTCGTTGCCGACCAGCCGGTTGGCCGCGCGCAGCGCCGGCTCGTCCAGCGCGCCCGCGCGGGGGACGCCGAGGTGGGCGGTGCCGTGTCGGCCGAGGTCCTGGACGGTGGTGAGTGGTCCGGGCCGGACGACCACCATCCCGTCGGCCGCGGTCACACCGCACCCCCGGGTTGTCCGGTGGGGGCGTCGACCGCACCAGCCGGACCAGCCGGACCGGCCGAACCAGCCGAACCACCGCTGCCGCCGGTCCGGCCCGTGCCGACCATGGCATCAGGCCCGCCCGCACCGCTCCCACGGTCTGCCGCACTCCCACCGTCTGCGGCGCTGGTGGGACCGGCTGAGCCCGGCCCGCTCCCGCCGCCCGCCCGGCCCGCAGTCCCCGGCCCGCCGACAGGACTCACATCGCTCGCCGGGCTCGCACCGCCCGGGTGGTCTGCGGGGGCCCGGCCGGCGGCGCGGCTCCCGGTACTGACAGGAACCGGGCCGTCCGGGGTGCGAGCGGCGGCCGCATCGTTCTGCCCGCCCACGGCGATCACGCCTTCGTGGGCACCCGGTTCGTCGGCCCTCCCCGCAGTGTCCGTGGCGTTGGTACCGCCCGGACCGCCCGCTGCATCCGCCCCGTCCGCATGGTCGGCTCGTTCCGCGCTGTTCGCCGGGCCCGTGTCGCTCGCCGGGCCCGTGTCGCGGGTGTCGTCCGGACGGGCGTCCGTCCGACCCGACGGCCGGCCGGCACCCGCCGACCGCGAACCTCCGCCGTCGGCGGTCGGGCGGTCGCGGCCGCCCGGCAGCGGGGTGAACCGGACCCGCACGCCGGGGGCGAGCAGGGCGGCCGGCTCGCGGGCGGCGTCCCAGAGCGGCAGCGCGGTCCGCCCGAGGAGCTGCCAGCCGCCGGGCGACGAACGGGGGTACACCCCGGTGTACGGGCCGGCCAGCGCGACCGAGCCGGGTGGGACGGAGCTGCGCGGGGTGGCGCGGCGCGGGACCGCGTACCGGGGCGGCAGGCCGGTGAGGTAGCCGAAGCCGGGGGCGAAGCCGCAGAACGCGACGACGTACTCGGGTTCGCTGTGGATCCGGACGGCGGCCTCGGGGGAGACGCCCCAGAGGGCGGCGACCTCGGCGAGGTCCTCGCCGTCGTAGACGGTGGGCACCTCCACCAGTGGGCCGGGCACGGTGTCGGCCGCCGTCGGGCGGGCGGAGCGGAGCAGCGCGGTCAGCGCGGGGAGGTCGGCGACGCCGTCCAGCAGGACGGTCCGCGCGGCGGGGACGATCTCCTCGACCTCGGGCAGCTCGCCGGCGGCCTGGCGCTCGCGCAGCCAGCCGTACAGGGCCGTCACCGCGGCCGGGTCCGGGACCTCGGCGAGCAGGGCCCGGTCGCCGACCGGGTGGAGCACGACCGCCGACCCACCGTCCGCCCCGCCACCGCCCGCCCCGCCCCCGTCGGCACGGCTCTCGTCCGCCCCGCCGCCGTCGGCCACCGGCGCGGCCGTGCTCACGCGAAGGCCTCCACCCGGACGCCCGCCGAGGCGAGCGCGCCGCGGATGCGCCAGGCCAGCTGCGCCGCGCCGGGGGTGTCGCCGTGGACGCAGAGCGAGCGCGCCTCGACGGTGATCGGCTCGCCGCCGACCGCCACCACCGAGCCGTCCCGGGCGATGCCGACCGCTCGGGTGATCACCGTCTCCGGGTCGTGCACGACGGCGTCCGGTTCGCGGCGCGGGACGAGCGTGCCGGCCCAGGTGTAGGCCCGGTCGGCGAACGCCTCGGCGACGACCGGCAGGCCGACGCCGTCGGCCACCGCGAGCAGCCGGGAGCCCGGCAGGCCGAGGACGGGCAGCGGCCCGTCGCAGACGGCTCCGGCGCGCAGGATGCCGGCGACCACGGCCTCGGCCTGCTCGGAGTCGGTCACCACCCGGTTGTAGAGGGCGCCGTGCGGCTTGACGTAGGAGACGCGGGAGCCGGCCGCGCGGGCGAAGACCTGGAGGGCGCCGATCTGGTAGGCGATCTCGTCGGCCAGTTCCTCGGGCGGGACGTCCATGGCGCGGCGGCCGAAGCCGGCGAGGTCGCGGTAGGAGACCTGGGCGCCGATCCGGACGCCGCGCTCGGCGGCCAGGGAGCAGACCCGGCGCATGGTGGACGGGTCGCCGGCGTGGAAGCCGCAGGCGACGTTGGCGCTGGTGACGACGGAGAGCAGTGCCTCGTCGTCGGTCAGCGTCCAGCGTCCGAACCCCTCACCGAGGTCCGCATTGAGATCGATCACCGCATCGGCCACGCCCGTCCGCCTCCCAGCAGCTGTTGAGCCAGATGGTAGGGCCTGCGGGTGAGGGCGGAGTGCCGCTCGTCCGGTCAGCCCACTGCCGGGGCCGGGCGGCCTTCGGCCCGCTCCAGCAGCGGCCGCAGCGCGCGCAGCACGATCAGCAGCGGCACCACGCCCACGATCCCGAACGACATGTCGACAAGCCGCCAGTACGGCGGGATGCCCCGGAGCGGCCCGCAGATCAGCGCGAGGGGGATGATCCCGGCGCAGGCCAGGACCGCCCACCGGATCACCCAGACGTTGCGCACCGGGTCCTTGATCGGGCCCCGGAACGCGGCCGCGATCACCAGGTGGGCGAAGGCCAGCCAGTCGGTGCCGTAGGCGAGGAAGGGGTACCGGGCGTTGGTCTCGGCGATGCCGTCCCGTACCCGTTCGGTCCAATCCAGCAGGGCGGGGAAGCGGTCGGTCACCGGGGCGCCGGGGCCGGCCGCCAGGTCGGCGAGCCAGCGGGTCTCGGTCTCCAGGGGGAACGCGGTCAGGCCGCTCAGGACGAGGCAGACCACGAAGGTCCACAGCCATCGCCGGACGTGTCGCAGCGCCGCCCGTTCGGTCGCGGTCGTTCCGCTGCCGGTCGTGTCGCTCATTGCGCAAACCCCCGTGCCGAGGCGGCAGGCCGGGCTGTTCCCACCTGCACGGGAGTGACTCCAGACCTGGAATTGAACGCGTTCAACTCACCTTCGGGCCAAGCCGTGAACGGTGGGACGGTGGGGCGGCGGACGTGGAAGGGCCCGGCACCGCACCGGTGCCGGGCCCGTGGGGGAGGAGGGCCGTCAGGGCGTGTAGGTGAACCGGTCCGCGGTGACGGGCGCGCTCGTCCCGCCCGCCGTCGTCACCGTCACGTCGACCGTGCCCGAGCCCGCCGGGGCGGTCGCCGAGCAGAGCGCCGGGCCGCAGGAGTGGCGGGTGGCCGGCACGCCGCCGAAGCTCACCGTGCCGTTGGCCAGGTTGCTGCCCTGGACGTAGATCTGGGTGCCGCCGGCGGCCGGGCCGGTGCTGGTGGTCAGGCCGCTGACCGCCGGTGCGGGGGGAGCGGGCGGAGCGGCGCCGGTGTAGTCGAAGCCGGCGGCCGCGGTGGCGGAGCCGCCGGGGGTGACCACGGTGACCGGCACGCTGCCCGAGCCGCCGGGGGTGGTCACGGTGCAGCCCGTGCTGGTGCAGCTGCCGGCCGCGACCGAGCCGCCGAACAGCACGAAGCCGTTGTCAAGGTTGGTGCCGGTCAGGGTGACGGGGGTGCCGCCGGTGCCCGGGCCGGTCGTGGTGCCGACGCCGGTCACCGCGGGGGCCGCCTGGGTGGCCGGGGCCTGCGGGCCGCTGCCGAGCAGGTAGCTGGAGACGTTGTCCGACGGGTCGGCGTCGTTCGGGTTCGCGGCCGTCACCTTGATCGTCCCGGACGGCCTGGTGCCGTGGGAGGCGACGGTGAGCTTCATGAACTCGCTGCGCCCGGGTGCGCGGTTGCCGGTGAAGTAGGCGTCGAGCCGGCGGCCGTCGGGCGAGACGGTCTGGGTGAAGGTGTAGTCCTGGAAGGAGGTGATCATCGCGCCGCCGGTGGTCAGGCCGGGCGGCAGTTCGACGGTCAGGTGGGTGACCCCGGTGAGGTCGGCGGTGCCCGAGGACTTCCAGGACACCGAGATGTTGGTGTTGTCGATCGGGAAGATCGGGTAGTTCCCGCTCTGCGACACGGTCACGTTCTGGCCGGTGACCGCCGTCTTGGCGGCGGCTCGGGCAGGGGTTCCGGCGGCCGCGGTGGTGGAGACGGCGGCGCCGGTGGTGAGGGCGGCCACGGCGAGGGAGGCGGCGAGGCCACCTCGTACCAGTCTGGTGATCATACGAAGAATCATGGCGGGCTCGATCTGCCTGCGGGGCCGTTTCTCGAAAGCGGGTTCTATTAGCCCGCCTTCCGTTGCACTCCGTTGTCCTCCGCGTTCCGCGCCCGCGCGCGGCCCCGCCTCCCCGCCTCCCCGCCCCGCCCCACCTCTCCGCCCCGCGCTCCCCGCCCCGTCTCCCCGTCCCGCCTCCGAGCCCCGCGCGCGGCCCCGCCTCCCCGCCCGGCCCGGGTGCCCGGGCGGGTGCCCGGAAGGTCCGTTTCGGTCGATGTCGGCGCCTACCTCTAGTCTTGTCCACCGTGACCGTCATCGCTGACCAGCCCACCGAGCTCGGCTCCCGGCCGCCCGCCGGGCCCGCCGTCGCCGCCGCGCGGCCCGCGCCCGGCCCCGCCGCCGACGAGGGCCTGGCCCGCCGGCTCAAGGCACTGGCCTGCACCGCGCCGCTGCACGACCTGGACAGCCGCAAGGTCATGCTCGCCGGCGAGTACGGCGGCTACGCGATGGCCGAGGTCGGGCTCGCCGCGATCGACCTGGTCACCCTCAACATGGACTTCGACACCGGCGCCGACCGCGAGATAGTGCTGGCCCGACTGCTGCCCCGGGTCGCCGCCCAGGCCCCCGCCCGGTCCACCGCCGAGCACCAGCGGGTCGGCCGCTGGGTGCTGGAGTCGCTGATCAACGTCGGCAGCGTGGACCGCGGCTTCCGCGCCGTCTACGGCACCTTCGACGCCGAGGGCGCGTACGTCCGCCGCGACTACGACTTCAAGCTCATCGAGGAGGTCCCGGGCCCCGACGGCGGCGTCTACCTGCGGACCACCGACGAGGCGGTCAACGTCCTGGTCGGCGCGCTCGACACCGACGTCACGTCCGCGCAGATCGCCGCCGAGGTCAAGCTGGAGGTGCTGATCCGGCGCGGCCGCCTGGCCGACGCCCAGCTCGCCGCCGAGCAGGCCCGCTACCGCACCGTCCAGTACGCCGAGACGCTGCGCCGCGCCCTCGACGCGACCCGCCGCAACGTCCGCGCCGTCGACTGGATGCAGGCCGTTCCCGACCTCATCGACGAGGCGCTCGACCACATCGCCGACCGCTACCGGCACGAGAACGCGATTCTCACCAACATCCGCAAGGCCCGCGACGAGGCCGAGGACCAGGAGCACAAGCGCCGCGCCGCCGAGCTGGTCGACATCGTCAAGGACTGCATCCGCCGCCACACCCAGCTGCAGACCAGGCTGCTGGAGGCCGGTCCGCTGTTCCGCGCCGAGCAGGACCGGCAGGCCTTCGCCACCCCCGGCGCCCGCAGCGGCATCGACCTCTACGGCCAGCTGCTCGCCCCCGTGCTCCGGCTGCCGATAGAGCAGGCCGTCCGGCCCACCGGCGCGTTCTTCGCCCGCGGCGTCGGCCTGCGCACCCCGGTCTCGGTCCGGGTCAGCGACCTGGTCGACCTGCTGCTCACCCCGCCGGTCGAGCGTGAGCACCTGGGGGCCGAGCTGCCCGATCCGGACCTCGTCGCCACCCCCGACGACAGCCGGTTCTCCGAGGCCCAGCTGGAGGCCGCGCTGGAGCTGCTCGACCTGCCGGCGGACGCGCCCCGGCGGCTCTCCGGCCTGCTCGCCGACGCCCGCAAGCAGGATCCGGAACTCCCGTACCTGGTCGCCCTGCTGGCCGTGCACGCGGCCAGCCCGCCGGTCGGCACCGCCTACCGGCAGGGTGAGGAGCGGCTGCTCTTCGCGGTCGACGACGGGACGGTGCTGCGCGACCAGGAGTTCGGCGGCGCCGACCTCATCGTCGGCAGCGCCCTGCTCGACGCGGTCGGCATGGCGGCCGACCGCAAGGACGCCGGCTGACGCGCATGCCGACCCGCCACAGGACCAGCCACCAGCCGCCCGGCACTCGGCCGCCCGGTCACCAGCCGCCCGGCCACCGGACACCCGCCCGCCGGACCACCCGCACCCCCAGCAACGCCCCCGAGGAGCACTGCCCGTGACGACCCACCACGACACGTCCTGGGCGCCCGAGGCCGAGCCCGCCGCGCCCGCGCCGATCACCCCGGCCGACGTCGCCGACGCCGCCCGGCTGGTCTCCTTCGGCCTCCAGGCCAAGCTGCTCCCGGCCCGCGACGCCGAGTACGCCGAACTGGTCCGCCGGCACCGCGAGGACCCGCCCTTCGCCCGGCTCGCCGACGCCGTCGCCACCGGCATGGGCCTGGTCGTCCTGGAGGTCTCGCCGCGCGCCGGCATGGCCGTCGCCGCCGCCGAGGAGTCCGTGTTCGCCGTCCGGATGGGCGACTACTCCCGCCGCGCCGCCTCCGAGTCCACCGACCGCTTCCTGCACGGCCTGGCGCACCTCGCCGTCGCCGCGATGGCCTTCCCCCGCCCCGAGGACCTCGCCGACGACGGCTACCTCGGCCGGATCACCGTCAACGGCGTCGACACCTTCGTCCGCCAGGCCTGCCGCCGCCTGGAGGAGCAGGCCACCGCCGACGGCGCCAACACCGACCCGCACAGCGACGCCCCCGGACTGGAGGCCGCCTGGCGGGTCTGGGCCCGGCGCACCGCCACCGGCGCCACCAAGGACGCCCGCCGGCTCTCCGGTTCCACCATCGGCATCGTCGCCAAGGCGGTGCTGTTCCTGGTCGACTCCGGCTTCCTGCAGAAGGTGTCGGACGACGCCGGCGGCACCTACCGCACCACCGCCCGCTACCAGCTCCAGGTCCGTGACCTGGCCGGCAGCGCCGCCATGGCCGAGCTGCTCGACCTCGGCGTCGTCCCGGTCTCCGACGGCACCGCCTCCCTGCTGCCCCCGGACACCGGGGACGAGCTGGTGGCCGACGCCGGCCTCCCGTTCCACTCCCTCTGACTCCGGCCGAACCGGCCCCCGCCGCACCGAACCCCAACGCAGCGACCCCCAACGCAGCGAACCCCGCCGCACCGAACCCCGCCGAACCGGCCCCCACGGCACCGGCCCCCACCGCACCACGAGCCAGCTCCCACCCACCCGCCTCCTGGAGAACCGCCGCACATGTACGAGCTCAACCGGGTCCGCCTCTACTCGATCGGACCGGCCGGCGCCCGCTACGCCGACACGGTGCTCGACCTGCGCGGCGTCGGCGAGCCCGTCGCCGACCCGGTCCCCCAGCAGATCGGCCTGTTCGGCGAGGAGACCGACGGACCGGTGCGCCGCCCGGCGCCCGCCGGCGTGCTCTTCCTGGAGAACGGCGGCGGCAAGTCCGTCCTGCTCAAGCTGATCTTCTCGGTCATGCTCCCGGGCCACCGCAACACCCTCGGCGGGGCCAGCTCCGGCGTGCTCCGCAAGTTCCTGCTCGCCGACGACTGCGGCCACGTCGCCCTGGAGTGGCAGCACACCGTCACCGGTGAGCTGATCGTGGTCGGCAAGGTCAGCGAGTGGCGCGGGCGCCAGGTCTCCTCGGACCCGCGCAAGTTCGCCGAGACCTGGTACTCCTTCCGCCCCGGTCCCGGCCTCACCCTGGACTCCCTCCCGGTCTCCGAGCGGGTCAGCCTGGCCGGCGACCAGAAGGCCCGCGGCCGCCGCCGCACCATGAAGGGGTTCCGGGACGCCCTCACCGAGGCCGGCAAGGCCCACCCGCACCTCGACCTGGTCTTCGAGGACGGCCACGACCGCTGGACGGAGCACCTCGGCGAGCTCGGCCTCGACCCCGAACTCTTCCGCTACCAGCGTGAGATGAACGCCGACGAGGGTGAGGCGGCCGGCCTCTTCGCGGTCAAGCAGGACAAGGACTTCACCGACCTGCTGCTGCGCGCCGTCACCGACACCCGCGACACCGACGGCCTCGCCGACCTGGTCCACGGCTTCGCCGCCAAGCTCGGCCTGCGCTCCGAACTCACCGCCGAACGCGACTTCACCGCCGGCTCGCTGGAGCTGCTGGAGCGCATCGCCGAGTCCACCACGGCCCGCGAGTCCGTCCGCGAGACCCACCGCACCGCCGAGCGCCGCACCCGCAGGCTCGCCCAGGCCCTCGGCTCCCGGGCCGGCGCCGAGCGCGACCGCGCCCAGGACCTCGCCGTCGAGGTCGCGGCCGCCGCGGGCGCCGTCACCGCCGCCGAGACCGACCGCACCCGGCACACCCTGATCGCGGCCGAGCTCACCCACCGGCACGCCACCCTCGCGCTGGCCGCCGCCACCGCCGAGGCCGCCGCACTGCGCCGCGAACTCACCGACGCCCGCACCCTGCACTCCGCCTGGCAGGCCGCCGAGGCGGTGCTCCGCCAGCGCGCCGCCGCCGACCGGGTGACCCGGGTCGCCGCCGCCATCCGCGAGGCCGAGCTGGACGCCGCCCCCGCGCTGGCCGCCCGCGCCCGCGCCGCCGGCGCCCTGGCCCGCGCCCTGGAGAGCGCCGCCGCGGCCGTCGAGGACCGCGCCGACACCGAGGAGCAGCGCGCCGCCGAACTCCAGGCCGACGGCGCCAAGTCCCAGACCGACGCCACCGAGGCCGCCACCGCCGCACAGAAGGCCCGCAGCGAGGCCGAGCACCTGCGCCAACGCCTCGCCGAGGTCGAGCAGGAGACCGCGGCCGCCGTCGAGGCCGGCTGGATCGACCCCGACACCGCGGAGCCGGACCCGGCCCGCGCCGCGCTGCACGCCGCCGACGTCGAGAAGACCGCCAGCGCCGCGCTCGCCCAGGCCCGCACCGCCGCCGAGTCCGCCGCCGCCCGGCTGCGCGAGTCCGCCGCCGCCACCGGTCGCGCCGAACTCGCCGACGCCCGCGCCACCGACGCCCGCAAGGCCGCCGCGCGGGCGCTCGCCACCGAGCAGCGCACCGCCGCCCTGCTCGCCACCGAGCCCCGGCTCGCCGACCTGCTCTCGCTGACCCCCGCCCCCACCGACTGGCACGAGGACGGGTCGGGTGTCGACGAGGACGCCGGCTTCCTCACCCCCGCCGTGCTCGACCGCAACGCCGAGTACCTGCGCGAGCTCCTCGACGAGGCCATCGCCACCGCCGAACGCACCCTGTTCGACCTGCGCACCGCCGCAGCCGACGACTCCCGCATCCTCGCCGCGCTCGGCGACGGCGGCCTGCTGCCGCCCGGCCCGGACGTCCTCGCCGCCGTCGAGTACCTCGCCGAGCACGGCATCCCCGCGCTTCCCGGCTGGCGCTACCTCGCGCAGTCCGTCGACCCGGCCGACCACGAGTCGATCCTCGCCGCCCGCCCGGAACTCGTCGACGGCGTCGTCATCACCGACGCGGACTCGCTGGACCGGGCCCGCGAGGCCCTGCAGTCCGCCGCGCTGCTGCCCCGCTCCACCGTCGCCGTCGGCGCCGCCGCCTCCCTGATCGCCCCGATCACCGACGAGCCGGCCTTCTTCCTGGTGCCGCCGAACCCGGCCATGCACGACGAGTCCGCCGCCGACGGCGAGCGCCGTGAGCTGCGCGCCCGCGCCACCGCCCGCGAGGAGCACATCCGGGAGCTCGCCGCCCGGCTGGGCGGCGACCGCGCGCTCGCCGCCCGCCTCGCCTCCTGGCACGCCAGCTGCCCGCCCGGCACCCTCGCCGAACTCGCCGAGGCCGCCGAGGCCGCCCGCGAGCACGCCGAGCAGGCCGCCGCCGCGCTGGCCACCGTGCGCGCCGAGCACGACGAGGCCGAGACCGACCACGCCACCGCCGCCTCCGCCCACGAGGAGCACCGGGAGGCCGCCCAGCGCGCCCGCCGCCGCGCCGACGCCCTCTCCGGCCTCGCCTTCCGGCTGCGCGAGCGCGCCAACTGGAGCCGCCGCCAGCGCGAACTCGCCGAGGACGCCGCCGAGTGCGACCGCCGCCAGGCCGTCTGCGCGGAACGCGCCCGCACCTGCGACGAGGACCGCCGCGCCGCCCAGCGCGCCGCCGACGACGCCCGCCGCACCGCCCGCACCCTGCGGGCCGAACGCGCCGAGATCCCCGCCGCCGAGCAGGACGACGAGCCCGCCGAGGCGGCCCCGGCCGCACTGCCCGCGCTCCGCGAGGCCTACCGCTCCGCGTCCCAGCTGTACGAGAAGGTCGGCGTCGGCGCCGACCTGCGGGCCGAGCAGGCCCGCGCCGAGGGCGACGAGGCCGCCGCCGCGGCCGAGCTCGACCGCCTCACCAACAAGGTCCGCACCCGCGCCGAGGAGCTGCTGGGCAGCCCCGACGGCGCCGACGGCCCGGCCCGCCAGGCCGCCGCCGCCCGCGCCGAGGAGCTGGTCGCCACCATCGAGGCCCGCGCCGCGGGCGCCAGCGAGCAGCTCGGCCGGCTCCGCGGCGAGGCCGAACGTTCGGCCCCGGCCGACGGCGAGGCGCACACCGAGCTGCCCGAGGAGCTCGTCCCCACCGACCCCGAGCACGCCCAGACCCTGCTGCGCACCGCCACCAGCCGGCTCGCCGAACGCCGCGAGGCCCTGGACGCCGCCCGCACCGCGCACGCCGACCTCCAGCGCACCTTCGACGCCGCCCAGGCCGCGGCCGCCGACTTCGACGAGCACGCCGGCCAGCTGCGTGACGGTCTGCGCGAGCACCACGACGACGCGGACCAGCCGGCCGAGCCCTACCTCGGCTCGCTCGCCGACGCCCGCGCCGCCGCGGCGGAGGCCCGCCGCGCCCTGCGCACCGCGGCCGCCGAGCTCTCCTCCGCCGAACTCGCCGTCCGCGACGCCTCGGACGCCCTGGTCCGGCACGCCAACGCGGCCCGCTACGAGGCGGTCCGCACCCCGGCCCGCCAGCAGATCCGCGAACTGCCCGCCTCCGCGCTGCCCGACCACGCCGCCGCCTGGGCCGTCGCGTTCGCCCCCCGGCTGCGCGTGCTCACCGACGAACTCGCCCAGCTGGAGCGCAACCGCGGCTCGATCGTCGACCGCCTGCGCGGCCTGGTCGAGTCCTCGCTCACCACCCTGCGCGCCGCCCAGCGGCTCTCCCGGCTGCCCGAGGGCCTGGGGGAGTGGTCCGGGCAGGAGTTCCTCCGGATCCGCTTCGAGGACCCGGACCACGCGACCCTGGTCGAGCGGCTCGGCGAGGTCATCGACGAGGCCACCCGCGCCGCCGTCCGGAAGAACAGCGACCTGCGCCGCGACGGCATGTCCCTGCTGCTGCGCGGCGTGGCGGCCGCGATCGGCCCGCGCGGCGTCTCCGTCGAGATCCTCAAGCCCGACGCGGTGCTGCGCGCGGAGCGGGTCGGCGTCGGCCAGATGTCGGACGTCTTCTCCGGCGGCCAGCTGCTCACCGCGGCGATCGCGCTGTACTGCACGATGGCCGCGCTGCGCGCCAACGACCGCGGCCAGTCCCAGCTGCGGCACGCGGGCACGCTCTTCCTCGACAACCCGATCGGCCGGGCCAACGCGACGTACCTGCTGGAGCTCCAGCGTGCGGTGGCCGACGCGCTCGGCGTCCAGCTGATCTACACCACCGGGCTCTTCGACACCACGGCGCTCGCCGAGTTCCCGCTGGTCATCCGGCTGCGCAACGACGCCGACCTGCGGGCGGGGCTGAAGTACATCTCGGTGGAGGAGCACCTGCGGCCCGGCCTGCCCGCCCCGCAGGACCCGGACGGCCCGGCCGTCCACGGCGAGATCACCGCCACCCGGATGTTCAAGCGGCCGGCGGAGGTTCCCGCCCAGTCATGACCGACGTACGGTGGAACGCATGTTGACGATCGTTCACTTCAGCGACATCCACCTGGGCCAGGACCACCACGGGGACGGCGGTGAGCGGGCCCGCCGGCGGGCCGAGCAGGTGATGGCGTACCTCGACGCCCTGCCCGGCGCGCCGGACGCCGTCCTCGTCTCCGGCGACCTCGCCGACCACGGCCTTCCCGCCGAGTACCGCGAGGTCGCCAAGGTGCTGACCTCCCGTCACCCGGTGCTGCTCTGTCCGGGCAACCACGACGTGCGCGAGCCCTACCGGGAGGTGCTGCTCGGGGAGGAGCCCGCCGGCGGCCCGGTCAACCGGCTCCACCGACTGGCCGGCGCCGACGTGCTGATGCTCGACTCCTCGATCCCCGGCCGGCACGACGGCCTGCTCGACGAGGAGACCCTCGGCTGGCTGGACCGCACCCTCGCGGAGGGCGGGCCGGAGCGTCCCGCGCTGGTGGCCTTCCACCACCCGCCGGTGACCCTCAGCCTGCCGTACGTGGACCCGATCCGGCAGTTCGGCGAGGAGCGGCTCGCCGAGGTGCTGGCCCGTCACCCCCGGGTGAGGGCGCTGCTCTGCGGCCACGCCCACACGGCCGCGGCCACCACCTTCGCCGGGCTGCCGCTGCTGGTCGCGCCGGGTGTGGTCTCCACCGTCGCGCTGGCCTGCGAGGGCGGGCCGGACGTCACCTTCGAGCAGCCGCCGATGGTCGCCTTCCACGTGCTGGACGACGCGGGCCGGCTCACCACCCACTACCGGGTGGTCACCTCGGGCTGACGCGGTCCCGCACCGGCCGGCGGAGGCGTCTGCGGGTACGCCTGCGGGTGTGCGGGCGGGTACGCCTGCGGATGCCCCGGCGCATACCCCGGCGGGTACGCCTGCGGGTGCGCCGGCCCGGGCCGTGCGGGAGCGCCCCTCGGCCCCGGAGGCCCCGCCGGCCCTGCCGGCCCCGGCTGTCGCGGCGCGGCCGGGACCCGGCTGCCGGCCATCGGGGAGGCGGCGTTCGGCCCGCGCATCCGCTGCGCGGCCACCTGGCGGGAGATCAGGATCTCCAGCAGGCACCACATCGTGCCGAACACCCCGAGCCCCATCGCCATCAGCGCCGGTGTCATCAACCAGCTGTCCGCGTAGGAGGACAGCGTCGCGAGCACGATGCCGACCAGGGTGAAGGCGAGGCAGAGCACCGCCCGGACGACGGCGGCCCGCACCTCGTCGGGCAGACGGCGGCGACGGCGTGCGGATGACATCGGGCGACCCCCAGGCGCGGTCACGGCGGCGTACGCGGGCGGACACGGGTGGAACCGGTCGGGGCGGGTGGGACTCCACGGGGACGGGCGCCCCGGAACGCGCCCCTGCGCACCACTCTGCCCTGTCGTACCCGGACTATGCGCACGAATCCCCCGAACTGACACCAAATCGTGTGATCAGGCCCAGAGCGGCCGAAACCCCGGGGGGCTCAGCCCAGTTGACGACTGAGCTCCTCCAGCGCGCCCGCCACGATCGTCCGCATCGCCCGCTCGGCGTGCTCGGCGTCCCCCGCGCAGACCGCCTCCGCGACCTCGCGGTGCAGCCGGATCGCGTACGGCTCGGGCTGATGGGGCATCAGATGGTACTCGGTCCGGCCGGTGAGCACCGCCCCGACGGTGTCGCCGAGGTGCGCGAACATCTCGTTGCGGGAGGCCCGCAGCACGGTGGCGTGGAAGTCGATGTCGTGCTGGAGGAAGGCGGCCAGGTCGGCGGCGCGCGCGGTCATCGTCAACTCGACCGCCAGGGAGCTGAGCCGGCGCCGCTCGTCGTCGGTGGCGTGGTGTGCCGCGAGGGCGGCCGCGGCCGGTTCGACGGCCAGCCGCAGCGAGCCGAGTGAGCGCAGTTGCGCGGGCCGGTCGGCGCCGGCCAGCCGCCAGCGGATCACCAGCGGGTCGAAGACGTCCCAGTCCGACTTGGGCTGCACGGTGATCCCGACCCGGCGGCGGGAGGCCACCATGCGCATCCCCTCCAGGATCCGCACCGCCTCGCGGACCACCGTCCGCGACACCCCGAACCGCTCCTCCAGCTCCTCGGCGCGCAGCACCGAGCCCTCGGGGACCTCCCCGGACGCGATGGCCGGCCCCAACTCCGCGAGCAGTCGGCCGGGCAGCCCCTGGATCTCCATCCGCCCAGCCTAGACGCCCGAGCGCGGCCCGGAGCCCCCGACCCCGGTCCCCGGGGTGCGCCCGGCCTCACGTAAAAGTATGACGATTTGATTTCCAGTACTTGAATACGTCATATCTTTGAGGCGATAGTGGCGGCCAGGCAACGAAGGAGCACCACCCATGGCTCTCAGCGTCGAGAACCACGACACCCCGGAAGCACCCCTCACCGTCGTCGTGATGGGCGTCTCGGGCGTCGGCAAGACCACCCTGGCCCGCCTCCTGGCAGACCGCCTCGGCCTCCCCTTCGCCGAGGCGGACGACTTCCACCCGGCCGCCAACATCGCCAAGATGACGGCCGGCACCCCGCTGGACGACCAGGACCGCGCCCCCTGGCTGCGTGCCATCGGCGCCTGGCTGGCGGAGCGCACCGAGGCCGGCACCGGCGGCGTGGTCACCTGCTCGGCACTGAAGCACGGCTACCGCGACATCCTCCGCGCCGCCTGCCCGGACGCCTGGTTCCTGCACCTCAGCGGCGGTCACCGGCTGGTCGAGGACCGGCTCGCCCACCGCACCGGCCACTTCATGCCGACGTCGCTGCTCGACTCGCAGTACGCCGCCCTGGAACCCCTCGGCGCGGACGAGCGCGGCGCCGTCCTGGACGTCGGCCCGTCCCCCGAACACCTCGTCGAGAAGGCCGTGGCGCTGCTGCGGCCCGTCAATGGAGACCTCGCGTGACCACCCTCCTCGCGGCCGCCCCGGCGGCCCTGCCGCACACCGACAGCGACACCCGGCTGTTGATCGCGGTCCTGCTCAGCATCGGCGCCATCGTGCTGCTGATCACCAAGCTCAAGCTGCACCCGTTCCTGGCCCTCACGCTCGGCTCGGGGCTGCTGGCGGCCGTGGCGGGCGCCCCCTTCGACAAGCTGCTCGGCAGCTTCTCCACGGGCTTCGGCGCCACCGTGGCCGGCGTCGGCCTGCTGATCGGCCTGGGCGCGATGCTCGGCAAGCTGCTCGCCGACTCGGGCGGGGCGAACATCATCGCCGACACCGTGCTGGCCCGCTCCGGCCCGAAGGCGCTGCCCTGGGCGATGGCGCTGATCGCGGCGGTGCTCGGCCTGCCGCTCTTCTTCGAGGTCGGTGTCGTCCTGCTGATCCCGATCGTGCTGCTGGTGGCCCGCCGGGGCAACGTCCCGCTGATGCGGATCGGCATCCCGGCCCTGGCCGGCCTCTCGGTCCTGCACGGCCTGGTGCCGCCGCACCCTGGCCCGCTGGTCGCCGTCGACGCGCTGAACGCCGACCTCGGCATCACCCTCGCCCTCGGCCTGCTGATCGCCGTCCCGACCCTGGTCGTCGCCGGCCCGCTGTTCGCCCGCGTCGCCGAGCGCTGGGTCGGCCCGCTGGAGATCCCGGAGAACACCGCCCCGGCCGAGGCGGCCGACCGGCCCGAGCGCACGCCGTCCTTCGGCGCCGTCCTGGCGACCATCCTGCTGCCGGTGGTGCTGATGCTCGGCAAGGCCCTGGCCGACGTCGTCATCGACGACCCGAAGGCGCTCCCGCAGCGGGTGTTCGACTTCATCGGCTCGCCGCTGATCGCCCTGCTCGCCGCGACCCTGCTCGGCATGGTCACCCTCGGCCGGGCGGCCGGATTCGACCGGGACCGGATCTCCGACACGGTCGGCAGGTCGCTCGGCCCGATCGCCGGCATCGTCTTCATCGTCGGTGCGGGCGGCGGCTTCAAGCAGACCCTGATCGACGTGGGCGTCGGCAACGCGGTCAGCGAGTGGTCTGCCCGGTGGCACATCTCGGCGCTGCTGCTCGGCTGGCTGATCGCCGTGCTGATCCGTCTCGCCACCGGGTCCGCGACGGTGGCCACCATCACCGCGGCCGGCATCGTCGCCCCGCTGGCCGCCGACATGTCCTCCACCCACGCGGCCCTGCTGGTGCTGGCGATCGGCGCCGGCTCGCTGTTCTTCTCGCACGTCAACGACGCCGGCTTCTGGCTGGTGAAGGAGTACTTCGGGATGAGCGTCGGTCAGACCCTGAAGTCCTGGTCGGTGATGGAGACGGTGATCTCGGTGGTCGCGATCGCCCTGATCATGCCGCTCAGCCTGATCATCTAGCGGGACCCGGGGCCCGGGGCCCGGGGCCGGCGGACGCGCCCGGCCCCGGAAACGGCGGACGGGCGGGCACTCCTTCGAGGAGTGCCCGCCCGTCCGCCGTTCAGGCCGGTTCCGGCGGAGTCACGGCACGGCCGGCGGCAGGGTGCCGCCGGGCGTCGCCGGGGCCCAGGTGGGCGGGGCCGCGGCCTCCTGCGGATCGGTCTCCCGCAGCAGGACCCGCCAGCCGTCCGCGCCCGCGACGCCGTCGAGGCGCAGCTTGAGCTGTTTGACCTGCCGGCTGCGCTCGAAGTAGAGCACCACGGACTGCCGGACCGAGCCCTCGCCGTGGAACTCGGCGGTCACCGGGCCCTGCGCCCCCTGCCGGAAGCTCCGGACCCAGTTCGCCGCCGTGGTGTCGGCCTCGGCGGCCGACCCGTCGGAGGTGGCCAGCGCCGCCAGCCCGTCGCGCGAGCCGTCGGCGAGCCGCCACACCACCTCCTGGGTGAGCCGCAGGCTGCCAGTGGAGGGGTAGCCGACCACCCTCAGCGGCTCGTGGGCCGCGTAGTCGTCGGCGTACCGCAGCCCGTCGTCACCCGAGAGCCACCAGGCGGTGATCCCCGAGGCGGCGACGGCGGCTGCGAGGGCGGCGGCGGTCGCCGCCTTCCAGTGGCGAGCCATCAGGAGCTGCCCAGCGGCCGGACGATCCAGAACCGCTCGACCGGCGTGCCGAAGCGGCGCTGGCGGGCGAGGGCGTCGTAGAGGGTGGTCTGGTCGGTCAGACCGTGCTGGCGCAGTTCCATCTTCCGTCCGTAACTGACCACGACGGCGGCGTGGTTGATCCCCCAGTCGCTGTACCACTTGAAGAACACCAGGTCACCGGGCTTGGCGGAGTGCACGCTCATGATCGACTGCGTGTACCGGTAGCCGGTCAGGTGATTGTAGAGGTTCTGCGCGGCGGACCAGGTGTAGCTCTTGAAGGGCTTCCAGAACAGGTAGCCCTGGTCCCACCAGGCGTAGTCCCGGGTGCGGTTGCCCTGCCGGGTCCGCATGCCGCCGCCGTGGTACAGCGCCTTGGAGACGAAGTTGGTGCAGTCCTGGCCGTACTCGCGGCGGACCCCGATGTTGCGCCGGGCCCAGTCCGCGGTGCCGTTGCCGTAGACGCCCGCGTAGCTCGCGGTGGTCACGCCGGCCGGGGCGGCCGGCTCGGGCACCGGGAAGCCGTCCGCGCCGAGCGGGATGTCGCCGGTGGTGGGGGCGGGCGTCTGGTCCGAGCCGGTGACGTCGACCTGCGCCGCCGCGGCGGCGGAGGAGCCGAGCTTCTGCTCGGCCGAGTTGTCGTCGGCCTCCGAGACGAGCTTCGCGGCACCGCCGTTGACGGCGAACTCGAAGCGGCGGTTGGCGACGTTCTCGGTCGGGGTGTCCACCCCGGCCTCGCGGATCCGGGTGACCTCCTTGACGGTCGCCCGGACCACCACCTTGGCGGGGTTCTGCTGGTCGACCACGACGTCGGCCAGCGTGGACGCGGCCGCCACGTAGGCCTGGCCCTGGGTGGCGAGGCCCTCGCGGCTGCCGACCACCGCGTCCTCCTGGGTGGCCAGCAGGTCGACGAAGACCGTGCCGTGAGCGGCCTCCGCCGCGGCGTCGGGCACCGTCGCCCCGGTGGTGACGCGCACCTTGTTGCGGGCGTCCAGGTACTCCTGGACGAAGCCGCGGTAGAGGTCGCTGCCGCCGGCGGCGGGCTTGCCCTGGGTGTAGCCGGAGGCCGTCGGGGTGCTGGCGCCGAACGAGTTGTTCGTCGTCACGACGAGCCGGTAGCCGCGGGTGTTGTCCAGGCCGGCCGCCACCGCGCGGGTCTCGGCGGTGGTGAACTGCTGGACGACGGCGCCCGTGTCCTGCGCCTCGACCTTGACGGTGTAGTAGAGGTCCTCGCTGGCACCGTGGTCCACCGGGCTGTTCCAGCCGCCCACCAGGCCGGCGTCGCCGACGCTGACGGTGAGCTGCTGGGGCGCGGCGGGCGCGGTCGGCGTGAGGTAGTCGATCCTCAGCCGGGGCCGCTTCGCCTGGTCCGCGGCGGCGGCCGAGTGGTAGGCCGCGGGGGCCGCGCCGGCGGCCGGTCGCAGGGCGATGCCGTAGGGCTGGCCCCGGTCGGTCCAGGACTGCAGGACCGACGCCAGGTCGAGGTCGGCGAGGGTGGTGGCCGCCGCGTAGCTCTCGATGCCGGACGCCGCCACGAGCTGGGCGCCGGTCTGGCCGGGAGCCCACTCGCTGCCGAGCTGGAACACGTCGGCGGTGGTCGCCGGGCAGTCGGCGGCGCAGTCCGCGCGGGTGAGCTCCAGCTTGGCCGCCGTGATCCGGGCGCCCCGGGGGAGCGCGGTCAGGTCGGGCTTGAGCCAGCTGGACCACGAGGTGCCGTCGAAGGTGCCGACCCGCAGGGTGGCCGGGTCGGCGGCCGGGCAGGCGCCGGTGTCGCAGCCGGTGCCGGCGGTGGCGGCCGAGGCCGCGGCGAGGGACGCGTCGCCCACGGTCAGGGTGACCGGGACGGGCGGGACCGGCGGGGCCTGGACGTGCACGGTCAGGTCCTGGTCGGGCGTCCACGCCGAGCAGCCCACGGCGGTGCAGGCCCGGGCGGCCCAGCGGTAGCCGACGCCGTCGGTGAGCGCGCCCTCGGGGACCTGGACGGTCGCGCGGACACCGCTCTCGGTGGAGGCCGGCGGCAGGCTGGTCGGCAGCGGGGTGCCCGCGGCGTTCTTCAGGACGAACTCGGTCCTGACCCGGCTCTGGTTGGGGCTGGTGGCCAGGGCGGAGAGCAGCGGGGTCAGGGTCTCCTGGGCACCGGTCTGCAGCGCGGCCGGCACGTCCGGGAGCGGGCTGACGCTGAAGGTGGTCCAGGCGGACCAGTTCAGGTTGTAGTGCAGGCCGTCGTACGGCGAGGTGCGGAACCGGTAGGTGTGCCCGTACTCGAGCAGGCCCGCCGGCACGGTGACCTCGGAGGGGGTGCCGCTGGCGACGTAGCCGGAGACGTTGACGTTGCCCACCTGGACGCCGGAGATGGCGTCGACCAGCTGGAAGGTGCCGGTCACCTTGTCACCGTCGGGGTCGACGAAGGTGTCGCGGAGCACCGGGGTGGTGGTGTCGACCCGCCAGGTGCCGGTGCCGTCCTGCAGGAACGGCGGGCCGGCCTGCTGGTTGGTGCCGCTGCGCGGGCGGTAGTTGTAGGTGACCGTCAGCTTGGGGACGTTGGTGGCGGCGTTGGCGGAGTTGACCTCCTTCCAGTACTTCGTGGAGACCTCGTCGGGCGCGCGCAGGCCCATGCCGGAGGTGTTGCTCTTGGCGGAGGCCCAGGTCTGGACGAGGTTGGTGACGTCGGCGTTGATCCACCCGTCGCCGCCGCAGGCGTCGCGGCCCTTGGTCTCCGTCGAGGTCGCCTTCTTGGCCTTCCAGGCCGGCTGGGCGGTCCACCGCGAGGCGGTGGAGGCGAGGCCGGTGTCCCAGACCTCCCAGGTGTACGGCTGGCAGTCGCTGTTGCCGGAGTGGAAGTCGTACAGCGACAGGGTCGCCTTGGAGACCAGCGCGTCGGCGATGGAGGCGGTGTTCCAGTTGACGAACGCCCGGGCCTCGCGGGAGCTGCCGTCGGCGTTCTTGGTGCCGGAGTTGCCCCAGTAGATCTCGGTGTCGGACGACCAGTCGACCGTCTCGCCCTTCTGCACCCGGGTGTCGAAGGCGTTGCCGAGACCGGCGGTGGCCGGGTCGACGGTCACCGGGTAGACGGTGGCCGGGTCGGTGAGGAAGGCGGCGTCCGGGGTGAAGACCAGGTCGACGGTGTCGCCGCGCTGGACGACCTTCAGGTCGACCTTGGCCTGCCGGGCGTGCTCGCTGGAGCCGGGCTCGGTGGTGGCGTCCCACATCACCGGCGCGGGCAGCACGGCGCGCTTCTGGCCGTTCCCGCGGTCGCTGAACAGCACGCTGCCGTCCGGCTGCGCCTCGGCCTTGATGCCCTTGGCCCGCAGCGGCATGGTGTACGAGTAGCCGCCGGCCGCGGGGCGCTGCTTGAGCGTCACGAACTGCTCGAAGCCGGTCCGGGTCGCCTCGACGACGAGGTCGCCCGCGCCGTCGCCGATCGCGTCGCGGTAGGTGGCGCGGGTGCCGTTCAGCTCGGGCCTGGGCAGGCCGCCGCGCCACTGGAGGGCCAGCTCGTCCTCGCCGGAGCCGAGCGAGACCAGGGTGCGGACCGTTTCCGCACCGGCCTGCATCCCCTGGGCCTGGGACTCCTGGAGCGAGCGCGGACGCTTGCCGCCGGCGCCGGCCAGCTTCAGGGCGTTGGGGTGGGCGGCCGGGGCCACCGAGCCGTCGGAGGCGGCCTTGAGGGTGAGGTCGACGTCGGCCCACTTGCCGTCGCGCAGGAAGCGCACCGGGCCGGCCGACAGCTCGGTGGTGAGGGTGCCGTCCGGGTTGACCCAGGTGGTGGAGACCTCGCTGCGCTCGGCGACGGCCTCGACGCGCTTGCCGGTCTTGCGCGCGGCGACCCGCGCGGTGGCGATGCTGCCGGTCGGTTCGAGGGCGGCGGCGCTGGGGGCCTTGCCGGGGGAGGGCTTGGGCTGGGGCTTGGCCGCGACGGCGACCGGTGACCCGGCTGCCAGCGCGAGCGCCAGAGCGAGGGTCAGCGGGCCGCTCAGGGCCCGACTTGAGACGTGCATTGCTGCTCCTTGACCCACTGTTGATCAACAGTGATGCCGGGAGCATATGGAGGAACACATGACAAGATGATCATCGCAAAATGGGGCAAAAATACCCATTGCCTGAAGATTTCCTGAGAACTTTGACCCGATCGTGACGCACCGTGTGCGCACCATCGCACCGGCGCCGCCACGGTCGTGCCTGCGCCGCCGCGGCCGTGACGGGACGCCGTCCGGGCACGCCGGAGGGCGGGCACCCCCAGCCCTGGGGTGCCCGCCCGGCATGGTCCGGCCGCGGCCCTACTTGCCCTGGCGCTTGCCCAGGAAGGCCTCGACCTCGGTGCGGATCTCCGGGGTGTCCAGACCGCGGACGGTCATCGTGGTGCGGCGGCGCAGCACGTCGTCCACGGTGTACGCCCACTCGCTGTCGGCCGCGTAGGCGACCTGCGCCCAGACGTCCGGGCCGTCCTCGTGGATCGGCCGGCCGAGCTCCGGGTTCTCGTCGATCATGCGGGCGATCTCGAAGGACAGCGTGCCGTAGTGGCTGGCCAGGTGCCTGGCGACCAGCGGCTCCATCCGGGAGCCCGGCTCGCGGTCGATCAGCAGGCGGTGCGCGACGGCGTTCGGCGCGCCGACGCCCGGCAGCGGGACGGTCGGGGCGATCGGGGACATGTCCTCGCCGAGGGAGGTGCCGGGCACGTGGGCCAGCTTCTCCAGCACGGTCCGGCCGATGTGCCGGTAGGTGGTCCACTTGCCGCCGGCGACCGACAGCATGCCGCCCTTGCCCTCGGTGACGACCGTCTCGCGCTTGGCGGCGGCGGTGTCGCCCGGGCCGCCGGGCAGCACCCGCAGGCCGGCGAAGGAGTAGGTGATCAGGTCGCGGTCGAGGTGCTCGTCGCGGATCGCGTGCGCGGCCTCGCCCATGATCTGGTCGATGTCCGCCTCGGTGGCCCGGACGTCCTGCGGGTCGCCGGTGTACTCCTCGTCGGTGGTGCCGAGCAGGACGTGGTCCTCCCACGGGATCGCGAAGGAGACGCGGTACTTGTCGATCGGGATGGTCAGCGCGGCGCGCCACGGGGAGCGGCGCTTGACGACGACGTGGGCGCCCTTGGAGAGGCGGATCGACGGAGCGGCGCCGGCGTCCTCCATCCGGCGCAGGTGGTCCACCCACGGGCCGGTGGCGTTCAGCACCAGGCGGGCGTCGACACCGAACTCGGTGCCGTCCAGGCGGTCCTTGAGGTCGGCGCCGGTGACCCGGCCGCCGGTGAAGCGCAGGCCGGTGACCTCGGCGTGGTTCAGCACGACCGCGCCGGCGTCGACGGCGGCGCGCACCGTCATCACCGCGACGCGGGAGTCGTTCATCTGGTGGTCGCCGTAGACGGCCACCGAGCGCAGGCCCTCGGTGCGCAGCGCGGGCACCTGCTGCGCGGCGTGCGCGGCGGTGGAGACCCGGCCCATGCCGTCGCGGAACGCGGAGAGCGCGGAGTAGAGGAAGACTCCGGCGCCGAGCTTGGGCGCGCTGTGCGGGCCGCCCTTGTAGACCGGCACGAAGAAGGTCAGCGGGTTGACCAGGTGCGGGGCGACGTCGGTGGCGAGCGCGCGGCGCTCCTTGTGGTTCTCGGCGACCAGCTTGACCGCGCCGGTCTGCAGGTAGCGCAGACCGCCGTGGACCAGCTTGGAGGAGGCACTGGAGGTGGCGCCCGCGAAGTCGCCGGCGTCGACCATGGCGACCTTGAGACCGGCCTGGGAGGCCGTCCAGGCGACGGCGGTGCCGAGGATGCCGCCCCCGATCACCAGCAGGTCGTAGGTGGCCTTGCCCAGCAGCTCGCGGGTCTCGGCACGGGAGGCGGTGTGGCCGGCGGTGCGCTCGGCGCCCAGGGTCGGGATGGTTGCCATGGTGTGTGTACGGCGCGCGCGGGTCGGGCGGCGCCGCTACTCCTCTCGGTGTGCGTACGGCCCCTGGGAAGGGCCGGGTCGGCCCGGTGCGGCGGGCCGGTGAAACGGGAGCGGGCCGGCCGGGGCACGGGGCCCCGACCGGCTTCGCGCGATCAGTTGTTCTCGTCCTCCTCCACCCAGCCCATGGTGCGCTCGACGGCCTTGAGCCACTTCTTGTACTCGCGCTCCCGGGTGGCCTCGTCCATGCGCGGGGTCCACTCGGCGGCGCGGTGCCAGTTGGCCCGCAGGGTGTCGAGGTCGCTCCAGAAGCCGACCGCCAGACCGGCCGCGTAGGCGGCGCCGAGGGCGGTGGTCTCGGCCACGTACGGGCGCTCGACCGGGGCGTCCAGGACGTCGGCGATGTTCTGCATGAGCAGGTTGTTGCTGGTCATGCCGCCGTCGACCTTGAGGGCGGTGAGCTCGACGCCGGAGTCCTTCTGCATGGCGTCGACGACCTCGCGGGTCTGCCAGGCGGTGGCCTCCAGGACGGCCCGGGCCAGGTGGCCCTTGGTGACGTACCGGGTGAGGCCGGCGATCACACCGCGGGCGTCGGAGCGCCAGTACGGGGCGAACAGGCCGGAGAAGGCCGGGACGAAGTAGGCGCCGCCGTTGTCCTCGACGGTGTTGGCGAGGGTCTCGATCTCGGCGGCGGTCGAGATGATGCCGAGCTGGTCCCGCAGCCACTGGACGAGCGAGCCGGTGACGGCGATCGAGCCCTCCAGCGCGTAGACCGGCTTCTGGTCGCCGATCCGGTAGCCGACGGTGGTCAGCAGGCCGTGGTACGAGTTGACGATCTTCTCGCCGGTGTTCAGCAGCAGGAAGGTGCCGGTGCCGTAGGTCGACTTGGCCTCGCCCTCGTTGAAGCAGGTCTGGCCGAACAGCGCGGCCTGCTGGTCGCCGAGCGCGGCCGCGACCGGCACGCCGGCCAGGTCGCCGACGGCCTCGCCGTAGATCTCGGCGGAGGAGCGGATCTCCGGGAGGACGGTCAGCGGCACGCCCATCGACTCGGCGATCTTCTCGTCCCAGGCCAGGGTCTGGAGGTTCATCAGCATGGTGCGGCTGGCGTTGGTCACGTCCGTGACGTGCTTGCCGCCGTCGACACCGCCGGTGAGGTTCCAGATGACCCAGGTGTCCATGGTGCCGAAGAGGATGTCGCCGGCCTCGGCGCGCTCGCGCAGGCCCTCGACGTTGTCCAGCAGCCAGCGGATCTTCGGGCCGGCGAAGTAGCTGGCCAGCGGGAGGCCGGTCTCGCGGCGGAAGCGGTCCTGGCCGACGTTGCGGCCCAGCTCGCGGCAGAGCGCCTCGGTCCGGGTGTCCTGCCACACCAGCGCGTTGTGCACCGGCTCGCCGGTGTGGCGGTCCCACAGCACGGTGGTCTCGCGCTGGTTGGTGATGCCGATCGCGCGGATGTCGTCCTTGGTCAGGCCGGCCTTCTCCAGCGCGCCGCGGACGACCGACTGCACCCGGGTCCAGATCTCGGCGGCGTCGTGCTCGACGTAGCCCGGCTGGGGGAAGATCTGCCGGTGCTCCTGCTGGTCGACGGAGACGATCCGGCCGTCGGCGCCGAAGATGATGCAGCGGCTGGAGGTGGTGCCCTGGTCGATCGCGGCGATGTAGTTGCCAGTGCCAGTGGAGGTCATGAGGGTCCTCGGCTCGTTCAACGGTGTTCGGGGATGGGTGGGTCCGACTCTCGGTCAGTCCCCGTGCTCGGGTCGGGCGGAAACCCGTGGGTCAGAACGCGACGTGGTACAGGCCGCCGGCCAGCAGGCCGCCGATGACGGGGCCGAGCACCGGGATCCAGGCGTAGGACCAGTCGGAGCCGCCCTTGTTGGGGATCGGCAGCAGCGAGTGGACGATGCGCGGGCCCAGGTCGCGGACCGGGTTGATGGCGTACCCGGTCGGGCCGCCGAGCGACAGGCCGATGCCGACCACGGTGAAGGCGACGATCAGGATGCCCGTGCCGGAGAGGCCGAGGCCCTTGGTGAGGCCCTGGGTGAGGATGGCGAGGCAGAGCACGAAGGTGCCGATGACCTCGGTGAGCAGGTTCTGGACCGGGTTCCGGATCTCGGGACCGGTCGAGAAGATGCCGAGGGTGGGCTCCTGGTTGGCCTGGAACTGGCCGAGGTAGGTGAGCCACACGAAGACGGCGCCGATCATCGCGCCGAGCAGCTGGGAGCCGAGGTAGAGCGGGGCCTTGCTCCAGTCGCCGCTGTCCACGGCGACGGCCAGGGTGACGGCCGGGTTCAGGTGGGCGCCGGACTTCGGGGCCGACATGTAGGCGGCGATCATCACCGCGAAGCCCCAGCCGAAGGTGATCGCCAGCCAGCCGGCGTTGAGGGCCTTCGACTTCTTGAGCGTCACGGCGGCACAGACGCCACCGCCGAGAAGTATCAGGGCGGCGGTGCCGAGGGTTTCGCCGACGAAGATGTCGCCGTTGGAGAACGCGGACACAAAGACTCCCTTGTCCATATGGCCCGGAGGTGCGGGTGGGGGCAGGGGCCGGGCGACCGCGGGGCGGGTGAGCGCTCTGTGGGATGGAGTCGCACGGCCATCGTTCGACAATGTCGACCGTCATGCGGAAGCTTCCTCCCCGGGTCGCCCTCTCGTCAAGGCCGGGTTACGCAGCTGTGACCCTTTGCCCGGCCTGCTACCCGGTGTCACCGACTGGATAGTCGCAATTTTGGACAAAACGGTAAGGCGCGGACAGGCGACTCGCCTGTCCGCGCCTCAGCGTGAACGTCGTGTTTCCGGTGGGCGCCCCCGTGGACGCCCCCGCGTCCCGGTGTGCCGGGGCCCCGGGAGGGTCAGAACCGCCCGGCGCCCAGGTCCCGGGAGATCGCCCGTGCGGCGCTGCGCACCGAGGCGACCAGCGACGGCCTCACGAAGCCGTCCTCGCAGACCCGCTCCACCGCGCCGCTGACGCACACCGCGCCGACCGGGTTGCGCCGCCGGTCCTGGATCAGCGCGCCGATCGAGGCCACGCCCTCCCAGGTCTCCTCGATCGAGTCGGCCCAGCCCCGCTCGCGGGTCAGCGCCGCCTCGGCGTCCACGTCGGCCGCCGTGGTCAGCGTCCGCGCGGTGTACGGCTCGAACGGCCCGTCGCCCAGCTCGCCGCGCGCCACCGGGTCGTACGCCAGCAGGACCTTGCCCAGGGCGGTGGAGTGCAGTGGCTGCATCGAGCCGACCTCCAGCACCTGCCGGGTGTCGTCCGGCCGGAAGACGTGGTGCACGATCAGCACGCCCTGCTGGTGCAGCACCCCCAGGTAGACGGTCTCGCCGGCCGCCCTGGCCAGGTCGTCCGCCCAGACCAGGGCCCGTGCCCGCAGCTCGTGCACGTCCAGGTAGCTCTGGCCGAGCCGCAGCAGCTCCGCGCCCAGCTGGTACTTGCCGCTCTCCGGGTCCTGCTCGACGAACCCCTCCTGCTGGAGGGTCCGCAGGATGCCGTGCGCCGTCCCCTTGGCCAGGTCCAGCGCCGTCGCGACCTCCGACAGGCCCAGGCGGCGCTCACCGCCGGCCAGCAGGCGCATGATCGCGGCGGCCCGGGAGAGCGACTGGATCGGGCCGGGCATTGGTACCTCCGCGCTGACAGGCGGTCGACAATGTCGACCGCAGTGGTGACGGCACGAGTCTGCCAGGCCGCGGCCCGTCCGTGCACCTTCCCCCTCGGTAACCTCGCCCCCGGGTCCCGGCGGAGTGCCGCCCGCGACCCGCCCGCGACCCGTCCCCGCCGCGCCCCCGCCGGGTCCGGACCCGGCCGCGGCCCGGCCTCAGGAGCGGGCGCGGGCCACCTCGTCGGCCAGCTCCCGGATCTGAGCCCGCCCCACCCGGCAGCAGCCGCCCACCAGCCGCGCGCCGTCCGCCAGCCAGCCGGTCACCCGCCCCGCCGCGAACGTCGGCTCGCCGGTCCAGCCCCCGGCCCCGGCGTCCCAGCCCTCGCCGCTGTTCGGGTACGCCACCACCGGCTTGCCGGTCACCCGCGCCGCCAGCGCCACCGCCCGGTCCGCCTCCTGCGGCGTGCAGCAGTTCACCCCCACCGCCACCACCTCGTCCACCTCCGCGGCCGACGCGAACGCCTCCGCCAGCGGCTGCCCCGCCCGGGTCCGCCCGCCCGCCACGCCGAACGACAGCCAGGCGGGCACCCCGAGCCCGCGCACCGCCCGCAGCAGCGCCCTGCCCTCGTCGGCGTCCGGCACCGTCTCCAGTGCCAGCACGTCGGGCCCGGCCGCCGCCAGCACCTCCAGCCGCGGCCGGTGGAACGCCTCCAGCTCGGCCACACCCAGCCCGTAGCGGCCCCGGTACTCCGACCCGTCCGCGGCCACCGCCCCGTACGGGCCCACCGACGCCGCCACCCAGCGCCGCGGGCCGGGCAGCCCCCCGGCGGCCTCCCGGGCCAGCTCGACGCTGAGCGCCAGCAGCCGCTCGGCCCCGGCCCGGCCCACCCCGCGCCGGGCGAACCCCTCGAAACTCGCCTGGTAGCTCGCGGTGATCGCGACCTCGGCCCCCGCGTCGAAGTACGCCCGGTGCGCGGCCACCAGCGCCTCGGGCGCGTCCACGAGCAACCGGGCCGACCACAGCCCGCCCGACAGGTCGTGGCCGGCCGCCGCCAGCTGCTCGGACAGCCCGCCGTCCAGCACCAGCGGACCGGCCGCCAGTGCCGCGGCGAAGTCCGGCGGGGGAGTGCTGGGCATGACGGCCTCCTCGTGGCGAAGCACCTGGTCACAGCCTAGGAGACGGCCGCCGCCCGGTCCCCGGAAAACCATTTGCCGGAGAGGCAACGGATCGCTACGTTGTGCTCATCCCGAGAACGACGACACCGGCCACGGCCGGCGCCGAAGCAACGGCCGACGGAGAGGAGCGCGCCGTGACCACCCCACCCGACACCCGGGGCCGCACGGCCGCCGAGCAGGAGTGGCTCGCCTCCTACGACCCCCGGGCGTACACCCCGGTCGCCGTCACGGTCGACGTGGTCGCCCTGACCCTGCGCCACGGCATCCTGCACGTCCTGCTCGTGGAACGGGCCCTCCCGCCCTACCAGGGCCGCTGGGCGCTGCCCGGCGGCTTCCTGCGGGCCGGCGAGGAGAGCCTCGACGAGGCCGCCGCCCGCGAGCTCGCCGAGGAGACCGGCCTGCACGGCACCGTCGAGGCCGCGGCCGCGCTCAGCCGGATGCACCTCGAACAGCTCGGCACCTACGGCGCCCCCGACCGGGACCCGCGCATGCACGTCGTCGCCGTCGCCTACCTCGCCTTCGCCCCCGACCTGCCCGACCCGCAGGCCGGCACGGACGCGGCACGGGCCGCCTGGCACCCCGTCACCGACCTCGACCTCCGGCCGGCCGGCCGGTCCGAGACCGCCGGTGCACCTGCCGACACCCACGGGGGTGGCGTCGGCAGGTGCACCGGCCCCCACACCGGGGCGCCCGCGGCGGCCGGGCCCGCCACGAGCGACGCCGCCCCGATCGAGCTGGCCTTCGACCACGCCCGGATCGTCACCGACGCCCTCGACCGCGCCCGCGCCAAGATCGAGTACAGCCCGGTCGCCACGGCCTTCCTCCAGCACGACTTCACCATCCCCGAGCTGCGCGCCGTCTACGAGGCCGTCTGGGACGAGAAGCTCCACCCCGGCAACTTCCACCGCAAGGTGCTCTCCGTCCCCGGCTTCGTCCAGGGCACCGGCACCACCACCAAACACGGCGGCGCACGCGGCGGCCCGCGCGCCCGGACGTACCACGCCGGGGACGCCCGCCTCCTGCACCCCGCCCTGCTCCGCCCCGCCCGCGAGGACGAGGCGGACGGAGCGCCGGAGGCAGCGACCGGAGAGGCGACGGGACACCCGGCGACGCGAGCGACGGGCGAGCGGATCCGATGACCGGCTCCGGCGCCATGCCGACCCGCACTACCATCCGGCCATGACGACTCACGAGGCCGAAACGGCGCGCCACCGGCCCAACTCCCACTGCCACTTCTGCGGCGCCCCCTACCAGACCGGCACCGACGGCTGGCCCCGCACCTGCCCGCGCTGCGCCGAGATCAGCTACCGCAACCCACTCCCCGTCGTCGTCACCCTCCTCCCCGTCACCCGGGACGACGCCGCGGACGGCCTCGTCGTCATCCGTCGCACCATCGAGCCCGGCTACGGCGAGCTCGCCCTCCCCGGCGGCTACATCGACTACGGCGAGAGCTGGCAGCAGGCCTGCGTCCGCGAACTCCGCGAGGAGACCGGCATCCTCGCCGACGCCGCCGACATCACCCTGGTCGCCACCGACTCCGACACCCGCGGCGGCTTCCTCTGCCTCTTCGGCCTGCTCCCCGCCCGCCCGCTCACCGTCCTCCCGGCCTCCCGGCCCACCGACGAGACCGACGGCTGGCAGCTCTCCGCCCCCGACACCCCACTCGCCTTCCCCTTCCACACCCGCGTCTCCCGCTCCTGGTACAACGGCGAGTTCACCCGCCCCTGACCAGCGCCTGACCGCGCCGGGCAGACCCTGGCGCACCGGCCGATCACGTGGCAGGGTCTGCACCGACAGCCCCCAACCGGACGCGGGCCCTGCCACGAGCAGCCCCGTCCTTACCACCGGCCGGGAGACCACCACCGTGAGCACCCCACCCCAGGACCAGCCGCTCTGGCGCCCCACCCCCGCCCGCGCCGCCAGCACCGGGATCGTGGCCTTCCAGGCCTGGGCCGCCCGACACCACGGCGCCCCGGCCGCCCCGCTCGCACCCACCGCCTCCGACGCCGAGGCCGCCGCCCGCTACGCCGCCCTGCACTCCTGGTCCGTCGAGGACCTCGACCGCTTCTGGACCGCCGTCACCCAGTGGTTCGACGTCCGGCTCACCACCGACGCCCCCGCCGGCGAACCGCACGGCGTCCTGACCGACGCCACCATGCCCGGCGCCACCTGGTTCCCCGGCAGCCGGCTCAACTACGCCGAACACGCCCTCCGCCACGGCGAGGACCAGGCCAACGCCGACAAGCCGGCCATCCTCCACCTCGACGAGACCACCGAGCAGCCCGTCGTCCTCACCTGGTCCGAACTCCGCCGCCAGGTCGGCGCCCTCGCCGCCGCCCTCCGCGCGCAGGGCATCGGTCCCGGCGACCGCGTCGGCGCCTACCTGCCCAACATCCCGCAGGCCGCCGTCGCCCTCCTCGCCACCGCCGCCGTCGGAGCCGTCTGGACCAGCTGCGCCCCCGACTTCGGCGCCCGCAGCGTCCTCGACCGCCTGCAGCAGATCGAACCCGCCGTCCTCTTCGCCGTCGACGGCTACCACTACGGCGGCAAGGACCACGACCGCACCGAGGTCGTCGCCGAGCTCCGCCGCGAACTCCCCTCGCTGCGCACCGTCGTCCACGTCCCCCTGCTCGGCGCCCCCGCACCGGAAGGCGCCCTGCACTGGGACGACCTGGTCGCCGGCGACGTCGAGCCGGTCTTCGAGGCCGTCCCGTTCGACCACCCGCTCTGGGTCCTCTACTCCTCCGGCACCACCGGCCTGCCCAAGGCCATCGTCCAGAGCCAGGGCGGCATCCTCGTCGAGCACCTCAAGCAGGCCGGCCTCCACCTCGACCTGGGCCCCGAGGACCGCTTCCTCTGGTACACCTCCACCGGCTGGATGATGTGGAACTTCCTCGTCGCCGGCCTCCTCGTCGGATCCACGATCGTCACCTACGACGGCAGCCCCGGCCACCCCGACACCGGCGCCTTCTGGTCCGTCGCGGCCCGCACCGGCGCCACCGTCGTCGGCACCTCCGCCGCCTACGTCATCGCCAGCCGCAAGGCCGAACTCCGCCCCGGCCGCGACCTCGACCTCTCCGCCGTCCGCTGCATCGGCACCACCGGCTCCCCGCTCCCGCCCGACGGCTTCCGCTGGATCTACGACGAGGTCAAGGACGACGTCTGGCTCGCCTCCGTCAGCGGCGGCACCGACGTCTGCTCCTGCTTCGTCGGCGGCGTCCCCACCCTCCCGGTGTACCTCGGCGAGATCCAGGCCCCCTGCCTCGGCGCGGCCGTCGAGTCCTGGGACGTCCAGGGACGCCCGCATACCGACGAGGTCGGCGAACTCGTCGTCACCAAGCCCATCCCGTCGATGCCCACCGGCTTCTGGAACGACCCCGAGGGCGTCCGGTACCACGACAGCTACTTCGACACGTACCCCGGCGTCTGGCGCCACGGCGACTGGATCACCGTCACCTCGCGCGGCACCGTGGTCATCCACGGCCGCTCCGACTCCACCCTCAACCGGCAGGGCGTCCGGATGGGCTCCTCCGACATCTACGAGGTCGTCGAGCGCCTCCCCGAGATCGCCGAGTCCCTGGTCATCGGCCTGGAGGAGCCCGACGGCGGCTACTGGATGCCGCTCTTCGTGGTCCTGGCCCCCGGCGCCGAACTCGACGACGCCCTCGTCGGCCGCATCCGCACCGCGCTGCGGACCGAACTCTCCCCGCGCCACGTCCCCGACGAGGTCATCGCCGTCCGCGGCCTGCCGCACACCCTCACCGGCAAGCGCATCGAGGTCCCGGTCAAGCGCCTGCTCTCCGGCACCCCGCTCGACCAGGCCGTCAACCCCGGCTCCGTCGACAATCTCGACCACCTGCGCTTCTTCGAGCAGCTCCGGCGTGAGCGCCTGGCGAAGTAGGCAGGCGCGCTCCGGGGGCTTCCGGCACTCCCGGTGCTCCCGGAAACGCCGGAGGGGCCCTTCCACAGCCACGGTGGAAGGGCCCCTCCTCGACGGCGGCGCGCGTTTCCGCGTGCCCACCCGCCACTACTCGCCGGACAGCACCTGCTGCGCCGCGGCACGCGCCTCCTCGGCGCTGTCCGCCGCCCGCGCGGCCTCGGCCGCCCGGCGGCACTGCGCCAACGTGTACTTGGCCAGCGTGCTCCGCACGTACGGGATCGACGCCGCGCCCATCGAGAGGCTGGTCACCCCGAGACCGGTCAGCACCACGGCCAGC
The DNA here is from genome assembly GCF_056437345.1 of Kitasatospora sp. NPDC042419. Taxonomy (NCBI): domain Bacteria; kingdom Bacillati; phylum Actinomycetota; class Actinomycetes; order Kitasatosporales; family Streptomycetaceae; genus Kitasatospora; species Kitasatospora sp. NPDC042419. Next base: position 110,480 of record NZ_JBWKAW010000032.1, read on the forward strand.
AGCGGGTCGGAGGCGGCCTCGCCGCAGACGCCGCAGCTCTTGCCGACGGCCGCGGCGGCATCGGCGGAGAACGCGATCAGGTCCAGCAGCGCCGGCTGCCACGGGTCCTGGAGCCGGGCCAGCGCACCCACCTGACGGTCGGCGGCGAAGGCGTACTGGGCGAGGTCGTTGGTCCCCAGCGAGAGGAACTCGACCTCCTGCAGGATCGAACGAGCCCGCAGCGCGGCCGACGGGATCTCGACCATCGCACCGAACTTGGCGTTCAGCCCGGCCTCACGACACGCGTCGGCGAAGTCCTTGGCGTCCTTGCGGTCGGCCACCATCGGGGCCATCACCTCAAGGTGCACCGGCAGGCCCTCGGCCGCGGTGGCCAGCGCGCGCAGCTGGGTCTGCATGACGTCCGGGTGCTCCAGCAGCGTCCGCAGACCGCGCACGCCGAGCGCCGGGTTCGGCTCGTCGGCCGGGGTCAGGAAGTCCAGCGGCTTGTCCGCGCCCGCGTCCAGCGCCCGGACCACGACCCGGCTCTCCGGGAACGCCTCCAGCACCTTGCGGTAGGCCTCGACCTGCTTCTCCGCGCTGGGCGCCTTCGCCGAGTCGTCCAGGAAGAGGAACTCGGTCCGGAACAGGCCGACGCCCTCCGCGCCCGCCTCCAGCGCGGCCGGCAGGTCGGCCGGGCCACCGATGTTGGCCAGCAGCGGCACCTTGTGCCCGTCCGAGGTCTGGCCCGGACCGGAGGAGGCGGCCAGCGCCGCCCTGCGCTCGGCGGCGATCCGGCGCAGCTCCTCCTGCTTCTCCGCGGACGGCTCGACCAGGACGTCGCCCGAGCTGCCGTCCACCGCGACGACGGTGCCCTCGGCGACGTCGGACGCGCCCGGCAGCGCGACCACGGCGGGGACACCCATGGCCCGCGCGAGGATGGCGCTGTGGCTGGTCGGCCCGCCCTCCTCGGTCACGAAGCCGAGCACCAGCGTCGGGTCCAGCAGCGCGGTGTCGGCCGGCGCCAGGTCCCGGGCGAACAGCACGTACGGCTCGTCGCTGTCCGGGACACCCGGCATCGGCACGCCCAGCAGCCGCGCCACGATGCGGTTCCGCACGTCGTCCAGGTCGGCCACCCGGCCGGCCAGGTAGTCCCCGGCCGAGGCGAGCAGCGCCCGGTAGGCGGCGAACGCGTCGTAGACACCGCGCTCGGCGCTGCTGCCGACGGCGATCCGGCGGGCGACGTCGGCCATCAGCTCCGGGTCCTGGGCCATCAGGGCCTGGGCTTCCAGGACGGCCTGCGCCTCGCCACCGGCGAGGTTGCCGCGGGCGATCAGATCCGCGGCAACCGCCTCGACGGCGGCCTGGGCGCGGGCCTGCTCACGCGGAGCGTCCTCGGTGGGGATCTGGGTGGCCGGCGGCTCCAGCACCGCCGTACCCATGTGCCGCACCTGGCCGATCGCGACCCCGTGGCTGACACCCACGCCGCGCAGCGTCTTCTCCATGTATGTCTCCGCTGAGGGAAGCGGCCCCGCCGGGTACCGCTGTGTGCCGGGCCGCCCCGTCCGGTGCGGAGGGGCGGGTGTGTCGGGAAGGGTAGAGAGGGGTCAGCTCCAGCTGAACAGGGCGTCGCCCACGGCGACCTCCCCGTCCTCGCGGACGTCGCCCAGCGCGTCGGTCGAAGCCTCGAGCGCGACGATCGGCGAGATCGGCGACTTGCCGGCGGCCTCGACGGCGGCCGGGTCCCACTTGATGACGGCCTGGCCGCGGGTGACGGTGTCCCCCTTGTTGACGAGGAGCTCGAAGCCCTCGCCGTTCAGCTGGACGGTGTCGATCCCCAGGTGCGTCAGCACACCGTGCCCGTCCGCGTCCACGACGACGAACGCGTGCGGGTGCATGGAGACGACCACGCCGTCCACCGGGGCGACGGCCTCGGTCGGGCGGCGCACCGGGTCGATCGCGGTGCCCGGGCCGACCATCGCGCCCGAGAAGACGGGGTCCGGCACGCCGGCGAGCCCGACGACCTTGCCGGTCAGCGGCGACGTCACAGTGGTCATGGTTGAGCCTCCCAAGTGCGCAGTACAGCAAGTACAGGCGAGCGGCCGCGAACAGCGGCAGGGTGATCGAGGGGTGATCGACTGAAGCCTAGATCATGTCAACTTTGGACATCTGCTGACATTCCCGGGCGAAGCGCCCTGCCTGCCCGCCCTCACCAGCTGGCCATCTCGCCGACCGCTAGTGGTCTAGTCCTCTTGGCCGATGCGCCGCACTCTACAGGCATCTTGGCGAATCGGGACCATTGCTGTATATGCTCGCGAGAGCAACAAATCACGCCGCCGACCGGGTGACGCCCGGCGCGGCTCGATTCGCGCTCCGGTCGGCGACCCGCTATGGTTGGTCGAGTCGCCGCGAGACGACGGTTAACACCAGGTTTCAGATACGAAAAGCGCCGGTTAAACAACGGCAAACGGATCTGCTAAGCTGGAAACACGAAAGAACGAAGCGCCCGGAGGGCCGGTGTGAAAGCCGCCTGAAGGAAGTGTCCGTTCCTTGAGAACTCAACAGCGTGCCA
>NZ_JBWKAW010000033.1:0-111568 GCF_056437345.1 Kitasatospora sp. NPDC042419
CACGCCCTCCCGGTCGGTGGTGTGGTCGTCCGCGAAACGACGGTCACCCGTCGCGTCCGGCACGTACTTCACACAGACAACGATCCTCAAGCTCATGAGCGGTTCTCCTGGTACGGGTGCACTTGGTACGGGTGCACTGGTCCATGGCCTCAGGTCATGCCGAGGGTACTGAGTGCCAAGTCCGGCGCGCCGCGCCCCGCGTGCGGCGCGCGCCACCTGGACCGGCATGCCCTGTCGGCTCTCTTCGACTGGTGTCAGAGGCTCTCCCGAGAGAATACGGCACTCAGTACCCCTCGTAAAGGAACTCAGTACCCTTTGCCCCTCCGGAGCACGCCGGCGACCCGGCTCCCGGGATCCCAGGCCCGGCTCCCGGGCCCTGCCCTCAGGCGCCGGGGGCGCCGAGCGCGACGGCGGCCTCGGCGGTGAGGAGGCGGAAGGTCAGCGACTCCTGGAGGTAGAGCTCGACGGTGTCGGCGGTGTGCGAGAGGTAGCCGACGGAGACGTCCTGGCCGAGGACCAGCTCGAAGTCGCCGCCGCGGGTGGAGAGCAGGAAGGCGCCCTCGATGGCGGGGGCCCAGATGACCTCGCCGTCGAGCAGGCGGGCGATGTGGGCGGCCACCGGGTAGCCGTGGTCCGAGGTCTCGCTCACGGCGGTGTACGCGTCGGCGCCGAGGAGCAGGGCGTACGGGCCGCCGACCCCGGCGAGGCGGAGGGCGGTGAGGGCCTGGCTGGCGGCGGTGGGGTAGTCGCGGACGTCGGCCGGGAGCGGCACCGGCGGGTTGGAGGCGCCGGCCCGGATGCCCTCGATCCCGGCCGCCCGGTAGCCCTCGAAGACCGCCCGGTCCTCCGCGCGGGCGAGTGCCCGGGCCGCGTCCTTGACCGGCTGCCAGTCGGAGTCGCGGGAGCCGCGCTCGACGTCGTCGACGGCCTCGCGCGAGACGGTGAAGGGGACGCGCAGCTCGACGACCGGGCGGGCCTCGCGGGCGTGCGCGAGGACGCCGTCGGCGGGCGGGTCGATGGCGGTCAGGTGGCCGGTGCCGACGGCGGCGAGCGCCGGGCCCTCGGGGCCGCCGACGTCGACCACGCGGCGGCCGGCGACGTGCAGCTTGAAGGTCTGCCGGGCCTCCTCCTCGATCTCCTCCCAGGCGGCGGCCGAGACGGGGGCGAGGTCGCGGTGCAGGTTGTTCATCGTGCGGGGGTCCTTTTCAGGCTGCCGATGGCGAGCGAGCCATCGAGGACGGCGGGGGCGGCGGGGGCGGGCGGGGAAGTGGGTGCGGGGGCGGCGGTGTCGGCGCGGGTCCCGGCGGCCGCCGGAGCGGGTGGCGGGTCGTCGAGGAAGTCCGCGGTCGGCACGTGGAAGAGGGTCCCGGTGACGGCGGTGGAGAAGTCCAGCAGCCGGTCGTACGCGCCCGGCGGGCGGCCGACGAACATGTTCCGCAGCATCTCCTCCGTCACCTCCGGGCTGCGCGCGTAGCCGATGAAGTAGGTGCCGAACTCCCCGCCTCCCCCGAACGACCCGAAGGCCATGTTGAACCGCATGATCTGCCGTTCCTCGCCGTCCGGACCGGTGATCGAGGTCAGGGAGACGTGCGAGTCGGCGGGCTGGGAGTCGTCGTCGAGTTCGATGTCGGTGAGCTTGGTGCGGCCGACCGCCCGCTCCTGCGCCTCGACCGGCAGCCGGTTCCAGGCGTCCAGGTCGTGCAGGTACTTCTGCACGATCACGTAGCTGCCGCCCGCGAACTCCGGGTCCTCGGGGCCGATCCGGACGGCGGCCGCGGCCGCCCGGCCCTCGGGGTTCTCGGTGCCGTCGACGAAGCCGAGCAGGTCGCGGTCGTCGAAGTAGCGGAAGCCGTGGACGGCGTCGACGACGGTGGCGGCCCCGGCGAGCCTGCGGGTGAGCTGTCCGGCCAGTTCGAAGCAGAGGTCCATCCGGGCGGCCCGCAGGTGGAACAGCAGGTCGCCGGGGGTGGCCGGGGCGCGGTGGCGGGCTCCGGCCACCTCCTGGAAGGGGTGCAGTGCGGCCGGCCGGGAACCGGCGAAGAGACGGTCCCAGGCGTCGGAGCCGATGCCGGTGACGCAGGTCAGGCCCGCGTCGGGGGCCCGGAAGCCGACGGCGCGCCGCAGGCCGGCCAGGTCGGGGAGCAGCGCGCGGACGGCCTGCTCGCCGCCGGGGTCGACGGTGAGGACCAGGAAGATCGCGGCGGTGGTGAGCGGGGTGAGGACGGGTTGCGCGTCGGGCGGATCGGCGGGCGGATCGGCGGGCGGCGCCTGGTCCGCGGACGGGAGGCGGTCGGCGGACGGGGGCGGCACGGAGGGCATGGCGGACTCCGGTCTCCGGGGTCTGATCGTCCGTACGATTACACCCCAGAGCGGACATTCCGGCACGGCCGCCGCCCCGAACGCGGGAGGCCCGCAGCGGACGGAGGGGCCGTCCGCTGCGGGCCTCCCGGGCCTCCGCCCGGGGGTGCGAGGTCAGCCGCGGCCGCGGCGGCGCAGGCCGGACGCGGTGACCAGCGCGCCGAGCGCGACCGCGACGACCGGTACCACCAGGGCGGCGCGGAACCCGTCCAGCCCGGCCTGCGCGGTGCCGTCGGTGCCGGTCGCCGCCAGGCTGACGGTGGTCACCACCGAGAGGCCGAGCGCCGCACCGAACTGGAAGGAGGTGTTGAGCAGCCCGCCGGCCAGCCCCTGCTCCTCCTCGGCGACGCCGTCGGTGGCGGCGATGGTGAGCGGCCCGTAGGCGAGGGCGAAGGCCAGTCCGGTGAGGATCATGGTCGGGAACATCATCGGGTACGTCCAGTCCAGCCCGACCGGCAGGAACAGCGCGTACGAGACGGCCGCCAGGCAGAAGCCGCCGAGGATCACCCGGGCGTTGCCGAACCGCTCGACCAGCTTCGGCGTGAGGGTCGGCGCCAGCACCGCGTCCACGCCGACGGCGAGCAGGGCGAGGCCGGTCTGGAGCGAGGACCAGCCGCGCAGGTCCTGCAGGTAGAGGGTGACGGTGAACTGGAAGCCGAAGAACGAGCCGGCGAAGAGCAGCGCGCCGAGGTTGGCGCGCAGCAGCGGTCCGGAGCGCAGGATGCCGAGGCGGACCAGCGGCGTCGCGGAGCGCCGCTCGATCGCCGCGAAGGCGGCCAGCAGCGCCAGGCCGCCGGCCAGCGCGGCCACCGTCCAGAGCGCCCCGGCACCGGGCTCGCCGAGCCGGACCACCGCGTAGACCAGCAGCAGCATCGCGCCGGTGGCGGTGACGGCCCCGGCCAGGTCGAAGCGCTCACCGGAGCGGCGGGCGGGCACCTCGTCGCGCGGGATCAGCGGCAGCGCGGCGATCAGCAGGGCGCCCGCCAGCAGGACGGGGGCGAAGAAGACCCAGCGCCAGCTGACCGCGGTGAGCAGCCCGCCGGCCACCAGTCCGAGCGAGAAGCCGGCCGCCGCCGTGCCCGCGTAGACCAGCAGGGCGCGGTTGCGGCGGGGCCCCTCGGCGAAGGCGGTGGTGATCACGGCCAGGCCGGCGGGGGTCATGAAGGCCGCCGAGAGCCCGGTGACGAAGCGGGCGAGGATCAGCATCCAGCCCTCGGTGGCGAGGCCGCCGAGGCCGGAGAAGAGCACGAAGACGGTGAGCCAGAGGAGGAACATCCGGCGCCGGCCGAGCAGGTCGGCGGTCCGGCCGCCGAGCAGCATGAAGCCGCCGTAGCCGAGCACGTAGGCGCTCAGCACCCAGCTGAGCGAGCCGGTGCTCATGCCCAGGTCGGCGCGGATCGAGGGGAGCGCCACGTTGAGCATGGCGACGTCGATGCCCTCCAGAAAGATCGCGCCGCAGAGCACGAGGAGCACGGCGGCCTCCCGGCCGCCGAAGCGGGACGGCGCCGGGGGTTCGGGGGCGGTGGCCGGGGCCTCGGGGGCGGTGACCGACGGTTCGGGGGCGGTGGCCGGGCCGCCGGTTCCGGACCGGCTTCCGCTTTCGGGCACGGCTGATGACACGGACACGGAGCTCTCCTGGGAGTACGCGGGGAGGCGAGGGCGACGGCGGTGCGGTTCCTGTTCGGCCGGTCGGTTCCCTCTTGTAACCACTGCCATCCTGAGGCAGCATCAGGAGGCGTGGAAGAAGGCACTTCGAAGTTACCGACGCACTGCACGGGTACCGAGGACGGCTACGACGCGTTCCAGTGGGACACCCGGGAGGACTGCGAGGTCCGGCAGATCCTCGACCGGATCGCCGACAAGTGGTCGCTGCTGGTCATCGCGCTGCTCGACCGCCGCTCGCTGCGCTTCACCGAGCTGCGGCGGGAGATCGACGGGGTCAGCCAGCGGATGCTGACCGTCACGCTGCGCCAGCTGGAGCGGGACGGCCTGGTCGAGCGGACCGTCCACCCGGTCGTGCCGCCCCGGGTGGACTACGCGCTGACGCCGCTCGGGCGGACGCTGCACGCCACCATCCAGTCGCTGGTGTCGTGGACGGAGACGCACCAGCGGGAGATCGCGGCGGCCCGCGCCTCGTACGACGCACGGGCGGTGTGAGCGGCGCGTACGCCGCGCGGGCGGTGTGAGCGGCGCGGAGCCCGGCGGGGCCGGCCAGGGGGACCGGGCCCGGGCATGCGGAAGGGCGGGCCCGTTCCCGGACCCGCCCCTCCCCCCGTGCCGTGCCTGTGCCGTGCCTGCACCCGCGCCCGCACCTGGGACGGCGCCGCGCCGGCTCGGGCCTCAGACCCGCAGGGCCGCCAACTGCTCGGCGAACGGCACCACGGCCTCGGCCACCGGGGCCCGCTCCGGGCCCTCCGGCTCCGGCCGGGCCGCCGGGACGCGGCCGCCCGACAGTGCGGCCAGCTCTCCGGCCGCCCGGTCGATCCTCCCGGGGAGGCCGTCGGTGAGCCCGTCCCCCGCCGCGCCCCAGTCGTCGGTGGCGGCGTACACCGCCGTCGGGACGACCACCGCACGCAGGTAGCTGAACAGCGGGCGGACGGCGTGCTCCAGCGCCAGCGAGTGCCGGGGCGTGCCGCCGGTGGCGGCGATCAGCACCGGCTTGCCGGTGAGCGCGTCCGGGTCGATCACGTCGAAGAACGACTTGAACAACCCGCTGTACGAGGCCGCGAAGATCGGCGTCACCGCGATCAGCCCGTCCGCGCGGGTGACCGCCTCGATCGCCCCGCGCAGCGCGGCACCGGGGAAGCCGGTGACGAAGTTGTGCGCGATGTCGGTGGCGAGGTCGCGCAGTTCGACCACCGTCACCTCCACCGGCCGCCCCGCGGCGCCGAGCCGACGGACCGTCGAGTCCGCCAGTCGGTCGGCGAGCAGGCGCGTCGAGGACGGCTTGCTCAGCCCGGCGCTGACCACCACCAGCCGGTACGCGGTCACTTGGACACCTCCGTGGTCTCGTGCTGCTCCTGCTGCGCCTGCCGCTCACCCTGCGCGGCGAGTTCGGCCGCGACCCGGGCCGCGTGCGTCGGCCCGTCCGGGACCTCCGCCGGGCGGCCCTTGGCGAACTCCGCGCGCAGCACCGGCAGGACCTCCTCGCCGAGCAGGTCCAGCTGCTCGAGAACGGTCTTCAGCGGCAGGCCGGCGTGGTCCATCAGGAACAGCTGGCGCTGGTAGTCGCCGAAGGACTCGCGGAAGGTCAGCGTCTTCTCGATGACCTCCTGCGGGCTGCCCACGGTGAGCGGGGTCTCGTCGGTGAACTCCTCCAGCGAGGGCCCGTGCCCGTACACCGGCGCGTTGTCGAAGTACGGGCGGAACTCGCGCACCGCGTCCTGCGAGTTCCTCCGCATGAACACCTGGCCGCCGAGGCCGACGTACGCCTGCTCGGCCGTGCCGTGCCCGTAGTGGGCGTAGCGCTGCCGGTAGAGGTCGACCAGCTTCTGGAAGTGCTCCTTGGGCCAGAAGATGTTGTTCGCGAAGAAGCCGTCACCGTAGTAGGCGGCCTGCTCGGCGATCTCCGGGCTGCGGATCGAGCCGTGCCAGACGAACGGCGGGACGCCGTCCAGCGGGCGCGGGGTGGCGGTGAAGGACTGCAGCGGGGTGCGGAACCGGCCCTGCCAGTCCACCACGTCCTCGCGCCACAGCTGGTGCAGCAGCGCGTAGTTCTCGATCGCGAGCGGGATGCCCTGGCGGATGTCCTTGCCGAACCACGGGTAGACCGGGCCGGTGTTGCCGCGGCCCATCATGAGGTCCACCCGGCCGTCCGCGAGGTGCTGGAGCATCGCGTAGTCCTCGGCGATCTTCACCGGGTCGTTGGTGGTGATCAGGGTGGTCGAGGTGGAGAGGATGATGCGGTCGGTCTGCGCGGCTATGTAGCCGAGCATGGTCGTCGGCGAGGACGGCACGAACGGCGTGTTGTGGTGCTCGCCGGTCGCGAAGACGTCCAGGCCCACCTCCTCGGCCTTGCGCGCGATGGCCACCATGGCCTTGATCCGCTCGTGCTCGCTCGGGGTGCGGCCCGTGGTCGGGTCGGGGGTGACGTCGCCGACGGTGAAGATTCCGAACTGCATGCTGCTCACCACACTCCTGGTGAATCCCGGCTTCAGGATCCGATCGTCAAAGTTTCAACCACCTTAGCACCGGCCGCCCCGGCGATATTCCCCTCCGTGCCCGGACCCTTGTCCGTGACTGCACACCGGGCCCGGCGGACACCCCCGCCCGCCGGCCCCGGCGCCCCGCTCGCCCACGCCTCCGCCCCTGCGACTCCACTCGCCTCCGTGTCCGCTCGCCTGCGCCTGGGGCGGCCCGCTACACGGGCTCGGGGGTGCGGTCGGCGGCGCTCGCCGCCGGGGCGGGAGTGGGGGCGGAGGCGGAGACCGAGGTGGGGGCGGGGGCGGGGGCTTCGCGGCGGGCGCCGAGGGCCTCCGGGACGAGGGTGAGCAGGCCGGCGACAGCCAGGGCGACACCCAGCCAGAGCGGCGCGCGCAGACCCCAGGCGTCGATGGCGAGGCCGCCGAACGAGGTGCTGAGGATGATGCCCAGGGTGATGAAGGAGGAGTGGACGGTGTTCACCAGCGGGCGGGCGTTGCCGGTGCGCTGGACCCGGGAGACCATCGCCGGGTTCATGGTGACGCCGACCAGGCCGACGCCCAGCAGGAACGCGACAGCCGGCACCGGAAGGTGGGCGAAGATCGCGAAGCCCGCCAGGAAGAGGGCGTTCAGCCCCAGGCCGAGGGCCAGCACGGGCAGCGCGTGACGGTCGGCGAACCGGCCGACCACGGTGTTGCCGACGACGGTGGCCGCTCCGTAGGCGACCAGCAGCAGCGGGACGGACCCGGTCGAGAACCCGGTGACCTCGGTGAGGATCGGGTTGACGTAGCTGAACGCGGCGAAGGTCGCGCCGATGACCAGGGTGCTGGTGGAGAAGACCAGCCAGAGCCGGGGGTTGCGGAAGGCGCCCAGCTCGGATCGGACGGAGCCGCCGCCCTCGGCGTGGTCCACGTCGGGCACGCCGGCGAGGGTGCAGAGCGCGGCGACCACGGTGAGCACGGCCACCGTCCAGAACGCGGCCCGCCAGCCCAGGTGCTCCCCGATCACGGTGGCCAGCGGCAGACCCAGCAGGGTGCCGAGCATCAGTCCGTTCATCGCGACGGCGATCGCCCGGCCGCGGACCTCGGGGCGGGCGAGCTGGGCGCAGAGCGAGATCGAGACGCCGAAGAAGGCCTGCGCGGCGACGCCGGTGACCACCCGGGCCGCCAGCATGACCGGATACCCGGAGGCGGTCGCGGCGAGCACGTTGCCGACGAGGAATATCGCGAACACGAGCATCAGCGCGTGCTTCTGACGCACCCTCAGGAGCGCGACGGTGAGGAAGGGGCCCCCGACGGACATCGCGACGGCGAAGGCCGTGATCAGGTAGCCGACCTGCGGGACGGTGACGTCGAGACCCTCGGCCAGTTGCGGCATCAGCCCGGCGACCGCGAACTCGCTGGTCACCATCGCGAAGATGCCGAGGGCGAGGACGTACACGGCACGTGGCATGGAAGGTGCTCCCGGGGTGGTGTGGACGGATCCGTTCGCAGGTCCGTTTTGGATTAATCAGTTCAAAATCACGGCAGGCCGAGACCATCGGCGACCGGGGCCGGAACTCCGGTCGCCGGCGCACACGTTCGACCGAGCGCACACGGACCGAGGGGCTCGGGGACTCGGGGGCTCGGGGCGGGGTCGGACTCGGGGGGTCGGACTCGGGGTCGGACTCGGTTGAGAGAGAGGGGAAGAGCGGGCGCACCCGCCCTTCCGGCAGGGTCAGGGAGCGAGTGCGTCCAGTGCGGTCGCGGCGACGGCCTCCAGGGCGGCCCGGTCGGCCCCGCCCTGGGCGGCGACCCGCATGCCGCCGATCACCGCGTTGAGGAACCGGGCGAGGTCGCCCGGATCCCGCCGCGAGGCGATCTCGCCCGACCGCTGCCCGGCCGCCAGCACCGCCCGGAGCGCGACCAGCCGGATCTCCAGGTCGCGGGCCACCATCGCGGCCGCCTCCGGGTCGCGCCCGGCCAGTTCGACGATGGTGTTCACGGTCAGGCAGCCGACGCTGCGCCCCTCCGGGCGCAGCGCGAACTCACCGTCGACGACCCGCTCGAACAGGGCACGGATCCGCTCCGTCGGGGACAGCTCCGCGTCCTCCAGGAGGGCGATCTGCGGGATGGTCATCAGGTCGATGTAGCGGGCCAGCGCACGCTTGAACAGGTCGTGCTTGCTGCTGAACGTGTTGTAGATGCTGCTCCGCCCGAGACCGGTCGCCGCGCAGAGGTCCTGCGTGGACGTGGCCTCGTAGCCGTTCGCCCAGAACGCGTGCATCGCCGCGTCCAGCGCCCGGTCCTCGTCGAAGGTGCGCGGTCTCGCCATGGCAGCACCGTAGCTTTTTGGATCGATCAGTGCAATACCTTCGGGCGGGCCCGGCCGGAGCGGGCCCCGCGCGCGACAATGGGAGGAGCCGGAAGTGGCCGGGCCGGAACTCCGGAAGGACGGCGAACCGATGACGGCCTACATCGAGGTGAGCGCGCTGAGCCACGAGGGCCTGGTGCGGGAGCGGAACGAGGACAGCCTGACCGTCGGGCCGTGGACCCTCTGCGCGACGGTGACCACCAACCCGCAGACCATGCTCTTCCCGCTCGGCCCGCCGTGCGTGGTGGCGGTCGCCGACGGCCTCGGCGGCCACCCCGGCGGCGAGGTGGCGAGCGCCCTGGTCGCCCGGCGGCTGGCGGCCGCCGGACCGGACCTCGACGGCGAGGAGAGCGTCCGGGAGACGCTCCAGGCCTGCAACCGGGCGGTGTACGCGGCGGCGGCCGACGAGCCGGAGCTGGCCGCGATGGGGACGACCGTCGCGGGCGTGGTGCTGCTGACCGACCGGGCGGTGGTCTTCAACGTCGGCGACAGCCGGGTCTACCGGGTGGAGGCGACGGAGCTGCGCCGGGTCAGCGTGGACGACAGCCCGCCGCTGCCGCCCGGCCGGCGCACCACCGCCATGGTCACCCAGTCGCTCGGCGGCTCGCTCGGCCTCACCTTCGTCGAACCGCACGTGCGCTGCGCGCCGCTCGCCACCGGCGACCGGTACCTGGTGTGCAGCGACGGGCTGACCGATCCGCTGCCGGAGGACGAGCTGTTCGCCCTGGTGGACCGCCCGGACGAGGAGCCCGGACGGGCCGGCGGGCGGGCGGCGTTCGCCCTCTGGAAGGCCGCGATCGAGGCCGGCGGCCCGGACAACATCACGCTGGCACTGGTCCGGGTCGGGGCGTAGGCCCCGGACGGAAGGGTGCCCCCGGCGGTGCGCGTTCGCGCACCGCCGGGGGCACCCGGTCAGCCTTCCTGTCGCGGCCGGCCGCTCGGTCCTCGACCGTCAGCCGCTCGGTCGTCGCCGGCGGCCGTCAGCCGTCGCCGGCCAGCCTGTCGGCCTGTCGGCTTGTTGGCCGGTTGGCCTGTTGGCCCGTTGGCCGACCGTCAGTACTCGGCCTTGATGTTCGCCCCGGAGAAGCCCTGCTGGGCGTACAGGCTGACGAACACGTAGCCTGCGGGCGGGTTGGTGATGGTCAGGGTCTCGGTGTTGTTGGAGGCGTTGACCGACCGGGCGGTGTACGCGTTGGTGTACGCCCAGCTGCCGGCGTTGTAGTAGAGGTCGGCGTTGCCGGTGCCGCCGGTGCTGGTCAGCTTCAGCTGCTTCACCCCGGCCGGCAGGTACAGGTAGAAGTGGGTGTAGTTCCCGGTGGTCGCCGCGAGGTTGCTGCGGCGGCAGTTCTTGTCCAGCTGCCGGACGTCGGCGCCGGAGCACTCGGGCAGGCCCGCGACGGTGACGTTCTGCCGGGCGGTCGCGGTGGCACCCTTGTCGTCGGTCACCGTGAGCGTGACGGTGTAGGTGCCCGCCTTGGTGTACCACTTGGTCGGGTTGGTGGTGGTGGCGGTGGTGCCGTCACCGAAGTCCCAGGCGCGGGCGGTGATCGTCCCGTCCGGGTCGGTCGAGCGGTCGGTGAAGGTGACGGCCAGCTCGCCGATCGCGGTGCCGAAGGCGGCGGTGGGCGACTGGTTGCCCGGGGTGGGGGTGTTGCAGGCGCCGGCGGCGCAGGCGGTCAGCCAGCGGTCGAAGTCCGCGTCGTAGCGGGTGCCGATGGTGCTGGTGAGGTAGGTGCGGGCACCGGCCCAGTCACCGGAGCGGTACTTGGCGAGCACGGCGTCCATGTCGCTGCGGTGCTGCTCCAGCATGTAGCGGACGGCCAGGTAGCCCCAGCGGTAGACCCGCTCCGAGTCGGAGTTGTTGTAGGTGGTGTCGAAGAGGGTGGAGAGCTTGTAGGTGTGCTGACCGGCGGCGGAGATCGCCGCGTCGTACGACACCTTGCGGTACCCGTAGGAGACGTACTCGGCGAAGCCCTCGACCCACCAGACGGTCGGGGTGGTCATGCCGGCGTTGAAGTCGCCGTACATGTCGAACCGGCCGTCGAGGTAGTGGGTGTACTCGTGGTTGAGGTTCCAGATCTGGAAGTCGGGGCGCGCCCACTCGGCCTCGTAGGCGAGGAAGCGCGGCTGGTTGCCGGCCTCGGCGGGCTTGCCCTCCAGGTACATGCCGCCGTTGTTGGTGTCGATGCCGTAGATGCTCGCGGCGAACACCCCGTAGTCGAACCGGGAGTGGAAGACCACGACCTCGATGGTGGTGTTCCGGTCGTCGGCCACCGGGCCGTTGTCCTTCGCCACCGTGTGGAAGTAGGCGTCCTGGGACGTCAGGCTGGAGCAGGCGGTGGCGAGCTGGCTCGCGTCGAGGGCCTGGGCGAGGATGCGGATGCTCGGGCTGCAGGTGTGGTTGACCGTCAGGACGGCCGACTTGAGCCGGTTGGCCGAGTCACAGGTGCCGTAGTACGAGCAGTTGCCCGGGTCGAAGGCCTCGCCCATCTCCGCGACGGCGGCCCACTGGTAGGCGGTGCGACCGGACGGCGCGGACTGGTCGGCCAGGCCCTTCTCCATCGGCCGGACCTTGGCCCGGAGCGGCTCGTACTTCAGGAAGCGGCCGAGCTCGCGGGTCGCGTTGTACACCAGGAAGCTGTAGTCGCCGCCGAGTTGCGCGTTGTTGGCGGAGGCGAAGGAGTACAGCGCGTCGAGCACGCTCGGGTCGGCCTGGACGGCGGCGGCGAAGCCCGTCGTCTGGTGGCCGCGCCAGAGCACGGTGAAGACGCTGTTGAGCGCGTTGCCCATCCCGGCCGGGTTGTGGGTGGCGGCGTTGTAGTCGTTCAGCAGCCGCTTGACGACCGGTATGTAGCGGGTGTTCTCCTGGGCGCTGTCGATCAGGGTGATCGCCTCGCCGAGCGTGGCGGCGTTGGCGGCGGTGACGTCACGCGAGTGGGAGTTGCCGAAGAAGCCGTCCAGCGCGGACCGGATCGCGGTCTGCAGGGCGGTGCCGTAGGTGCCGACGTCGGCCGGGTGGTACCACTGCACGAAGTAGCCGGCGCGCAGGTAGAGCACCAGCTGGGCGGTGGAAGTGGTGTTGTCGCCCGGGTAGTTGGCGGCGTTGTCGCGCAGGGCGTACGCCACGGAGGTCATCTGGGACTCGCGGAAGGCCCCACTGGCGTCGCCGCCGGTCAGGACGAACAGGCTGTTGATGCAGCCGAGGTCGGCGGCCTTGATCGCCTGGACCAGGGCGGTGCCGCTCCGGCCGGTGAAGTCGGACACGTTGCAGGGCTGTTCGGCGGCCGCGGCGGCCGCGCTCTCGCCGAAGCTCTTGGCGAGCGCGGTGTCCTTGGCGGCCTTCGACTGGCCGTCGGCCCGGTCGGGCACGGTGGTCGAGAACGGGGCGCGCTCGCGGGCGGGCACCGGCCGGTTCTTGCCGTGGTCGTCGGGCGTCTCACCGATGGCCGGCTGGGGGGCCGGGTCGGTGGGGGCGGCCGAGGCCGCGGGCGAGCCGCCGCCGGGCTGCGGCGAGGCCGGGGCGGGGGCGGCCTGGCTGCGCGGGGCGAACAGGCCGAACGACAGGAGCAGCGCCAGGGCAAGCGTCAACAGCCTGGCAATGTGGGGTAGTTGGTGCAGAGGGCGTGCGGCTCTCACGTGGGGGCCTCCGGGCCTGGTCAGCCGCGTTGGGGGCGCGGCCTGTGGGGGGGTGAGGACCGTTGCGGCGGCGCCGTGGGGCGGCTCCGTCGAGCACCGGTGGGGAGTGTGACATGTACAATGGCACACATCACATGACGAGGGGAAGGCCTCGGAACGGACGAAAACCGAACGGCCGCGCCCATGATGGGGTGTTCCGTTCGCGGACGGCCGTGGCGAGTCCGACAGTGACGGACCCCCGCCCGCCGGGGCTCCGGAGAGGCCCCGGCGGGCGGCGCTGTGGCGGGGCGTCAGGGAGTCCCGCACACCCGGCCGGGGTGCGCGCCCTACAGGCCGGCCAGGAGCTCCAGCGGGAACGGCGGCTGGGCCAGCGGCCGGGTCGCCATCCGGAGCAGGAGCAGCGGGCTGTCGTCACCGGCCGCCCGGTTGGCGCTCAACTCGTCGCAGGCGGTGCAGCGGTGGATGATGACCCACTCGCCGGCGCCGCGCACCGAGATCGAGATGGGCTCCATCCGGGCCCGGCACTCGGACGCCCGGTCGCCGGGGACGCGGTCGTCCAGGTGCAGGCTGAACAGGCAGTTCGGGCAGTGGTTCCGGTGCACGGTGCCGGGCGCGCGCATCGGCACGTCCAGGTGGCAGTTGCGGCACCGGAAGGACTCCGCGGTGCGGCCCGCCGGTTCGCCGGACCGCCGGCCGGTGCGGCGGCCGGACCGCTCCGGGTGGGCGTGGGCGTGGAACTCCGCGTACTCGGAGGCGAGTTCCAGGCGGTCGACTTCGAGGCGGTCGGCTGCGCGGTGGTCGGCTGCGCGATGGTCGGCGTCGAGGTCATCGGCGTCGAGGTGGTCGGTGTGGTGCTTGCGGTGTCGTCGGGACACGTCGGGTGGCTCCCTGCGGGATGCGGTCGGACCGGTCGGCTCGGGATGAGGCGAGCGCCGTCCGTCCGCCCCGGAGGCGGAGCCGCGGTCGGATCAGACCGGCCGAGTGGCGGCCGGTCCGGGCGATGCGGGCTCCGTCCGGGGCGTACGAAGAGCGCTCGCTGTCGACCTGGGCACAAACCCACCACTTTCACCACGCCGCAGGGGACCACCGCCGGTCGCGGACGCGGCCGCGGACAGGCGAGGGGCCGCCGGTCGTCGACCGGCGGCCCCTACTGAAACCCGGCGGCTCCGGGCCTCGCAACCCGTTTTCCGGGTGCACGCCCGCGAGCCGCCGCGGTACGGGTCCGTCACTTGCGCACGAGCAGGACCACGCCCGCCGTCACCAGCCCGACCAGGACGGCGGCCGCGCCGTACAGCAGTCGGTGCGAGCGCACCACGGGCAGGTAGCGGTCCACGGCGTAGCGGCCGGGACCGGTCAGCGCGAGCGCGGCGGAGGCGGCGATCAGCAGCAGCTCGTACTCGCTGCCGCCCTTGGCGGCGAAGAAGGTGCTGCTCCAGGTGACGGCGAGGGCGTTGAGCATGGTGCCGAGGATCGCGGCGGCGGCCAGCGGGGTCAGCAGGCCGACGACGAGCGCGAGCCCGCCCCCGACCTCGGTGAGGCCGGCCACGACGGCCATGGCCTTGGGCGCCGGGTAACCGCTCATGTCGAAGAACTGACCGGTGCCGTCGATACCGCCGCCGCCGAACCAGCCGAACAGCTTCTGGCTGCCGTGCGCGGCCATGGTCAGGCCGAGGACCACGCGCAGCAGCAACAGGCCGACGTCGTAGGCGTGCGGTGAGGTCACTCCGGACTCGGGGATCGCCCGGGCCGAAGCGGAGGTGGTGGTGGGGGCGGTCGTGCTCGGGCTGCTGCTCGGCATGCGCGTCTCCATCGATGGGGGGTCGGTCGAGGAAGCTGGTTTGTTCAAATTCGAACCAGCGCTGTTCGACCGTACCTGGAAGTTTGAATTTGAACAACCAGCCTGACCGGGGAGATTTGGCGTGGGCGAGTCAAGAAGTGGTGTAGACCGGCGTACGGAGGTGCGCGCCGGGGCGGGGCGGGGCGGGGCACGTCCACCCGGCCCGGCAGGGGAATCCGGCGCGGCAACCCGGCGGGGAACCAGCGCGGGAGCCCGGCGGGGCGCCCGGGAGGGAGCCCGGGGCGGGCCACCGGCGCGCGCGGCGGAGCTCCGGAGGGCAGGGTGGAGACATGGCTCACCGCAGGGAACACCGGAAGGCGGCCCGGCCGGACACCCCGTACGCCGAGGCCCTCACCGCGTTCGGCGACCGTGTGCGACTGGTCACCCCCGACCAGTGGGACGCGCCCACACCGTGCGCCGACTGGTCCGTCCGGGATCTGGTCAACCACCTCACCGCCGAGCAGCTCTGGGTGCCCGAGCTGCTGATGGGCTCGACCGTCCCGGAGGTCGGCGGCCGGTTCGACGGCGACGTGCTCGGCACCGACCCGGTCGCCACGTGGACGGCCGCCGCCGAGGCCGCCCGCGACGCGTTCGCCGTGCCCGGCGCCACCGAACTCACCGTCCACCTCTCCTTCGGCGACGTCTCCGGCCGGTACTACCTGGACCAGCTCACCGCCGACGCCGTCGTGCACACCTGGGACCTCGCCGAGGGCATCCACCGCCGCACCCGGCTGCCCGCCGGGCTGGTGGACTTCGCGCTCGGCGAGTACACCGGCTACGGGGACCTCTCCGGCAGCGGCCTCTTCGACCCGCCGCTCCCCGTCCCGGCCGACGCCGCCCCGCAGACCCGCCTGCTCGCCCTCACCGGGCGGCGGGACCGCCCCTGACCCGCCGGACCGCGGCCTCGCCGCTCCCGCCGTCCCCTCCCCCGCCCTCCGCTGCCCTGTCCCGCCCTGTCCCGCCCTGTCTCGCCCTGTCTCGCCCCTGACCTGCTCCGTCGCCGGACGGGCACCCGGGTGCGTACCGCGACGCCGGATACTGGAGGTGTCGGGACACATCGGACGAGACCGGACGAGACCGGACGGGAGGCGGGTGCGCCATGAGCCGCAGGCCGGACATCCTGGACGAGTTCACCGCGGAGCACCGGGCGGTGGAGGACCTGCTCGCCCGGATCGAGGCCGGGCTCGAACCGCCCTCCGGGGCGTCGGAGGCCTCACCGGAGGCCGCAGGGACGGCGGACGCGGCCGCAGGGACGGCGGAGCCGTCCGAGGTGGCGGCGGCATCCGGCCCCCCGGGGAGTGCGGCGAGTGGGGGAGCCGCGGAGGCGTCCGGGGCGCTCGACGAGGCCGTCGGGCTCCTCACCGACCTGCTGTTCAGCCACTGCGCCGCCGAGGAGGAGCACCTGTTCCCGGTCGTCCAGCACGACGTACCCGACGGCGGTGCGCTGGTCTTCCGGTGCATCCACGACCACCTCGCGATCGGCCAGTACCTCTCCGACCTGCAGGGACTCCCGCCCGGAGACCCGACCACGGGCACCCTGCTGCAGGGGCTCGCGGGACTGCTCCGCCGACACCTGGCAACGGAGGAGAAGCAGCTCTACGCGGCCGCCCGCAAGGCACTGCCGGCCGACGCCCGCGCCGCGCTCGCCGAACGGCTGCGGGCCGCGCGGACGGAGGTCGCCGAAGCCGGGCCGTGACCCGGAGGACCGGCCCCGGCGACCGGCTCGGCGACCGCCGCGACGATCGGCTCAGCGGTCGGCTCAGCGGTCGGCTCAGGGTCGGCTCGGCGACCGCCGCACCGCCTCAGCGCTTCGGGCTGATCACCGCGAACCGGCCGCCCTCCGGGTCCCGGAGCCGGGCCACCCGCCCGTACGGCGAGTCGAAGGCCGGGCCGATCACCGCCCCGCCCAGCGCCTCCGCCCTGGCCAGCGCGGCATCGGTGTCCGGCACCGAGAACGACACCTCCCAGTGCGGGGGCATCCCCGCCGCGCCGCCCGCCTGCTCCCTGGCGAGGGCGGCGACGCTGTGCCCCTCCGCCCGCAGCACCACCCGGTCGTGCTCCCAGCGCACCTCGAAACGCTCCGGGTCCCGGCCGTCCCAGCGGAACACCTCGCCGTAGAAGAGCGCGGCCGCGAAGGGGTCGGGCGTGCGGAGCTCGATCCAGACCGGAGCGCCCGGCAGGTCCAGTTGCCGCGCCCGGCCCGGCGGGCCCTCCCAGATCCCGAACACCGCGC
The DNA here is from genome assembly GCF_056437345.1 of Kitasatospora sp. NPDC042419. Classification (NCBI taxonomy): domain Bacteria; kingdom Bacillati; phylum Actinomycetota; class Actinomycetes; order Kitasatosporales; family Streptomycetaceae; genus Kitasatospora; species Kitasatospora sp. NPDC042419. The sequence goes on from NZ_JBWKAW010000033.1 coordinate 16,557, forward strand.
CCGCCGGGTCGGCCGCGAACGCGACCCGCCCCGCGTCGAAGGTGAGCGGGCCGACGGCGAGTGTCGCCCCCCGCTCACGGACCGCGTCGGCGGCGGCGTCGGCACTCTCGGTGCCGAAGTAGCTCGTCCACGCGACGGGCATGGCCCAGCCGCCGCCCGCCACGCCGAGCCCGGCGACCGCCTCCCCTCCGGTCACCGCGTGCACGTACGGGCCGAAACGGTCCGGCGCCGGCTCGAACTCCCAGCCCAGCAGCGGCCCGTAGAACGCCTTGGCCGCGTCGAGATCGCGCGCCACCAGGCTCACCCAGCACGGAACGGCCGCTACACAGCGCACCGTGGCCGTTGCCTCACCGCTGCCCATCGCGCACCTCCTGGTCCCGGCCGCCGGGCCCCTCCCGACTCCCACGGCCGACCGGCCGCCCGGGCGAGTTCAGCCTAGGCCGACGAGGCGACCCCGGCACGGCACGGCACGCAGGACCGGCGCGTGTGCGGGCGCGGGTCCGGGGTGGGAGGCGGGAGGTCCGGGCGCACGCCCCCGCGGCCGGGCGTGCCGAAGTCCGGCCACGCCGGGCGGCGGGCCGGACGGTGCCCCGCGGGCCGTGGTTCCCACGGGCGTCGGCGGTGGACGGAAGCGCGGGTCAGAGCAGAGGGTCCCGCTCGAAGCCGTCGTGGCCCGCTCCCGGAGCGGTGAGGGCGAGCCAGCCGTGGCCGCGGACCGGGGTCTCGGCGGTGATGGCCGCCGGGTCGACGGACAGGCCCGCCGCGGCCACGCCGATCGACTGCACCCGGGAGGCGTTGGGCTCGGCACCGTCGAAGTCGTCCTCGTCCTCGTCCTCGTCCGGGTCGTACTCCTCCGCCTCCTCGCCGGCGCCACCGCCCACGCCGCCGGAACCGGGCAGCGGCTCCCAGGCGAGCGGCTCGCCCGTCCACTCCTGGTCCTCACCGCGCCAGTAGCCGCGGACCAGCGTGCCCTGCTCCGCCGCAGCCCAGATGACGGAGTCGGCGAAGGGGTCCTGGAAGAAGACCTGGGCCCGGCCGCAGGCGGCGCTGAGGCGCTCGACGACCTCGTGCGGCCACCACGTCGTCTCCCGCAGCGGCGACTCGGCGTAGATCAGGCGCCAGCCCGCGTACTCGGGCGTGACGAACACCCGGTGCACCGCGTCCGGGGCGTACTTCTCGTCGTCCTCCTGCGCGGCCAGGCCGTAGCGGACGGTGACGGGTATCCGGTCGTGCAGGCCGAGGACCGCGAACGCCGCCTCGTACGTCTCGCCGGGGACGGCCAGCCACCAGTGGTCGGGCAGCGGGCCGGGCCGCTCGGCGGCGAACGCCCGGCGGGCCGTCTCCGCGAGGGTGGCGGCGTCCGGACCGGGCGTGCCGCGGTCGCCCGCCGCCCGGGCGGCCAGGACGTCGACCAGTGCGGCGAGTGCCTCGGGGGCGGGAACAGCTGCGGTCACGGTGTTCATGCCGGTGACGTTAGCCCAGGGGTCTGACACTCCGTCCACTGCGTCGCCGGGACGGGCCCGGCGGTGGCCAGCCTGCCCTCCGCCATGGTGACGACCGAGTCCGCCAGCGCGCCGACGGCGGCCGGGTCGTGGGAGATGAAGAGCAGTGCGAGGCCGGTGCGGTCCCGCCGCTCCGCGAGGCGGGCGAGGATCGCCTCCCGGGTGCCGGCGTCGAGTCCGGAGGTGATCTCGTCGCAGATCAGCACCGCCGGGTCGGCCACCAGCGCCCTTGCCAGGGCAGCCCGTTGCAGCTCGCCGCCGGAGAGCCCGGCGGGCGGGCGGGCCGCCTTCGCCGGGTCCAGTCCCAGCTCGGCCAGCAGGCTCCGGGCCTCCTCCGCGGCGGCGGACGGTGAGCGGCCGCGGAGCCGGACGGCCGCCCGGGCCACCTGGTCGAGGACCGGACGGTGGTCGGCGAACGCGCTCCTGGCGTCCTGGAACACGTACTGGACGGCCGCCAACCGCCGCCGGCCCCGGCGCCGGACGCTGCGCGGCAACGGCTCGCCGTCGAGGAGGACGGCGCCGTCGTGGCGCGGGTGCAGCCCGGCCAGGCAGCGCCCCAAGGTGGTCTTGCCGCTGCCGGAGCGGCCGACCAGGGCCAGGCACTCCCCCGCCCGCAGCGTCAGCGCGATGCCGTGCAGCACGGTCACGCCGCCGGGGTGCCGGGCGGTGAGGCCGGTGACGGACAGGCGGACCGGCCCCGGTGCCGGGCGGCCCGGCCGGGCCGGAACCTGCGGAGCGGACGGAGCGGGCGGAGCGGGCGGAGCGGGCGAGACGAACGGCGCGGACGGCGCGGACGGCGCGGCCGAGGCGGACGCAACCGGCAGGACTCGCGGAACCGGTCGCGGAACCGCCGGGAGGACCTCGGCGGGCGGGCCGGTCCGCACCGCCCGGCCGGCCTCCAGGACCACCACCTCGTCGGCCAACTCCCTTACCGTGCGCAGGTCGTGGCTGAGCAGGAGCAGTCCGGTGCCGCGCGCGACGAGCCGACCGAGCAGGGCGGTCACCCGGGCGGCGGTGCGCGGGTCCTGTCCGGTGGTGGGCTCGTCGGCGACGATCACCCGGGCCCCGGTCAGCAGCGCCTGGGCGAGCACCACGCGCTGCTGCTGGCCGCCGGACAGCTGGTGCGGGAACCGCCGCAACACCCCTTCCACATCGGCCAGTTCGGCGTCCAGCAGGACCCGGCGGACGGCCTCGGGGCCGCCGCCGTGCACCCGGGCGAGGTCGCGCAGCAGCACGCCGACCCGGCGGGCCGGGTTGAGCACGGTGGCGGGGTGCTGCGGCACGTGGCCGACGCGCACCGCGTCCCCGGGTGCGACGCCGCCGGTCACCGCACCGGTCACCCGCGCGCCGTCCGGGTACACGCCGAGCAGGGCGAGCGCGGTGGTGGTCTTGCCGCTGCCGGACGGCCCGACCAGCGCGGTCACCCGGCCGGACCGGACCCGCAGGCTGACGCCGTCCACCAGCACCCGCGCGCCGACCGCGACCCCCAGGCCGTCCACACTCACCAGCACCGGTCCGGTCACCGCCGGGCTCCCTTCCCGCCGGCCCGGTGCAGGGCGGCGTCGAACAGCAGGTTGGTGCCGGTGGAGAGCCCGGCCACGAGCAGCGCCGGAACGACCACGGCCCAGGGCTGGAGGAAGAGCCCCGGCCGGTTGCGGTCGACCATCACCGCCCAGTCGGCGGCGTCCGGTTGCACGCCGACCCCGAGGAACGCCGCCGTGGCGACCAGGTACAGCGCGCCGACCAGCCGGGTGCCGGCGTCGGCGGCGAGCGTACGGCGGATCGTCCGGGCGACCTGGCCGAGGGCGATCCGCCACCACGACTCCCCGTGCAGCCGCAGCGCCTCCACGACCGGCCGGGCCGCCGCCTCCACCGCCGCCGCGTGGACCACCCGAGCGACGTCCGGCACCGCCGCCGCCCCGACCAGCACGGCGAGCCCGGCCGGACCGGGTTCCAGCGCGGTGGCGACCAGCAGCACCAGCAGCAGCGAGGGCACGGCGATCAGCACGTCCAGCGGCCTCAACAGCAGCTCCTCCACCCAGGTCCTCCCGGTCAGCGCGGCGGCCAGCGCCAGCGGCAGCGCCAGCGCGTAGGCGAGGACCGTCGCGGCTAGCGCCACGAGCACCACCGACCGACCGCCGAGCAGGACTTGGCGCCACACGTCGCGGCCGGTGAAGTCGGTGCCCAGCCAGTGCCCGCCGCCGGCCGTGAACGACACCCCGCGCGGCCCCGGCTCCCCCGCGACGAGCGGTCCGACCAGGGCGAGCAACAACGGCACGGCGATCAGGGCGGCGCCGAGCGCGTACTTCCCCACGCCGTCACCTCCCCCGGTGCCGCGGCCGCGCCCGGGCCGCGGCGGGCTCGGCTGGGACGGCGCGGCGGCGGGTGGCCCGGCGGCGGGTGGCCCGGCGGGCGGCTCGGCGGCAGCCGGGCGGGCGCCCGTCACACCGCCACCTCTGCGCGCGGGGCGAGCCGGCGGGCGACCAGGTCGGCGCCCAGGTTGAGGACGACCGTCACCACACCGAAGAGGACCGCGAGGCCCTGCACCACGGGGACGTCGCGGGCGGCGACGGCGTCCAGCAGGACGGTGCCCAGGCCGGGGATCACGAACAGGGCCTCGGCCACGATCACACCGCAGAGCAGCCAGTCGGCGGTGCGGGCGAGCTGCTGGGCGGCCGGGGCGAGCGCGTTGGGGAGGGCGTGCGTCCAGCGGACCCGGGTCGGCGGGACGCCGCAGCGCAGCGCGTGGACGGCGTACGGGGCGGCCATCGCCTCGATCAGGCCGGCCCGGACGAGACGGGCGACGGAGCAGACCGGGCGGGCCAGCAGCACCACCACCGGCAGCACCAGGACGGCCGGCTGCTGCCCGACACCGCCGACGGCGGTCGGCGGCAGCCAGCCGAGGCGGAGCGCGAAGACCGCGGTGAGCAGCACCCCGAGCGCGAACTCCGGTACCGCGTACACCCCGAGGGTCGCGGTGCTGATGACGCGGTCCAGCGGGCCGCCCTCGCGGCGGGCGGCGAGCATGCCGAGGCCGACCGCCGTGGGGACGAGCAGGGTGAGGGTGAGCGAGGCCAGCAGGAGGGTCGGGGCGAGGCCGTCGGCGAGGTAGCCGGCGACCGGGCGACCGCTCACCAGCGAGCTGCCGAGTTCGCCGTGGGCCAACTCCCCCGCCCAGTCGGCGAACCGCTCCGCCGCCGGCCGGTCCAGCCGCAGCGCCGCGCGGACCGCGGCGATCCGCGCCGGATCGGGGTCGTCCCCGGCGATGGTGACGGCGGCGTCGCCGGGCAGCGCCTCGGTCAGGGCGAAGACCAGGACCGGGACGGCCGCGATCTGCCCGGCGCCGAGCAGCAGCCGGCGCCCGGCCCAGCCGCGCAGCGGCGTCGTCATGCCAGCCAGACCTTGTCGAACCTGGCCCAGTCGAGGGTGTTGGCCGGGGCCTCGGCGGAGACCCCGCGCAGGCGTTGCGCCGTGCCGACGATCCAGTCGGCGAAGCCCCAGATCAGGAAGCCGCCCTCGTCGTACAGCCGGCGCTGCATCCGCTCGTAGAGGGCGGCGCGGGCGGCCGGGTCGGCCGTGGACTGGGCCTGGGTGTACAGGTCGTCGAAGTCGGGGCGCCGCCAGTGGGTGGCGTTGGTGGTGGAGGCGGACAGCAGCCGCTGGGAGATGTGCGACTCGATGGGCAGCGCGCCGGAGCGGTAGGAGGCGAACACGCCGCCGTCCAGGATGTCCTTCCAGTAGGTGTCCTTGTTGCCGACCTTGACCTCCACGGTGACGCCGGCCTTGGCGGCCTGCTCCTTGAGGATGCCGGCCGCCTCCACGAACCCGGCCGCGACCGGGGAGGTGTCGAGGGTGACCTTCAGGCCCTCGGCGCCCGCCTCGCGCAGCAGGGCGCGGGCCCGGTCGAGGTCCTGGGTGCGCTGCGGGAGTCCGGCCGGGTAGTACTGGGCGCCCTTGCCGAACAGGTCGTTGCCGATCTCGCCGGCGCCGGAGAGGGCGCCGTCGACCAGCTCCCGCCGGTCGGCGATGAGGAAGAAGGCCTGCCGGACCCGGACGTCGTCGAAGGGCGGCCGGTCGGTCTTCATCACGAAGCCCTGCATGGCGCTGTTGCGCAGCCGCACGATGCCGATCCGGCCGCCGTGCTCGTGCGCGCGGGCGGTGGCGGGGGTCAACTCGTGCGCGTACTCGGCCTGTCCGGCGAGCAGGGCGTTGGCGCGGGCGGACTCCTCGGCGGCGCCGAGGATCTCCAGCTCGTCGAGGTGCGGTGCGCCGTCCCAGTAGCCGTCGAACCGCCGGACCAGCAGCGAGGTGCCGGGCTTGAACGAGACGAAGGAGAACGGGCCGGAGCCGACCGGCTGCCGGAAGTCCTCGGTGCCGTCCGGGACGACGTAGGCGCCGAACGCGGCCAGTACGTTGGGGAATTCGGCGTAGGGGCGCTTGAGCCGGAACTCGACGGTGCGGGCGTCGAGCGCGCGGCTGGCGGCGAGGTCGACCGGTTCGAGGGAGGCCCTGGCCCGGAACGCCCGCTTGGGATCGGCTATCCGGCGGTAGCTGAACAGCACGTCGGCGGCGGTGACCGGGCGGCCGTCGTGGAACGCGGCCTCGCGCAGGCGGACGGTCCAGGTGTCGAGGCCGGCGTTGGGCTCCCAGCCGGCGGCGAGGCGGGGGACGGCGGCGAGGTCGGAGCCGGAGTCGGCGAGCTTCTCGTAGAGCGCCTTGGCGCGGGCCGCGTCGGCGAACAGGTTGACCAGGTGCGGGTCGAGGGTCTCGTTGGCGCCGCCGCCGGCGAACAGGGCGCGCAGCCGGCCGCCGCGCCGCGGGGTGGCGGAGGCGGTGGCCGCGGCGTCGGAGGGGGTGCCCGCGGGGCCCGGGGAGCAGGCGGCGAGGCCGAGGGTTCCGACGGCTCCGACCGCCCCGGCGGAGGCGGCGAGCAGGGTGCGGCGGGCCACCGGCCGGGCGGACGGGCGGGCGTCGGGGCGGGCGGTCGGGCGGGCGTCCGCCGGGTGAGCGTCCGCCGGGTGAGCGGTCGACGGGCGGGCGGTCGGGCGGGCGGGTGTCGCGGAGGACGGGCGGGGGTGCGGACGGTCCATGGGGTCAACTTCTCTTTCTTGCGCGGGGGTCGAGCCGGGCGACCAGGTGGAGTCGGTCCTCGTCGGCGGTGTCGGCGGGGCGGTCGCCGTCCGTCCAGGGCGGTTCGGTGCGCGGGCCGGGGCGGTCGTAGAGGGCGAGCACGGTGAAGCCGTGGGCGGCGAGCAGGTGGCGCAGCTCCTGCGGGAAGAGGAGCCGCCAGGCGGAGTGCTGCTCGACCGGCGCGGCGCCGTCGTCGCCGGTCCAGATCCGGGTGCGGCGCAGGAGTTGGGCGGCGCGGTCGATCCACAGGGTGGTGTGGGAGGTGAGGGTGACGCCGTCGCGGGTGACGGTGTCGACCCTCGGGGTGTCCAGGAGTTCGGTGCGGCCGAGGAAGAACGCGCCGTTGCGCATCTCGGCGACCAGCAGGCCGCCGGGGCGCAGGTGGCGTCCGAGCCGGCCGAGCAGGGCGTCGAGATCCGCGTTGGTGTGGCAGTAGAGCAGCGCGCTGTCCAGGCAGAGCGCCGCGTCGAACCGGTCCGGCGCGAAGTGGAAGGTCCGCATGTCGCCGACGTGGTAGGCGGGCCCGGGGTGGCGGGCGCGGGCGTACTCGATCATCGTCGCGGAGCTGTCCAGGCCGGTGACGGTCCGCCCGGCGGCGCGGTGCAGCCACTCGGCGTCCCGGCCGGTGCCGCAGCCGAGGTCGAGCACGTCCGGTCCGGCGCCGTGCTCGCGGAGCACCGACTCGGCCCACCGGGCGGCGGTGAACCCCGGGTCGGGGAAGCGGAGTTCGTAGAGCTCGGGGTCGTCGGTGAGCAGGTTGCGGTGCTCGCCCGGAAGGGGCCGCGCGGAGGTGGCCCCGGTCGGTGCGGAGGTGGTCGGGGCGGAGGGAGTCGGGGCGGGCGGGGGCGGAACGGGCCGGGGCGTCATCGGGCCTCGCTGGGGAGAGGGCGGGCGGGGGCGGGGAGCCGCCCGGTGCGGTGCAGCCGGGCGAGAGCGGCGGCGGAGGCGAGGCCGAGCGCGGCGCAGAGCAGCCAGGGGGCGGTGGCGGCACTGTCCATGGCCCGGCCGACCGCGGTGTTGCCGAGGGCCGCGGCGAATCCGGAGACCACGTAGTAGAGGCCGTAGTAGGTACCGGTGAGGCCGGCGCGCCCGAACGCGGGGATGAGTGCCAGGACGAACGGCTGGGCGGTCATCAGGCCGAGTTGGAGCAGCAGCACTCCGCCCAGGACGCCGGGCAGACCGGGAGCGACGAGCGGCAGCAGGAAGCCGGTGGCGGCGACGGCGAGGCCGAGCGGGATCCAGCGGGTGGCCGGCCCGTCCCTCTGGAGCCTTGTGGTGATGCGGAGTTGGAGGGTGAGGTTGGCCAGGGTGCTGGTCAGGAAGACCAGGCTGACCGCCCCCTCCCACCCGGTCGCGCGGCGGGCGGCGTCGGGCAGCAGCAGGTAGAGCTGGCTCTCCATCCCGAACAGGCCGACCATGGCCAGCGAGAACGCCAGGAACCGGCGGTCGGCGGCGACTTCGCGCCAGTCCGCGAGCACTCCGCGCGGCGGCGGCGGAACGGCCCGCTCGGGCAGGGCGAGCGCCTGGGCGACGGTGAGCACGGCGAAGATGCCGGCCGCGGTGAGCGCGGCCGCCCGGAAGTCGACCAGCAGCAGGACGGTGCCGAGCAGCGGCCCGGCCAGTGCGCCGGTGGTGGCGAACACGCCGAACAGCGCGAACGCCTCGGCCTTGCGGTCGGCGGACTCGTGCGCGACGTACGTCCGCACGGCCGGGTTGAACAGCGCGCCGGCCAGGCCGCTGAGCGCGGACGCGGCGAGCAGTATGCCGAGCGAGTCGCCGAGCGCGAACAGCCCGAAGCCGACGCTGCGCAGCGCACACCCGGCGATGATGACGCGGCGTGCTCCGAGCCGGTCGGCGGCCGAGCCGCCGAGGATGAACAGGCCCTGCTGGCTGAGGTTGCGCAGGCCGAGCACGGTGCCGACGGCCAGCGCGGAGAGTCCGAGGTCGTGGCCCAGGTGGCCGGCCAGGTACGGGATGAGCAGGTAGAAGCCGGTGTTGACGCCGAGCTGGTTGACCAGCAGGAGCCGTACGGGCAGGGGGAAGGACCGTACGGCGCGCAGTATTCTCACCGGCCGGCCACCGGGCGGGCGTGGGCGGGTGGGGCGGGCGGGTGTGCGTGGGCGTGCGGACCCCGGCCCGCGGCGGGGGGCGGTACGGCCCCCCGCGCCGCCGCCTGGACGGACCCCTGGACGGCCTCCCGGACGGGCAGCACGCCGAGGCCGGCCCGGTCCGGTGTGCGGACGGTGCCGTCGGAGCCCCCGATGCCCTGCCAGGGGTCGTGGGCGAGCAGGAGGTGCCCGTCGAGGTCGATCCAGCGGGCCCGGTCGGCGAGGTGGACGGCCGGCGCGATGCCGAGCGAACTGGCCGCCAGGCAGCCGAGCATCAGCTCGGTGCCGCTGCCGCGCAGGGCCTCCTCGATCCGCAGCACCTGGTGGACTCCCCCGCACTTGGCGAGCTTGAGGTTGACGCCGTGGACCCGCCCGGCGAGGCGGCGGACGTCCTCGAAGGTGACGGCGTCCTCGTCGGCGATCACCGGGACCGGCGATCGCTCGGCGACGGCGGCGAGCACGTCGGGGTGCCCCGGGGCGATGGGCTGTTCCACGGCCACGACGCCGGTGACGGCGAAGGCGGGCAGCAGCTGGAGGGCCTGTTCGGGCGTCCAGGCGCCGTTGGGGTCCAGCAGCAGCCGGGCCTCCGGAGCGGCCTCGTGGACGGCCTGGACCCGGACGAGGTCGAGGCCCGGGTCGGCGGAACCGGCCTTGACCTTCAGGACGGTGAAGCCGGCGTCGGCGAGGCGGGCGGCCTGGACGGCGGCGCGCGCGGGCGGCTCGATCCCGATGGTGCGGGCGGTGGCCGCGGCCACCGGTTCGGCCCGGCCGAGCAGCCGGTGGACGGGCTCGCCGGCCCGCTTGCCGACCAGGTCGAGCAGCGCGGCCTCGACGGCGGCCAGCACACCGGCCGGCAGGGCTTCGAACGGGACTGCGCCGCAGCGGAGTTCGGCGAGCGCCTGCTCCGGGTCCGGGAACCGCTCCAACGCGGGCCGCAGCCCTTCGAGTTCGCGCCGGATCCGGTCGGTGGGCAGGTGCAGGTAGACGCTGCTGACCACTTCGCCGTGCCCGGTCAGCCCGCCGTGGCCGAGCGCGAGCTGGACGGCGTCGCGTTCGGTGGTGACCGAGCGGGAGATCCGCAGCGGCTCGGCGAGCAGGAGCCGTACGGTACGGACGTCGAGCCTCATCGGTCCTCCTCGGTTCGTTCGGTGCCGCCAGGGCCTGGGCCGGCGCCTGGGGCTGGGCCGGGGCCTGGGCCTGGGCCGACGACCGCCCGGTCCGGCGGCACGGCGGGTGCGGCGAGTGCGGCGGGTGCGGCGGTCGCAGCCGCTGCGGCGGGGACGGCCACCGCCGCGACGGCCGGCGAGGTGCTCCCGGTGCGGCAGCGCGCCCAGCCGCTGACCTCGACGGCCGCCGGGTGCGGGATCTCGATCGGGCGGAGCGCCGCCCGCTCCGCGTCCAGGCCGTGCCGCCGGCAGAAGGCGTCGTCGTACACGGTGCCGAGGTAGCGGTGCGGGCCGTCGGGGAAGACCGTGGCCACGGCGGCGCCGGGGTGGACCCGGGCGGCCCAGGCCGCGACCAGCGCCACCGCGCCGGTGGACCAGCCGCCGCTGACGAAGGCCCCCCGGGCCAACCGCCGGCAGGTGTCGACCGCCTCGGCCGGACCGACCCAGTGGACTTCGTCGAAGGCCTGGTGGGCGACGTTGCGCGGGTGGATGGAGCTGCCCAGGCCGCGCATCAGCCGGGGCCGGGCGGGCTGCCCGAAGATGGTGGAGCCGACCGAGTCGACGCCGATGATCCGCAGCCCGGGCCACCGGCGGCGCAGCGCCCCGGCGAGGCCGGCGCTGTGTCCGCCGGTGCCGACGCTGCAGACCAGGACGTCGAGGTGGTCGAGGTCGGCGGTGATCTCCTGGGCCATGGCCAGGTAGCCGGCGGCATTGTCGGGGTTGTTGTACTGGTCGGGCCAGTAGGCGTCGGGCAGCCGTTCCAGCACCTCGTGCAGCCGGGCCAGCCGGGCGGCCTGCCAGCCGCCGCGCCGGGCGGGCCGGTCGACCAGTTCCAGGCGGGCGCCGTACGCGCGCAGCAACTGCCGCATGGACGGTTCGAGTTCGGTGTCGCCGACCAGGACGACGGGGTGGCCGAGCGCCTGTCCGGCGAAGGCCAGGCCGACGCCCATGGTGCCCGAGGTGGACTCCACCACCGTGGCGCCGGGCCGGAGTTCGCCGCGGGCGTGGGCGCCGCGGAGCATCGCGACGGCGGACCGGGCCTTCATGCCGCCCGCGCTGAGCCCCTCCAGTTTGGCCCAGAAGCCCGGGTGCGGGTGCGGCAGCGGGGTGGTGATCCGGGCCAGCGGGGTGTGACCGAGCAGTGGCAGCAGACCGGGGTTGCCCAGCACCGCGCCGGAGTCGAGCAGGGCGGTCATCGGGCCCCGCCTCCGTACAGGTGGAGGACGGTGGGGCCGCCGTCGAGCCAGAAGAAGGGGTAGGGCTCGGCGCTGACGGCGGTGACGCCGTCGCCGATCAGCCGGGGCAGCACGGCGCTGCCGGTCTGGGCGAACAGCACCAGTGGCTTGCCGGTGGCGCGGGCGTGCGCGAGCAGCGGCTCCAGGGTGCCGTTGCCGAGGGTCATGCCGGAGGCGAGGATCGCGTCGCAGTCGTCGAGCCGGGCGAGGGCGTCGGTGTGCACGGGCTCGTCCCACTCGGTGGCGCCGCCCTTGAGGTCGCACGGACGGTAGCCGACGCCTCGCGAACGAAGCTGTTCCAGGAGGGAGTTGACGACTCCGACGACCAGCACCCGGCGGACCTCGGCGAGCGGCAGCAGGCCGACCACGGCGGCGGCCCGGGCCCGGGACTTCTCCAGCGAGGACCCGGCCGACAGGGTGACCGCCCGGGCGCCGTGGGCGGCGGTGTGCGGGCGGCAGTGGCCGAGGTAGGCGTCCAGTGCGGCGACCCGGACGGCGGAGAGCGGGTGGGCGAGCAGCTCGGCGACGGTGGCGCCGACGCAGTCGGTGAGCGCGTCGGCGGGCAGTTCGCCGGGTTCGACGGCGCAGGAGCCGACGGCGGCGTCGAGCCGGAGGCTGAGCACCTCGTTGCGGTAGCCCTGGGCCCGACCGGTGTGCCGGACGGCCTGCGCGGTGGTGAAGGCGAGGGCGATCCGCAGGCCGGCCGGGTCGGGTCCGTACGCCCCGGCACGGGCCCGGTCGGCGACCAGGTCGAACGCGGAGCCTGCCACGGCGGTGGCGGTGGCGGTGACGGGAGCGGCGGAGCCTGCCACGGCGGTGACGGGCTCGGCGGCGGCCACGGGGGTGGCGGAGGCGGCAGGAGCGGCGGTGCTCACGCGGGCACCGCCGCGGGCTCGGCCGGACAGGCGGCGGCCGCGTACCGGGGGCTCAGCCCGGCGAGCAGCCGTTCGGCCGCGCCGCGGGCCCCGGCGCCGCCGGTGTCGGCGGTCATGACGTGGCCGAGGTACTCGTTGTTGCTGGTGGCGGGCCGCACCTCGCGGCCGGGCCCGGCGAGGCTGAGCTCGACCACCGCGGGGTCGCAGCGCACCTCGGCCTCGCCGTCGAAGCCGTCCAGCAGCCCGGCCCGCCGCTCCCCCGGGACGGGGAACTCGCCGGGGACCAGGAAGGCGATCGCCGCGCTGGCGACGCCGGTCGGGTGGACCGCCAGGTCGGGGCGGCGGCCGAGGGCGACGTCGACGGCGGCGGCGGCGAGGTCCACCCCGGTGACCCGCCGGACCAGTTCGGTGATCCGGTTCCCGGCCGGGCGCGGGTTGACCTCCACTACCCGGGGCCCGGCCGGGGTCAGCTTGATCTCGGTGTGCGCGACGACCTGGTCGAGGCCGAGTGCGGAGAGCGCCGCGACGGCGGTGTCGGCCGCGGCCGCCGCGTCGGCGGGGTCGAGCGCGGCGGGGAACATGTGACCGGTCTCGACGAACGCGGGCGCGCCGCCGACGCTCTTGTCGGTGATCCCGACGACGTGCGCGACGCCGCCGGCGGAGACCGTCTCGACGCTGACCTCGGGCCCGGTGAGCAGCTCCTCGATCAGGACCACCGGGTCCCGCCGCTGGCCTCGCGCATTGACCGGGAAGGCCTCCAGCGCCCGGACGGCCGCGAGGAGTTCGACCTCGTCGACGACCTCGCGGACGAACATCCCGGCACACAGGTCGACCGGCTTGACGACCAGCGGGTAGCCGATCGCCCGGGCGGCGGCGCGGGCCTGCTCGCGGTCGGCGCAGAGCGCGTACGCGGGCCCGGGGACGCCGGCCCCGGCGAGGGTGCGGCGGGTGGCGTCCTTGCGGCAGGCGGCGGCGACCGCCTCCGGGTCCGGCCCCGGCAGTCCGAGCCGGCGGGCCACCCGGGCGACCTGCGGCAGGTAGTAGTCGCAGGAGGAGAGCACCCCGTCGAAGCCGAGCAGCCCGTGCAGCCGTTCGGCGTACGGGAGCAGCACGGCCGGGTCGTTGGTGTCGGTGGTGAGGATGTTCTCCGCGGCGAGCAGCGGGTGCGGGCCGTCGGCGGGGGCGGCGCGCAGGTAGTGGTGCAGGTCCCGGGTGAGGAAGGTGAAGCGGTGGCCGCTCTCCCCCAGCGCCCTCGGCAGCAACCTGCTCATGGAGCCGACCCAGCTCTCGATCACCAGCAGATGCGCCACGACTCTCCCTCTCGACGGACACGCAGACACGGCGGCAGGCCGGATTCGGCAGGCCGCGAGAGGAACGTAACGGGATTCGTTTTCATTTTCAACACGCCGGTACGCACTTCCGCCGCCGCGTTAGATGAAAGTGGTTTTCATGTACGCTGACAGTCACCCACCCCGGCCCGATCCGTCGGAGATTCCTGATGAACCGTCATGAGCCCTATCTGGTACGGCATGCGCTGCCTTCGGACATCCCGGGCGCGCGCCGGCTGATCCTCGACACCTTCTACCGCGAGTTCGGCTACGGCTACGTGCCCGCCTGGCACGCCGACGTGGTCGACCTCCAGGGGCACTACCTGGACCACCCCCGGCACGCACTGCTGGTCGCCGTCCGCGACGGCGAGGTGGTCGCCACCACCGCACTGCACTCCACCGGGCCGGCCCACCCGCCGCACCCGCGCGAGGTCGCCGAGCGCTACCCGTCCGGCACCACCGCACAGCTCGTCCGGGTCTACGTCCGGGCCGAGCACCGCCGGCACGGCCTGGCCCGCGAACTCGTGCGCCGCGCATGCGAGTTCGCCGCCGAGGAGGGCGGCTACCGGCGGCTCTACCTGCACACAAACACCGCCGTCCCGGGGGCCGAGGCATTCTGGCGCAGCCTCGCCGAGGAGGTCTACGACGCCCGTCCGACCGGTGAGCACGGGCCCGGCGTGGCCACCGTCCACTTCGAGATCCCGCTGCGCCGGCCGGTGGCGCTGGCGGGCAGCGCGGACGGCCACCCGGCCGGGTGAATCGCCGGGGACCCGCACGCCGTCGGACCCGAACCGCCTGACCCGACCCGAACGGCCTGACCCGACCCGTCGGACCCAACCCGCCTACCCCGACCCGAACCGGCCTGAACCGGCCTGCACCACGCCGGCGACCATGCCGGTGACCATGCCGGTGACCACGCGCGCCGGTGGCGCCACCGCCGCACCCCCGGCCGGCCGCCCCCGCCCTGGGGGCCCGCCGCGGCCCACGTCGCCCGGGCTCGGCCCGCCAGGTGTGGCCCCCCGGCCTGCCGCGCCTCGGCGGCCCGCCCGGGGTCCGTGCGACGAACCTCGACGCGCTCTCGACGCGCTCTCGACGCACTCCCGAATCCCCCCCTCGACGTGTCCTCCGCACTCCCTCCACGCTCCCCGGAGACCCGCCGGCGATCCGCCGCACCCGGCCGACAAGGGGCCTTCGCCAGAATGTGACGCAGGTCACATTCGAACGCGAAATTTCCGGGGACGGATTCCCCGTTTGGCTCTTCGTAGGACTAAGCGGGGAGAAACTCCCCGGAACCCGGGAGGAGCACAGCGTGAGCACCGCCGCCGTCGAGCCGACCCGCACCACGGAGCCGCCGGTCCGCGCGCCCAAGCTGCGCGCGGACGCGAGCCGGAACCGTGAGCGGGTCGTCATGGCGGCCCGGGACGCCTTCGTCGAGCACGGTGCGGACGCACCGCTGGACGAAATCGCCAAGCGCGCAGGCGTCGGAAACGCTACGCTCTACCGGAACTTCCCGACCAGGGCGGCGCTGATCCGCGAGGTCGCGCTGCTCGTCAAGAACCGCATCGTGGCGATCGCCGAGACGGCGGCCGCCGAGGGCACCGGCCCGTTCGACGCCCTCCAGCGGTTCGCGCACCGGACCGTCGACGAGAAGGTCGGCGCGCTCTGCCCGATGCTCACCAACCGGGTCGACATGTTCGACCCTGAGCTGACCGAGGCCCGGGAGCGCCTGATGAGCGTCGTCGGCGGTCTGCTGGACCGCGCCAAGGCGGCCGGCGAACTGCGCGCGGACGTCGACCACGGCGACCTGTTCATCGCCTTGAGCCAGCTCACCCGCCCGCTGCCGGGCACCTCCTGCCACGTGCTGGACGACTTCGTCCACCGGCACCTGCAACTGTTCCTGGACGGTATGCGGGCGCCCGCGCGTTCCACCCTGCCCGGCCGGGCCGCGACCTTCGAGGACTTCCACACCGACCACTGACCCGCCGAGTCACCTGACCTCTCACCGCGGGACCACCGCGCGGCCACCTCCGCGCGCCCGTTCGCACTGATCCGCACACCTCGCACCGTGAAGTGAGTACCCCCATGCCAAAAACCGACGCCCTGCCCGCCGTCCAGCCTGATCCGAGGCGCTGGAAGGCCCTGATATTCATCGGGCTCGCGCAGCTGATGGTCGTCCTCGACGCCACCATCGTGAACATCGCCCTGCCCTCCGCCCAGCAGGACCTGGGCATCACCGACGGCAACCGCCAGTGGGTGATCACCGCGTACGCGCTGGCCTTCGGCGGCCTGCTGCTCTTCGGTGGCCGCGTGGCGGACCTGTGGGGCCGCAAGCGGACCTTCGTGGTCGGCCTGGCCGGCTTCGCGTTCGCCTCCGCGCTGGGCGGCGCCGCCGCCAACACCGCCATGCTGCTCGGCGCCCGCGCCCTCCAGGGCGTCTTCGGCGCACTGCTCGCGCCCGCCGCGCTCTCGCTGCTGGCCGTCATGTTCACCGAGGCCAAGGAGCGCGCCAAGGCGTTCGGCATCTACGGCGCCATCGCCGGCGGTGGCGGCGCGATCGGCCTGATCCTCGGCGGCCTGCTGACCGAGTACCTGAACTGGCGCTGGACCTTCTTCGTCAACATCCCGTTCGCCGTGGCCGCCGCCATCGGTGCCGTCATGGTGATCCGCGAGCCGGCCGAGGGCCGCAACCGCAACCGCCTCGACGTCCCCGGCGTCATCCTGGTCACCACCGGTCTGGTCGCCCTGGTCTACGGCTTCACCCGGGCCGAGTCCGACGGCTGGTCCTCCGGCGTGACGATCGCGCTGTTCGTCGGCGCCGCCGTCCTGCTGGCCGCGTTCGTGGCGGTCGAGGCGCGGGTGAAGGCGCCGCTGCTGCCGCTGCGCGTCATCCTGGACCGCAACCGCGGCGGGGTCTACCTGTCGCTGGGCCTGGCCGTGATCGGCATGTTCGGCCTGTTCCTCTTCCTGACCTACTACCTGCAGATCGTGCTCGACTACAGCCCGGTCCTGACCGGCGTGGCCTTCCTGCCGATGGTGGCCGGCATGATCACCGGCTCGACCCAGATCGGCGCCCGCCTGATGACCCGCGTCCCGGCGCGGTACCTGATGGCGCCCGGCTTCCTGGTCGCCTCGGTCGGCATGCTGATCCTCACCCAGATCGACCTGGACACCTCCTACCCGGCGCTGATCCTGCCCGGTCTGGTCCTGATGGGCCTCGGCATGGGCACCGCGTTCATGCCGGCGATGAGCCTCGCCACGCACGGCGTCGAGCCGCGCGACGCCGGTGTGGCCTCCGCCATGGTCAACACCTCGCAGCAGGTCGGCGGCGCCATCGGCACCGCGCTGCTGAACACCATCGCGGCCAGCGCCACCACCACCTGGCTGGCGGCCCACATGGGCGCCGTGACCAGCCCCGCCGCCGCCCAGGCGGTGCAGTTCCAGGGCATGGTGCACGGCTTCTCGACCGCGATCTGGTGGTCCTTCGGGATCCTGGTGCTGGCGGCCGCACTCGCCTTCGCGCTGATCAACGCCGGTCGCCCCGACCAGGCGGCGTCCGGCTCGGGCGAGGGTGCGGTGGACAGCAACGAGGTGCCGGTGCTCGTGCACTGACCCTCACGGGGGTGGTGCGACGGTGCGCAGCGGCCCGTCCGGTGTCCGACAGGACACGGGACGGGCCGTTCGCCGTTTCCGGACGCCGTCGAGGGGGCGCGGGCCCGGCCGAGCGGACCCCCACTAGAAGTGGGGATCATCCCCCGTTTATTCTTGGTCGAGCTTCGAAACGGGGACAGTTCCCCGCTTCACTTCGACCGAGGTGCGTGGACATGACCCGGAATGAGAGCCGCCCCGGAGCCGGACGGGGGCAGCGCGCCGCCGACTGGGCGGACGGCCGGCTGGGGATCTACACCCTGGCCAGGACCAACCTGCGCAAGATCTTCCCGGACCACTGGTCCTTCATGCTGGGCGAGATCTGCCTCTACACCTTCATCGTCATCATCCTGACCGGCGTCTGGCTGACGCTGTTCTTCAAGCCCTCGATGGGCGAGGTCGTCTACGACGGCGTGTACGTCCCCCTCAAGGGCGTGCCCATGTCGGAGGCCTACGCCTCGACCGTCGACATCAGCTTCGACGTGCGCGGCGGCCTGCTGATCCGCCAGATCCACCACTGGGCGGCCGTCGTCTTCGTCGCCGCCATGTTCGTCCACATGATGCGGGTCTTCTTCACCGGCGCGTTCCGCAAGCCGCGCGAGATCAACTGGCTCTTCGGCTTCCTGCTGCTCTTCCTCGGCATGATGGACGGCTTCCTCGGCTACTCGCTCCCCGACGACCTGCTCTCGGGCACCGGCATCCGCTTCATCGAGGGAGTGGTGCTGGCGATCCCGCTGGTGGGCACGTACGTCCAGATGTTCCTGTTCGGCGGCGAGTTCCCCGGCCACGACATCGTGCCGCGGTTCTTCACCCTCCACGTGCTGCTGGTCCCGGGCATCATGGTCGCGCTACTGGTGGCCCACCTGATCCTGGTCTTCCACCACAAGCACACCCAGTGGGCCGGGCCCGGCCGGACCGAGAAGAACGTCGTCGGCATGCCGCTGATGCCGGTCTACCTGGCCAAGGCCGGCGGCTTTTTCTTCCTCGTCTTCGGCGTCATCGCGCTGATGTCGGCGATCGCCACCATCAACCCGATCTGGGCGTACGGCCCGTACCGCCCCGACCAGGTGTCCACCGACGCCCAGCCCGACTGGTACATGGGCTTCGCCGAAGGGCTCATCCGGGTGATGCCCGGCTGGGAGATCGGCCTCTGGGGCCACACCCTCAACCTCGGCGTACTGGTCCCGTTCACGCTCTTCCCGGTCGTCCTCGGCGCGATCGCCGCCTACCCCTTCGTGGAGAGCTGGGCGACCAGCGACAAGCGCGAGCACCACCTGCTCGACCGGCCGCGCAACGCGCCGGTGCGCACGGCCCTCGGCGCGGCCTGGATCTCGCTGTACCTGGTGATGCTGGCCGGCGGCGGCAACGACCTGTTCGCCACCCATCTGCACCTGTCGCTCAACACCATGACCTACGCCGTCCGGGTGGGATTCTTCGTGGTCCCCGTGGTCGTCTTCACCGTCACCCGGCGCTGGTGCCTCGGCCTCCAGCGGCGCGACAGGGAGAAGGTGCTGCACGGCCGCGAGACCGGCGTCGTCACGCGCCTGCCGCACGGCGAGTTCGTGGAGGCGCACACCCCGCTCGCGCCCGCCGAACTGCACCGACTCACCGCCCACGAGCAGCCGCGCCCCCTCGAACTGCCCGCCCCCGTGGACGAGAATGGAGTCGCCCACCCGGCCGGGGTACTGCAGCGCACCCGTGCGAGGCTGTCCCGTGGGCTGCACGGCGAGGACAACAGGATCGCCAAGCCCACCGCCGACGAGTACCGCGAGACCACCGGAGGCCACGGCCACTGAGGCGCCCGCCCCGGTCCCGCCACCGGTCCCGCCACCGCCACCGGGCCCGCCACCGCCGACCACGAACCGTCCGGCTCCGAGAGGGAGGACATCGTGCACGACCGTACCGAGCAGCTCGCCGACAGCAGGTACCTCCTGCTCACCACCTTCAGTGACGACGGCCGCCAGGTGCACTCGCAGAGCTGGGTGGTCGCCGACGGCACGGCGCTCGGCATCTGGACGCCCGTGCACTCGGGCGACGCCGACCGCATCCGCCGCCACCCCAAGGTCCTCATCGGCCCCTGCGACGCCCACGGCCGCCCGACCGGGCGTCAACTCCCGGCCCGCGCCGCCGTCTGCGACGAGGACGACACCGCCCGCTACCGCACCTCGCTGATCAACAAGTACGGCCTGCCGGCCCTCGTCGCGCTGGCCCGCAGCCGGATGCGGCTCGGGCTGTCCGGGACGATCGGCATCCGGATCACGCTCAACGAGCTGGAGCAGCGGCTGATCGGGCCGGAGTGGCAGGTGCCGGGCACGTACTGCCCGAACTGAGGCCGGCGCCGGGCGCGCCCTGGACGCCTCACGGGCGTACGGCGCCCGGGCGTACGACGTCCAGCCGTCGACGTCCGGGGTGCAAGGCGTGCGTCCGGGCGCAACGAGTCCGGACGTACGGCGTACGGCGTACGGCGTGCGGGCGCGCCCCGGTTCCGGCGCGGGCATTCGGGCGCGCGGCGTCCCGGGTGCGCACCCTCGGCGGGGTGCGCACCCCGCTGCCCGCCGCCCGCCCGTCGTCGTGCACGCCGACCCGGCGCGGTGGCGTGTCAGTCCACGCCCTCCTCCGGCGCACGGGCCAGGTCGCCCGGCTCACAGGCTTCCTGGCCGGTGCCGGCGTGCACCACCTTCACGGCGTGCCCCGGACCGCCCGGCACCACCCGCTGCTCGTGCCCGCAGCGCGGGCAGATCAGCGGGATGCGCGGACTGCGGCCCTCGGCCCTGCCCGATCCCGCGGCCTCGCCCGGCGCCGTCACGTCAGCGGGTGGGTCGGGATCGGGCTGACGGCCTGGATCTCGCCGTGGGCCTTGGTGAGGAGCTGGGAGGCGAGGTCGTTGAGCGCCCGCGCCGCCGCGATCTCCTCGCCGACCCGCAGCTGCTCCGGGTCGGACGGATGACGGCTGGTGTAGCCGTGGGCGCGCACCTCGGTCCCGTCGCCGAGTCTCAGCAGGGCGGCGGCCGCCGTGCGCGGCCCCTCCTCGCGGAACTCCATCTCGATGTGCCAGCCGACCAGCGTCTGCATGGCGGATCACCTCCGGCGGTCGTTCCTCGTCCGGTTACTCCTCCAGGGTGCGCCGCCCCCACCGGGAACACCAGGCCAGCACTTTGCAAAGCCCGCCGAGCGGCTTTGCAAAGTCGGTCCAGGGGAACTTGAACGCGTTCAGTACACGGCGTAGAGTCGCCGGCGCAAGCATTTGAACACGTTCAGGGGGTGGTGCGGCCATGGGACAGGGCACCGTCGAACTCGTCGACCTGCTGGTCCTGCTCGGCATGGGCGCGGTGATCCCGCTCGGCCTCACCCTGATGGACGAGCCCGGCCTCGCCCGCGTGCGCCGGTACTGGCCGCTGGCCGCCGTCCCCGGCGCGCTCTCGCTCTGGCTGCCACGCGGCGGCCTCGCCACCGGCAGTGCCACCCTCTACGCGCTCGGCACGCTGGCCATCGCCGCCCACGCCCCGGTCCGACTCGCCCGCACCCGCTCGCTCGCACCGCACGAGATCGCCGTGCTCACCGCCCTCGCCACCCCGTCGGTGGCCGGGCTCGCCCTGGTCGCGGAGCGCTCGGGGCACGAGCTGTTCGGATTCGACCTCGACATCCTCGCCCTGACCGTCCCGCACTTCCACTACGCCGGATTCACCGCCGCCCTGGTCGCCGGACTCGTCTGCCGGGCCGTGCCCGACAGCCGGGCAGCCCGCTGGGCCGCGCTCAGCGTGCCCCTCGGCACCCTGCTCGTACTGGCCGGCTACTTCGTCGACGACTGGGCCGAACTGGCCGGCGCCGCCGTCCTCACCACCGGCATGTGGCTGGTCGGCCTCCTCACCTGGCGCGACCTGCGCCCCCGGGTCCGCGCCGGTGACGACAGCGTCCACGGCGACGGCAACGGCGGCCACGGCAACGGCCCCCGCGGCGCCGACGGCAGGCGCGACAGTCCGGACACCCGCGGCCGTCGGGTCGGCGGCGGCCGGCACCGCACCACCGCCACCCTGCTCGCCGTCTCCGGCACCGTGCTCGCCGCCACCATGCTGCTCGCCCTCTGGTGGGCGGTCGGCGAGGCCGCCGGAATACCCCACCCCACCCTCGGCTGGATGGCCGCCACCCACGGCGTCGGCAACGCGCTCGGCTTCGCGCTCTGCTCACTGCTCGCCTGGCGCCGTCTCGCCCTCCCCCAGGAGCACGGCCGATGACCGCCACCCCGCCCCCGAACGACCTGAGCTACCCCGAGATCGGCGCCAGCACCGCCCTCGGCGGCCCCCTGCCCGCCGGCTACAACCACCTCCGCCACCGCGCCCCGATCGGCCACGGCCGCGCCGCCCTGGACGCCGCCGGCGACGCCCTGCTCGGTTGGCGGATGCACCGCGCCGCAGGCGTCCGGATCACCGCCGAGGCCGACCGGGCCGCCCCGGGGGTCGCCGTCCGCTGCGCCATCGGCGTCGGCCCGTTCCGGGCGGGTGCCCCCTGCCGGGTGGTCTGGAGCACCGACGGCACCGACGGTACCGGCAGCACAGGCAGCACCGGCGACTCGGACCGCTACGGCTTCACCTACGGCACCCGACGCGGCCACCTCGCAGTGGGCGAGGAGACGTTCGTGGTCGAGATGGGCCCGGACCGGATCGTCTGGTTCACCGTCAACGCCTTCAGCCGCCCGCGCCGCTGGTACGCCCGCCTCGCCGGCCCGCTCCTCCCCCTCGCCCAGGGCCTCTTCGCCCGCCGCTGCGCGCGGGCCCTCGCCCGGATCGCGGCGGAGGCGGAGCGGTCCGAGCGGGCCGCCGCGGGCAGGGGACGCCGCCGCGAACACGACGGGTGGGCCAGGTAGGGCTTGGCGGCCGCCGGGCGCAGCGCTCTGCCGACGGGCGCGCCGGACCCGCCAGGCCAGGGACGGGGACGGGGCCAGGACCGGGGACGGGACGTACGCCGGGGCCGGGCCCAGGAGGGCGGCGGCCCGGGCTCGACCGGCTCGGCGTCGACGAACGGGAGGTGGCGGGTCGGGCGGGTGCCGGCGCGGCACCGAGCCGCGGCACTGAGCCGTGGCCCCGAGCCGCGGCGCCCGGCGTACCGACCCGGTAGGGCCGGTCAGGCCGGTCAGGCCGGTCAGGCCGGTCAGGCCGGCCGGACGGGGACCGAGACGAGGAGCGTGCCCGCGTCCAGGGTGCGGACCTCGAAGTGGTCGAGGTCGCCGGGCGGGAAGGCGGTGCCGCCGGTGGTGCGCAGGGGGCCGGACTCCTCGCCGTAGCCGGTCGCGGGGACGCTCCAGGTGGTGACGGTCTGGCGTTGGCCGGTGGTCGAGACGGCGACCAGGTCGCAGGTCAACGGGCCCTGGACGCGGGAGAGTTCGAGGGTGACCCGGCTCCCCCAGGGAACGCCGTCGACGCCGACCACGGCATGGGCGCCGGTTCCCGCGTCGGTCGCGGTGAACTGCCGGGCCGCGACGGCGACCACGCCGGGCGTGGAGTCGGCGGTGACCACGACGGCCGTGACCGCCGGCCCCGCCACCGCCAGTACGGCCGCGACCGCCACCAGCACCAGTCGCCGCACCCGCCCGCGCCGGCGCCCGGCGGCCACCTCGGCGACCAGCCGGTCGAGCATCACGGGATCCGGCCGGGGCACCGGGTCCGACGCCGGGACGGCGGCCGCGTACCCGGCCAGCAGCGCCTCGACCGGTCCCAGCTGCTCCAGTTGCTCGGTGCACCGCGGGCAGCCCGCGGCCAGGTGGGCCTCGAACGCCGCGCGCTCGGGCGGATCCAGCACCCCGAGGACGTAGGCGCCGACGTCGAGGTGCGAGGTGTGCGCGGGACCGGTCCCGGACGGTGTCACGATGTCACTCCCCGTTCCTCCAGCGCGAGCCTGAGCGAGCGCAGCGCGTAGAACACCCGCGAGCGTACGGTGCCCGGCGGGATGCCGAGTTCGGTGGCCGCCTCGTCGGCCGTGCGGCCCTTGAAGTAGGTCTCGACGATGACCTCGCGGTGGGCGGGCGAGAGGTCGCCGAGCGCCTCCGCGATGGTCATCAGCCGGAGCGCGCGGTCGAGTTCGTCCTCGGCGGGCAGCAGTTCCAGCGGAGCGGGGTCCACTTCGTGCGGCCGGGCCCGCTCGGCGCGGTGGCCGTCGATGACGATCCGCCGGGCGACCGTGACCAGCCAGGGCCGCAGCGAGCCGGCCGCCGGGTCGAGCCGGTGGATGTTGCGCCAGGCCCGGAGCAGCGTCTCCTGCACGATGTCCTCGGCCCGCTGGCGGTCGCCCGCGACCAGGTGGAGCACGAAGCCGAGGAGCGGTCCGGCGTGCTCGTGGTAGAGCGCGCGCATGAGCTCCTCGTCCGGTGCCGGCGCGCCCCGGGCGGCCGTTCCACCGCCACCGGGAGCCTCCTCGGTCACGACGCCATCCTTGCGCACCCGTACCTCCGGGTCGAGAGTGGTCCGATCGGCGGCACTCAGTAGCCGCTGGGGCTGCTGGGGCCGGCGGCGGCGGCCCGGGCGCCGGACGGGGTCACCGCCCACCAGGTGCCGCCCACGCCCTGGCCCTTGGTGTCGCCGGGCTTGCCGTCGGGGGCGTAGCGGTAGAGCGGCCAGCCGTCGAGGGTGAGCTGGTGGGAGCCGTCGACCCGGGTGACGGTGCCGACCAGCCCGGGGTCGATGCCGCTGACCGTGGGGGTTCCGTCGGCCGGGGCCGGCGGCCAGATCACGGCGCACCCGCCGGTGCAGTCGGAGGTGGGCGGCGTGGCGCTGTCCTGGTCGAAGCGGTAGAGGGTGAAGCCGGCGCTGTCGGTGACGACGGTGCCGAGTCCGGCGTCGGTGGTGGTGCGGAGCGTGGCGGCGGCCGGGGCGGAGGGCGACGCGGGGGCCGTCGGCGCGGTGGACGGGGTGCTCGGTGCGGCCGGTGTGGTCGAGGAGCCCCCTCCGGACGATCCGCAGCCGGCCACCAGGGCGGCCACGGCCAGTCCGGACGCGGCGAGCACCGCGATCCGGCCGGTCCGCCGGGTGTCTCCGCCCCTTCCTCTTCCGGCTCTCCTTCCGGCTCTCCTTCCGGTTTCTCTTCCGGTTGCTCCGCCGGTTCCTCTTCCGGTTGCTCCGGTTGCTCCGGTTGCTCCGGTTGCTCCGCCGGTTCCTCGGCCGTCGGCTTCCCCGGTGCCTTCTCCGGTACGACTGGTGTTGCGCATGGTGGCTGCTCCCCGGTCGGTGGGTGGGCACGTCCGTGCCGGACACCCTCCCGTACGGTCCGGGCCGCCCCGGCGTTCACCGGCCGCCCGGATCGCCGCCGGATCATTGCCGGAATAGCCCGGGCACGGCAGCCGTTGTCGCGGGCACATGGCCTTGACCGCCACCACCGGAAGGGCAGGAATCGCGACATGAGCAGCACGGTCGAGCTGACCAAGGAGAACTTCGACGACATCGTCCCCGGTCAGGAGGGCAAGGACTTCGTCTTCATCGACTTCTGGGCAGCCTGGTGCGGTCCGTGTCGGCAGTTCGCGCCGGTCTTCGAGAAGGCGGCGGAGCGCCACCCCGACCTGGTCTTCGCCAAGGTGGACACGGAGGCGCAGCAGGAGTTGGCCGCGGCCTTCGGCATCCAGTCGATCCCGACCCTGGCGATCATCCGCGAGGGTGTCCTCGTCTTCTCCCAGGCGGGCGCGCTGCCGGAGCCGGTCTTCGAGGACCTGATCGGCCAGGCCCGGAAGCTGGACATGGACGAGGTGAAGCGCAAGGTGGCGGCCGAGCAGAACGGCGGCCCGCAGGAGTGACGCCGGTGGTGTACCGGTGTGTCGGGATGCCGGGTCTTCGAGGTCCCGGGTGTTGAGGTCCTGAGCGGGTGGCGTGCGGCGGGTCCCGGTGGTGTCGTTCGATGCCCCGGGGCCCGCCGCCGTGCGTTCAGGCGGACGGTCCGGTGCCGCCCCATTCCGTGAGCCGGGCGGCCAGGGCGCGGACCTCGGCGCGCAGTTCGTCCGGCCGGAGGACGGTGAACGGCCAGCCGAGGCCGGCCAGCATGACCGCCATGCCGTCCAACTGCTGGGCCCGTGCCCGCAGCAGGACGCGGCCGTCGTCGGTGGCGGTCACCGTGCCGGCGGTGGGCGGGATCCGGCGGCGGGCCTCGGTGAGCGTGGTGGTGAGCACGACCTCCACCTCGTGCGTCCAGGGCACCGAGGCGAGCGACTCCAGTACCCGCTGGACGGGGTCGACGTCGGCCGGCGGTTCGAAGGCGGTCTCGCGCAGGTCCGCGGACCGGATCCGGTCCAGCCGGAAGGTGCGTTGTTCGCCGCTGCGGTGGTCCAGCCCCGTCGTGTACCAGCGGCCCGAGTGGAAGACCAGTCCGTACGGGTCGAACTCGCGCTCGCTGGGGGCGCCTTCGCGGTCCCGGTAGTCGAGCCGGACCCGGCGCCGGCGGCGTGCCGCCTCGGCGAGCGTGAAGAGTGCGGCGGCGGCCGGGCTGGGACCGGTGGCGGGTGCGGCGGTGAGGCCGAGTGTCTGCTCGACCGCTGCCACCCGCTCGCGCAGTTGCGGCGGCAGCACCCGTTGGATCTTGGCGAGCGCCGACTCCCCGGCCTGCTCCCCCACGGAGAGTCCGGACCGCTGCCCGGCCAGCAGTCCGAGCACCACGGAGGCGGCCTCGTCCCCGGTGAGCATCAGTGGCGGCAGCCGGAAGCCGGGCATCAGCCGGTAGCCGCCGTACCGGCCGCGCTCGGCCTGGACCGGGATGCCGAGGTCGGCCAGCCGGGTCGCGTACCGGCGGACGGTGCGGACGTCGACCTCCAGCCGCTCGGCCAGTTCGGCGCCGGTGAGGCCGGGTCGCGACTGCAGCAGTTCCAGCAGGGCGAGGGTGCGGCTGACCGGATGGTCCATGAGTGTCCCTTCGTGCGGCCTTCGTTCCGCCTTCGTGCTGCCTCTGTTCGGCCTGCGTGCGGCCTGGGTGCGGCCTGCGGACCAGCAAGTCTCCGGGGGTCGGATCGATCGGTTCGATCCGGCCGGTTAATCCGGTCGTGTTCTGTCCGCATTCGATCCTAGAGTCGGAGACAGCGGCAGGCACTCCACGAGTACCCCGGGGCACCGGCAGCCGCGCACTGCAAGGAAGACAAGCACGGCATGGATGCCCGGAGAGGATCGATCCATCATGAGCACCTTCGTACTCGTTCCCGGATTCTGGCTCGGCGGTTGGGCCTGGGACGCGGTCGCCGAACCGCTGCGCGCGGCCGGTCACACCGTCCACGCGGTGACCCTGCCCGGTCTCGGCGCGCGGGTCGGCGAGGCCTCGGCCGAGATCGGCGTGGAGAGCCACATCGCCGACCTGACCGACCTGCTGGTCCGCGAGGACCTCCGGGACGTGGTGCTCGTCGCCCACAGCGGGGGCACCATCGCCGTCTCCGGTGCGGCCGACCGGGTGCCCGAGCGCATCCGGCGGGTCGTCTTCGTCGACTCCGGCCCGCTCGACGACGGTGCCGCGCTGGCCGACCTCTGGGAGCCGGACTACCGCACGGCGATGGAGGAATCGCTGGTCGACGGCTGGCGGCTGCCGCTGCCCTCCTGGGAGCTGCTGGCCTCCAACGGGGGCAGCGTCGACGGGATCGACGAGGCCGGGCTGGCCCGGTTCCGCGAGCTGGCCACCGACCAGCCGGCCCGGACGCTCACCGAGCCGGTCCGGCTGACGGGCGGTGCGGACAAGCTGCCGAAGGGTCTGATCTCGTGCTCCATCCCGCTGGAGCAGGTCCGCGCGATGATCGCCGACGGCCACCCGTACTTCGCGCTGCTCGGCGGCCCGGAGTGGGAGCTGCGTGAGGTGCTGACCGGGCACTGGCCGATGTTCTCCCGGCCGGCCGAGACGGCGGCGGCGCTGGTGGAGCTGGCCGAGGCCGAGTAGCGGACGGCGGGTAGCGGGCGGCGGGTAGCGGACGGCCGGGTCGGGTGTCGGCGGCCGCGGGGCGGCGGCCCCGCGGCCCGATCGCGGCCGGGCGGGGCGGCGGGCCGCGATCGCGGCTCCGGGCGGCCGCGGGCTCTGCGGAACCCGACGCTCTCGGGGCGGCGGCCGGATCGGTGGCCGGCGGCCCTGGGTCCCGGGCCGGGCGGCGGGCTCGTCCGCGTGTTCGGCTGCGCCGGACGGGCCGGTCGGCGCAGGATGGGCACGACGCTCCGGCCCGGTCCGGCGCGCCGACCTGCACCAACCCGCACCGATCCGCACCGCGACCGAACGAGGGCGAACGCGTCGATGAGTCAGCACCCGGCCGCCACGGGCTGCGGCACCGTTCCGGCCGCCGTGTCCGTGCTCCGGCGGGTCACCGCCCCCGTGGCGGCCGGCGGTCCCGCCGACGCGCCGCCCCGCGGTGCAGCGGGCGCTGACCTCCACCCGCCCTGCCCGGACGGGCCGGTGCGGCAGGGCGGTCCGGGCAGCGGCGCGGAGCCGCCCGCCCCGGGGCTCACCCCGCCGGGCACCCGCACCGTGGTCGCCCCGAGGCCGTCGGCGGAACGCGCGGAGTGGCCGCCGGACGGCATCCGGGTCAGGCTCGGCCACGGGAGGAACGGGACGAGCCGGACGAGCGGGAGGACCGGCCGCAGTTCGGGCCGGCCCTCGGACCGGCCCGCGTGCCTGCCGTCGTGCCGCCCCTGGTGCGGCTGCGCACCCGGCGCCGGCGGGCGCACCCGGATCCCCCGCACCTGCGAACACACCTGCGAACGCACGCCCGTCACCCCCGCCCCGCCTGCCGGGGTGACCACCGAGATCACGGAGGACCAGGCATGACCACCGCTCCCACCGCTTCCGCCGCTTCCTCGTCGGCCGTCCCCGAGGAGTACGACGTGATCGTCGTCGGGGCCGGCCCGACCGGCGAGAACGTGGCCGACCGGACCGCCGCCGCCGGCCTGCGCACGGTGATCGTGGAGAGTGAACTGGTCGGCGGCGAGTGCTCGTACTGGGCCTGCATGCCGAGCAAGGCGCTGTTGCGCCCGGTGGCCGCGCTGGCCGACGCCCGTGCGGTGGCGGGCGCCCGGGAGGCGGTCGGCGGCGGGGCGCTGGACCCGGCCGCCGTACTGGCCCGGCGCGACTCGTTCACCTCGCACTGGCAGGACGACGGCCAGGTGAAGTGGCTCCGCGACACCGGCATCGACCTGGTCCGTGGCCACGGCCGGCTGGCCGGGGAGCGCCGGGTGACCGTCGAGGCGGAGGACGGCAGCGAGCGGCTGCTCGTCGCCCGGCACGCCGTCGCGGTCTGCACGGGCAGCCGGCCCGTCCTTCCGCAGGACGTCCCCGGGCTGACGGAGGCCCGGCCGTGGACCAACCGCGAGGCGACCGGCTCGCCCACCGTGCCCCGGCGGCTGGCGGTGATCGGCGGCGGGGTGGTCGGCGTGGAGCTGGCCACCGCCTGGCGGGCGCTCGGTTCGGAGGTCGTGCTGCTGGTGCGCGGCTCCGGGCTGCTGCCCCGGATGGAGCCGTTCGCGGGCGAGCTGGTCGCGGACGGCCTGCGCGACGCGGGCGTGGACGTGCGCTTCGGGGCCTCGGTCACCTCTCTGGAGCGCGTGGACGGGGCCGCTGCGGAGGTCCGCCTGGTCCTGGCCGACGGCGGACGGCTGAGCGTCGACGAGGTCCTCTACGCCACCGGCCGGGCCCCGCGCACGGCGGACATCGGACTGGAACAGGTCGGCCTGCACCCCGGCGGCTGGCTCGACGTGGACGACAGCTGCACCGTGCTCGGTGTCGACGGCGGCTGGCTCTACGCGGCCGGTGACGTCAACCACCGGGCGCTGCTCACCCATCAGGGCAAGTACCAGGCGCGGATCACGGGCGCGGCGATCGCCGCTCGCGCCCAGGGGCGGCCGCTGGACACCGCGCGCTGGGGCGCGCACGCCGCGTCGGCTGACAGTGCGGGCGCGCCCCAGGTCGTCTTCACACATCCGGAGGTCGCGGCCGTCGGCCTGACCCTGGACGCGGCCGAGCGGGCCGGGCTGCGGGTGAAGGCGATCGACCACGACCTCGGCGCGGTCGCCGGCGCCTCGCTCTACGGCGACGACTACCGGGGCCGCGCCCGGGTCGTCTTCGACCTGGACCGGGAGGTGCTGGTCGGCGCCTCGTTCGTCGGCCCCGGGGTCTCCGAACTGCTGCACTCGGCCACCGTCGCGGTGGTCGGCGAGGTGCCGATCGACCGGCTCTGGCACGCCGTACCGGCGTACCCGACGATCAGCGAGGTCTGGCTGCGGCTGCTGGAGGGCTGCCGGGGGTGAGCCGTGCCCCGCCCGTCCCGGGGGCGCGCCCCCGGGACGGGCGGCTCGGCGCGGGCGGCTCGGGGCGCGCGCCCGGGACGGGCGGCTCGGGGCTGGCGGCTCGGCGCGGCGAGAGGTGGGAGTCGGCGGGCGGCGGGACACTGGCCGGAGAAGGGTGTCCGAGCGGGGGCCGTTACGCCGATCAGGTGGTGTGTGTGATGACCGAGGTGCTGTTGGCCGTCGGGACCGAGAAGGGCCTCTTTCTCGGGCGCAGCCGCGACCGGCTGGACTGGGAGTTCAGCGGGCCGCACTTCCGGATGAACGCGGTCTACTCCGTCGCGATCGACGGCCGTGACCCCGTCGACGGCAGGAACCGCCGCGACGGCCGCGTCGGGCTGCTGGTGGGTGCCGACAGCAGCCACTGGGGACCGTCGGTGTGGCGCTCGGACGACCTGGGCGCCAGCTGGTCCGAACCCGCCGCGCCGGCGATCCGCTTCCCCGAGCACACCGGTGCCTCGCTCACCCGGGTCTGGCAGCTCCAGCCGGCCGGCCCCGAGGCGCCCGGCGTGGTCTACGCGGGCACCGAACCGGCCGCGCTGTTCCGCTCCGCGGACGGCGGTGCGAGCTTCACGATGGTCGAATCGCTCTGGGAGCACCCCCAGCGTACCGAGTGGGGCGCCGGGTACGGCGGCCAGGGCCTGCACACCGTCCTCACCGACCCGCGCGACGCCGAGCGGCTGCTGGTCGCGGTCTCCAGCGGCGGGGTCTACCGCAGCAAGGACGGCGGCGGCAGCTGGGTGCCGTCCAACACCGGGCTGCGCGCCGAGTTCCTCCCGGAGGAGAGCCAGTACCCCGAGTTCGGCCAGTGCGTCCACAAGATCGCCCCGGACGCCGTCGACCCCGACCGGCTCTACCTGCAGAACCACGGCGGGGTCTACCGCAGTGACGACGCGGGCACGACCTGGCGGTCCGTCGCCGACGGGCTGCCGGCCGACTTCGGCTTCGCCGTCGCCGCACACCCGCGCCGCGCGGACACCGCGTACGTGTTCCCGCTCGGCGGCGCCGACGACCGCATCCCGCCCGGCCGCCGCTGCCGCGTCTTCCGTACGACCGACGGCGGCGACAGCTGGCAGCCGCTGGCCGACGGCCTCCCCGGCGAGGACCACTACGGCGTCGTCCTGCGCGACGCGCTGCGCACCGACGACGCCGACCCGGCCGGCCTCTACTTCGGCACCCGCACCGGCGAGGTCTACGCCAGTCACGACGAGGGCGAGCACTGGTCGTCGCTGGTCTCCCACCTGCCGGACGTCCTCTGCGTCCGCGCGGCGGTGGTGGCGGACTGACCCGCCCGGGGCGATGGGCCGGTGGTGGGCCGGCGGTCGGCCCCCTCGGCCTCCCCACCGAGCCGACGAGCCGACGAGCCGCCAACCCACCGGGCCGCCGAGCCGCCAACCCGCCGGGCCGAAAACACCGTTGCCGCCGGGCGGGTCGCTCACGGAGCATGGCGGACGGCAGGACTTTCCCGCTCCCGGAAATCGGACGGACGGCGTGACAGAAGCAGAAACCGAGTGGCAGTTCGGGTACGGCGTCGACGGCCTTCCCGTCGTGCGGTACCAGCGGGGCGAGCGGGAGGGCCGCCCCTGGGCCGACCGGCTGGAGGTGCTCGACCCCGGCGCGACCCCGGCCGCCCTCGCCCGGTACGCACTGGCGGAGTTGGCCGGCTGGGTGCTCTCAGGCCCCGTCCCCCTCGGTGAGGAGTTGCTGCGCCGCGGGGCGACGCCCCTGCGCCACGGCCACACCATGCACCGGGGCCTGACCGACGAACCCCCCTCCGAGGGCTGGGCGTCGTGGGCGGGGACGCCGATCCGGGACGGGTTCCACGTGGTGCCGTGCGACCGCGAGGCCAAGGACCTGGTCAGGGCGTCGGTCGGCGCCTTCGGCCCCGGTCACCCCGACCACCGCCCGGAGGAGCACGAGGACGAGCCGGCTTCGGCGCGGCGACTGGACGAACTGCTCTCCGGGCAGGTCATCGGCCCCCTGCTGCCGTCCAGCGCCCTGGTCGTGGACGACGCCGACCGGGTGGTGGCCGGCGCCGTCCTGACCGACTGGGACGGCCTGCCCTGGATCGCCCACGTCTTCCGCGACCCGGAGCTCAGCTATCCCGGACTCGGCCGGGGCCTGCTGCGCCGCGTCCTCGCCGACGCCGCCGCTCGCGGTGCCACCGGGATCGGCCTGGCGGTGACCGAGGGCAACCGGGCCCGGCAGCTGTACGAGTCCCTCGGCTTCACGGTCACACGCAGCACGCTGACGGTGATCGTCCCCTGAGCCGCCCGGCGCCGCGGGCGCCGCCGTCCTGGAGCCGGCCTCAGGGGCGGGCCAGCTCCAGGACGGCTATCCCGGCCAGGACGGTCGCGCTCGCCGCCATCCTCAGCCGCCCGAGGCGCTCCCGGAAGACCACGGTGGCGATCAGCGCGGCGATCACGATGCTCGTCTCGCGCAGCGCGGCGATGCTCGCGAGGTTCCCCCGCGACTGCGCCCAGACCACCAGCCCGTACGCGGTCAGCGACAGCACCCCGCCGAGCAGACCCACCGGAACCAGCGGACCGGCCTCGGCCAGCAGGCCCCGGCCCCGGCGCGCCCAGGCGATCAGCGCCAGCGTCGGCCCCTGGAGGAGGAACAGCCAGGCGACGTAGCCGCCGACCGTCCCCGCGTGCCGCACCCCGCCGCCGTCCAGCACGGTGTACGCCGCGATCATCACGCCGGTGCCGGCGGCCGCCCCGAGCGCGGGCAGCTGCGCCCGCCCCGGAATCCCCTTGGCGAAGGCCAGCCCGATCAGGCCGCAGGAGATGACGGCCACGCCCAGCAGCTCCCCGCCGCCGAGCGTGTCGCCCAGCACCGTGACGGACAGCACCGCCACCAGCAGCGGCGCCGAACCCCGGGCCATCGGGTACATCTGCCCGAAGTCCCCCAGCTGGTAGGCCCGGAGCAGGAGGAGCTGGGACGTCACCTGCATCACCACCGAGGCGATCAGGTACGGCCAGGCCGCCGCCGCGGGCAGCGGGTTGAGCGCCACCAGCACCACCGCGCACCCGGTGTACGCGAGGTTGATCAGGGCGAAGCCGACCAGCTTGTCCTGGATCCGGTGCGCCAGCCCGTTCCAGACCGCGTGCAGCACGGCGGCGGCGAGGACCACCGCGGGAACGGCAGCGGCACCGGTGACAGCGGGCATGGCGGAACTCCTGTCCAACGGGCCATCAGGCGTGGAATCGGGTTCCACGCTACACTGGATCGATGGAAGAGCGTTCCGAATATTTCTCCCCGCTGGAATCCCGGCTGGCCGCGCACATCCGCGCCCACCTCGGCGAACTGCGGGGCACCGAGGCCCGGGTCGCCCAGGTGGTCCTCGCCCGGGGCGCCGACCTGGTCGACCTCAGCGTCAGCGACGTCGCCGAACTCGCCGGCACCGCACCGTCCTCCGTCGTCCGGGCCTGCCAGCGGCTCGGCTTCCGGGGCTACCAGGAGCTGAAGATCGCCGCCGTCCGGCAGGCGCCGGCTCCCGCACCCGACCCGTCCGACGCCCGGGACCCGGCCGCCCGGGCGCTCGCCGACACCGTCCGCGCCGCCCGCGAGGCGCTCGACGGCATGGCCGCCACCCTCGGCGCCGACGACCTCCGGGCGGCGGCCGAGGCGCTGAACGCCGCCGACCACGTGCTGGTCGTCGGCGCGGGCCTCTCCGGCGCGGTCGTCGTCGACGCCGCGTACCGCCTGCGCGCCCTCGGCCTCCTCACCGACTCCCCCGCCGACCCGATCACCGCCCAGTTCGCGGCCGCCCAACTCCCGCCCACCGCCGCCTGCCTGGCCATCAGCCACACCGGCGCCACCCGCACCGTCGTCGACGCCGCCCGGCACGCCCGCACCAACGGCGCCGCCGTCGTCGCTCTCACCAGCTACGCCCGCTCCCCGCTCACCGAGACGGCGACCCACACCCTGGTCGCCGGCGGCCAGGACCTCGTCTTCGGCCTGGAGACCACCGCCAGCCGCATCGCCCACCTCACCGTCGTCGACGCACTGACCTCGACCCTGCTCGCCCTCCGCGGCGAGACCGCGGAGCGGGCCCTGCGCCTGTCGGCGGACGTGACGGCGGACCACGCGTACTGAGGCCGGAGGCCGGGCGGGGCGACGACGGGGCGAGGTGACCACGGGGCGAGGTGACCACGGGGCGGGGCGACGACGGAACGGCACGCCCGTTCCGGTGAACCACGGGCCGCGGGGCCGAGCGGCCGACTAGACTCGCGGCGCAGCGAGTCCGCACCCCACGCATGTGGGGATGGTCCCGACATGGCGGCACTTCGCGGTGCCCGGTTGGTCCGCGCCCCACGCACGTGGGGATGGTCCCGTTCCCTGCGATCCCTGGGGCGAGTGGACCTCGTGCCCCGCGCGCGCGGGGGCGGAGTGGGGCGAATCCGCGGGTGCGGCCGGGGCGGGCGGGGCTCCCAAGGGGTGGAACGACAACCTGGCCGGTCAGGGGTGGTGTGTAGGCTCGCGGGCATGGCGAGGGTGACGCGGGACGACGTGGCGAGGGTGGCGGGGACGTCTACCGCGGTCGTGAGTTATGTGATCAACGACGGGCCGCGCCCGGTGGCCGCCGCCACCCGGGCGCGAGTGCTGGCGGCGGTCGAGGAGTTGGGGTACCGGCCGAACCGGGTCGCGCAGGCGATGGCGAGGCGGCGGACCGACCTGATCGGCATGGTCGTGCCGGACGCCCGGCAACCGTTCTTCGCCGAGCTGGCGCACACGGTGGAGCGGGCCGCGGCGGAGCGCGGGCGGCTGCTGCTGATCGGCAACTCCGACTACGCGGACGAACGCGAGGCCCACTACATCCGCGCGTTCCTGGGGATGCAGGTGGACGGGCTGATCCTGGTCACCCAGGATCCTTCGGCGCCCGGGGTGGTCGGCATCGACTCCACCGAGGGGACGCCGGTCGTGCTGCTGCACCACCGGGCGGAGACCGAGCGCGGGATCGCGGTGGTGGCGGACGACGAGGGCGGGGCCAGGGAGGTCGTGCACCACCTGCTCGGCCACGGGCACTCCGACGTGCACTGCTTCGGCGGCACCTTCTCGCTCAGCCCGAGCGACCCGGTGACCGTGCGGACCGCCGGCTGGGCACGGGCCCTCGCCGAGGCGGGGATCTCCACCGAGGGGCGGCTGACGCAGGCGCCGTTCGACCGCGTGCGGGCGCACCGGGAGGCGCTCGTGCTGCTGGCGCGCGCCGACCGGCCGTCCGCGATCTTCTGCGCCACCGACGACCAGGCGATCGGCCTGCTGCGGGCCGCCGACGACCTGGGCATCCGGGTGCCGGAGGATCTCGCCGTGGCGGGGTTCGACGACATCGCGGAGGCGGTGATCGCCGGGCCGCCGCTGACGAGCGTCGCCACCGCGCAGGAGGAGATGGCGCGCGCCGCCGTCGGCCTGGTGCTCGGCGACCACCCGGGCGGCGGACAGCCGGACGGGAAGCAGCCCGGCGGGAAGCTGCCCGGCGGGGAGCAGCCCGGCGGGAAGCTGCCCGGCGGGGAGCAGCCCGGCGGGGAACGGGCGGACGGGGAACGGGCGGACGGGACGCTGCCGGACGGTCGGGCCGTGTCGAGCGGGGCCCGGATGTTCCCTGCCCGGATGGTGGTCCGCCGGTCCTGCGGCTGCACCCCGGGCTGAACGGCCGCCGCAGGAACGGGCGGCGGGAGTGGCGACGGCGGTCGGCTCGGCCGCCGGGTCGCCGGCCTGGGCGGCGCCGGCCGCGCTCGGGCTGGCCGCCGTGCTCCAGCGGTGGGACGCCGCGTTCACGGTGGTCAAGCTCGCCGGTGCCGCCTACCTGGTGTTCCTGGGCGGGCAGGCGCTCTGGCAGGCGCGGCGCGCGGGGCGCGGTCAGGCGCCCGAGGGGGCCGAGCCGGGAGCGGCATCGGCAGCGCCGGTGGAAGCGGGAACGGGCGTGGGAGCGGGAGCGGACGAGGCGGGTGCCCCGGGTGAACCGGGCGCTGGAGCGCGGCACCGGCGGCGTGCTGGTCGCGCTCGGGATCGGAACGGCCGTCGAGAGCGCGTGAGCCCGGCCGGGCGGCACCGCCTCCGGCCGACCTGCCCGACCTTCCCGGCGTGCCCGACCTTTCCGACCTACCCGGCGGACTCCGGGCCGGACACGGGCCCGGTGTGGACGGTCCAGGGGTCCGTGCCGCCCTGGTTGATCGTCACCAGGCCCCGGGCCGGCACCAGGAGGGACGCCCGGGCCTCCTCACTGCCCCAGACGCCGCGCTCCGGACCACCGTCGTCCTCGGACGGGGCGCAGGAGCAGTCGTCGCCGTCCCCGCTCAGCTCGCACTCGCAGCGGAAGAGGACCTCCCAGAAGGCGTCCGACATGGTCTGGAAGGTGAGTTCGACCGGCTCGTCCGGACGGTGTGCCAGCACGGTGTCCCGTCGCCCGACCAGTTCCGGCGGCAGGTCCTCGGCCGCGGACAGCGGCAACAGGCGCAACGACCAGCTGCCGGGGCCGCGGTCGACGACCTTGAGGTGCGTCGGCCCCGGCCAGAGCAGGAACCGGCCCTGGTACGGGAGGTACGCGGTGAGCACGGACGAGTCGCTCGTGATCCGGGACACGGTGCGGGTGACGGGGGTCAGTTCCAGGTAGTCGGCGTCGCTGGCGAGTTCGACGATCGCCGGCCGGCCGGGCTCGGGCCAGTCGATCAGGAACTCCCTCTTCGACCTCTCCGGCTCTCCCTCCCCCGTGTAGTGGAAGCGCTCGCCGCTGTACGGGTCCGGCCGCGCGGCCGCCACCGGGTCGAGCAGCAGGAGCAGGGAGTCGATCGGGACGGCCGTGCAGCCGGGCGTCCAGCCTGATCAGCGCCGCCCGGCCTTCGCCGAGGGCCTTCTGCGCGGCCCCCGGTGATCCGTCCTTCAGTGCGCGTCCGGCCCGTTCGCCGGCGTCGACCGCCTGCCGGTGCTCGTCGGCGGCCTTCTCGGGGAGGGCGGCGGCCTGGAGGCCGGGGGCCAGGGCGTCGAGTTCGGCGAGGTAGGCGGCGAGGGCGAGTTCCGGTCGGGAGGGCACCCGGTCACGGGGGCCCTCCTCGACGGCGTCGACCACCGGCACCGCACCCGGCACCGGCTCGGCACCCGCCGCCGCACCCGCCGCCGCACCCGACTCGGTCTCGTCGGTCCGGGCCGCCGGGAGCGCGGGCCGGGCCGGTACCGCCCCGGCCGGACGCCTCCCCAGTACCCGCTGGGCAGCCAGCGCGGAGCCCGCGCCCGGGGCGAACGACACGACGACGTCCCACATGGAGCCCCCCGGCCTGCGGAGGTACCGCCTCGGCACCGTCCGGTCGCGGACAAGCTATCGCACGCCGGCGAACGGGGCGGCGGGGGGGAACGGGGCCGCGGCCGGGCGGCGGCGGCTCCGGCTACCTCTCCACCCCGGGCGGCGGGCCGAGCATGACGTCCAGGTTCAGGTGGCCGTCGGGGGCGATGAGCCGGTCGAGGTTGAGGGCGGAGATGCCCGCCCAGAACGCCCCGCGCTCGAACATCGCCTTCTCGTAGCCCGCGAGCGCGGCGTCGAGCTCACCCGCGTCCCACCGCGCCGCGGTGAGGACCGGCGCCACGGTGAGGGCGAGTTCGGCCGCGTCCCACATGGCGAGGTTGACGCCCTTGCCCGCGAACGGCGACATCAGGTGCGCGGCGTCGCCGACCAGGGTGGCGCCCGGGCTGCGCGGCCAGGTCAGGCCGACCGGCAGCATGTCCAGCCGCTGGGTGCGCAGGGTGTCGTCACAGGCGGCCAGGGCTGCCCGGAACTCCGGTGCCCAGTCGGCGAAGTGGTCCTCGACCGCGCTGCGGGTGCCGGCCGGGTCCTGCTCGGAGAGGCCGGCGGCCGTCAGCCAGTCCTCGGCGCAGCGGTAGAAGGCGTAGATGCGGATCCGGCCGTCGCTGTTGCGTTGGAGGGCGAGGCCCTTGTTGTCCTGGAAGCCGTACAGGCTGCCGTTGCCGACGAATGCGGCGGTCCCGGGGGCGGTGCGGTCGGCGTCGGGGACGCCGAGTTCGACGAGGCTGACGCCGGTGTAGCGGAGCGCGGTGCCGGTGAGCAGCGGACGGACGCGTGAGCGGGCGCCCTCCGCGCCGACGAGCAGGTCGCAGGTCTCGACCGTGCCGTTGTCGAAGTGGAGCCGGTGCCGGCCGTCGCCGAGCGGTTCGGCGTGGTCGAGGCGGTGTCCCCAGCGGACGGTGGCCGGGGCGAGGGAGTCGAGGAGGAGGGCGCGCAGGTCGCCGCGGTCGATCTCGGGGGCGCCGTCGTCGTCGGGTGCTCCGGTGCGGCCGACCGGGGCCCCGACACCCACGCCGACATCCGCGCCGACATCCGCGCCGACACCTGTGGCGGGGTCCGCGCCGGGGCCCGCGGCCTCGCCCGCGTCCGCCCCGGCGGGTCGGCCGGCGCCGAAGGCGGCGTGGACGGTGCCGTGCTTGTCGAGCAGGCGGAAGTCCTCGCCCTCGGGCCGGGCCCTGGCCAGGAACTCGGCCTCCAGCCGGGCTTCCCGGACGGCGCGCCGGCCGGTGTCGCCGTGCAGGTCGAGGGTGCCGCCCTGGACGCGGGCGTCCCGGGAGGGCTCGCGCTCGTACACGGTGGCGGCGACGCCGTGGACCTGGAGGACCCGGGCGAGGGTGAGGCCGGCGGGGCCGCCGCCGATGACGGCGATGTGCGGGGTGGTCGTCATTCCGGTCATGGTGCGCACTTCTCCTTGGGAGGGGGAGATCGCGAGGGCCCGAACGCCGTCCAAGTCTGGTGGACCGGGCGGGCGGGCTGAAGGCCGGAATCGGACGGTGCGGCCCCACCGCGGGCCGGGGTCGGGCGGTTGGAGGCGCGGGTGGGGCCCGGACGCGGACGCGGGCGGAGACGGCGGCGGGCCCGTACCGGTGTCCGGTACGGGCCCGCCCGCGTCGCCGCGGGCGCGGCCGTCGTGGCCGTGGTCGCCGTCGGCCCCCGGCGTCGTCCGCCCGGCGCTGCCTGCACGCGTGCACGCCGGTGACGGTGGTGCCGTCGGGGCCGCCGGGGCGGGTGGGGCCGGCCGGGGCGGGCCGGGAGCCGTCCGGGATGTCCGAGACGACGTCCTTGCGGATCGCGTTCGTCCTGATCCGCGACCCGGCCGCCGCCGCCCCGCCCCGGTCTCAGCCGGAGGCGCGGGCGACCCGGCGGAACACGACGCCGAGGGCCACCACGGAGAGCAGGACCAGGATGCCCGTCTCGACGAGCTGGATCGGGACGAAGTGCGAGGCCGGGTGGTACTCGCCCCAGGCGGTCCGCGCGTCGTCGCAGAGCGGCCCCGCGTTCATGCAGTAGGTCTCCGGGACCTTGCTCCCGTCCGGGAGGATCGCCCCGTTCTCCACCAGCCAGGCGTTGGCGGGCTTCACGAAGCCCGCCATCCGGCGGTCGTACTCCTGCTCGGCGTAGACCGTCGGCCAGAAGTACGGCCGGACCAGCTGCATCACGGCGGTCGCCAGGACCACCAGCACTCCGCTCACCAGCACGGCGGTGATCGTCCGCCGCGCCAGCTCGCCGACCAGCACCCCCAGCGCGAGGCCGAACAGCGACCAGGCGATCGGGGCCAGGCCCAGCGCGGGGTAGGTGAAGGCCTGGAACGGCGGGTCGAAACCGACCGGGCCGTTGATGATGTCCACCCACCACACCCAGGTGGTCAGTACGGACAGCAGGCCGACGGCCGGCAGGACGACCAGCCCGGGGACGGCGAGCCGGGCCGCGAGCCAGCGGCGCGGGGCGACGGACTGTGCCAGCACCAGGCGGATCGTGCCGCGCTCGTACTCCTGGGCGAGCAGCGGCCCGCCGAGGAACATGCCCAGTACGACGGGGAGCGCGGCGACGGCCGGCTGGACCAGCGTGGTGAACCCCGTCGCCAGCAGGTCGACCCGCCGGACCGTGGACCAGCATTCCGGGCGGTACCAGGAGGGCGACCCGTAGCAGTTCATCTGGTTCAGGAGGTCGATCCGGTCCTGGACCACGAAGTGGAGGGAGAGCAGTGCGACCGTGGCGAGGGCGAGGAGGACGAGGGTGACCCGGACGGCGGGTCGGCTCTGCCGCAGGGCCAGCCAGACGGGACCGCTCGGCCGGCGGGTGGAGCGGGTGGAACGCGTCGGGCGGGTCGGGCGGGTCGGGCGGTCGGCGGGCTCCTGGGCGGCCCGGCCGGTCATCACGCTGGTGCTCATGCGGCGGCCTCGCGGTCGGGGGCGGTGGAGTCGGTGGGAGCGGTGGAGTCGGCGCGGGCTCCGGTGCCGGCTCCGGAATCGGCCCCGGAACCGGCGGAACCGGGACGATCCGCGATCGGAGTGCGGAGGTAGGCGAGCAGCAGCTCCTCCAGACTCGGCCTGGCGACCTCCCAGGGACCGTCCACGACCTCTCCGGTACTGAGCAGTGCCGTGACCTGGCGGCCCCGGACGCGCCGCTCCACGGCCATGTCGCCGGGGAGTTCGGCCGCCCCGGCCGCGCCGGTGACCAGCTGGTGGCCGTCCAGGATCTCCTCCAGGTCACCGGCGAGCCGGATCCGCCCGGACTGCACCAGGAGCAAGTGGTCGATGACGCCTTCGAGTTCGGGCAGGATGTGGGAGGAGATCAGGATGGTGGTGCCGCGGTCGGCGGCCTCGGCCATCAGGGTGCCCATCAACTCGTGCCGGGCGAGCGGGTCGAGGTCGGCCATCGGCTCGTCCAACAGGAGCAGGTCGGCGCGCTTGCCGAGGGCCACGGCGAGCGCGACCCGCGTGCGCTGGCCGCCGGAGAGCGAGCGGATCCTCGCCCGGTGGTCCAACTCCCCCATGTCGACGACCCGTTGCGCCGCCTCCTCGTCCCAGTCGGGGTTCAGCTCGCTGCCGAGGCGGAGGGTGTCGGCCACGGTGAAGGAGGGGTAGAGCGGCTTATCCTGGGTCACGTAGGCGACCCGGGCGCGCAGCTCCGGGGTGATCGACGGCTCGCCGAAGACCCGCAGTTCACCTTCGGACGGCTTGATCAGACGGGCCGCCAGGGCCAGCAGGGTGCTCTTCCCGGCCCCGTTGGCGCCGACCACCCCGCAGATCCGGCCGACCGGGACGGTGAAACTGCAGTCGCGCAGCGCCCAGCGGTCCCCCCGGTAGCGCTTGCCCAGCCGCACGGCCTCGACCGCCGGTCGGTCGTCAGCCTCGGATGTCATGCGGTCCCCCCGCCCTCCTTGTTCGGCGCCGCCGGGGCGACCCCGGTCTCGAAGCGCTGTTCCAGTACGGAGGCCATCAGTGCGGCGATGTCCTCCCGGTCGAGCCCGGCCTCCCGGGCCTCGTCCACCCACCCGACCAGTCCCGCCCGCAACGGTCCGTCGGCGGCCGCCTCCGGTCGGGCGAGGGAGCGGCGGACGAACGTGCCGAGCCCCGGCCGGGGTTCGACCAGCCCTTCGCGTTCCAGCTCGCGGTAGGCCTTGAGCACGGTGTTGGGGTTGATCGCGGTCTGCTCGACCACCTCCCGCGCGGTCGGCAGCTTGTCTCCCGGCTGGAGCACTCCGAGCCGCAGCGCCTGCTTGGTCTGCAACACGATCTGCTGGTAAGTGGAGACGCCGCTGCGCCGCTCGATGCGGTACTCGATCACACTCGCTTCGCCCTTTCACTAGTTCAATAGTGGAATGGTGGCGCACCGCGGCACCGCGGTCAAGTCGGACCAGGGGGGCGTTCTGCGGGCTACGGCCGTTCCAGCAACAGGAGATCGTCGCCGTGGACGACGGTCCGGTAGCCGTCCCGCTCGTAACGGGCGAGCATGCGCCTGGTGTCCTCGATCGCGCAGGGTGCCCGCACGCTCGGGTCCGAGAGGTCGACGGCCACCCACTGCGGCCCGTCCGGCACCGGCGCACCGGGGCCCGGCGCGGGCTCGCGGCAGACCAGCGCGACCGTCGCCCGCCCGGTCAGCTGCGCGGCGAGCCGGTTGGACGCGGC
This sequence comes from Kitasatospora sp. NPDC042419, assembly GCF_056437345.1. NCBI lineage: Bacteria > Bacillati > Actinomycetota > Actinomycetes > Kitasatosporales > Streptomycetaceae > Kitasatospora > Kitasatospora sp. NPDC042419. The sequence goes on from NZ_JBWKAW010000033.1 coordinate 57,743, forward strand.
GACGGTCGCACCGTCGGGTATCCGGGCGAGCAGCTCCCGGGTCTGCGTGAGCCGGGGCGAGGTCCGCCAGGCCTCGGGCATCACCACCTCGTGCAGCGGGTAGGCGGGGAGCGTCACCGCGGCGACCAGCCCGCTGACCGCCAGCGCACGCCGGGCGCTGCGGACACGGCGGGCACGGCCGGCGGGGTCGGCGGGGTCGGCGTGCCGCTCGGGACGGGTCCGAGGGGCACCGGCGGCGGCGCCGTCCGGCGGTTCGTCCGCGGCCCCCGGAGCCGGAGCCGCCCCCCGCACGGCCACAGCCGCAGCCACAGCCGGAGCCCCCGCCCGCACGGCCACAGCCGCCCGGCCCGGCAGGTCGGCCCGCCCCAGGGCGTCCACCAGGGCCGCCACCGCCAGTGGCATCAGCACCGCGCTGTAGTGGTAACTCACCCCCCAGTAGTGCGGGTTGTCGGCGAGCATCCGCCAGGCGAGGGTGGGCACGCAGAGCAGCGCGAGCGGCGATCGCAACCCGAGGAACCCTGCGGTCGCGGCGAGCAGGAACAGCAGCAGCCACTTCAGCGGCGGCCACCCGAGACGGGCCGCCGCGGCCCACGGCGACACCGCGCCGTCGCCGGAGCCGAGCTGCCGCCAGTAGTCGAAGCCGCCGTCCGGATTGAACGACGGCAGCACCACCAGCACGGTCAGCGCCGTGGCGGCGACCCCGAGGAGCGCCACGGCGAATCCCATCGCCCGGCCCCCGCCCGCCCGCGGCGCCCGCCGGAAGATCAGCACCCCGAAGGCGGCGACGGTCAGCCCGAGGTCCTCCTTCACCAGTACCAGCGGCAGCGCCCAGAGGGCCGCCGCCACCGGTCGCCCCCGCCCGAGCGCCGTCGCCGCGAAGGCGAGCAGCGGCACGGCGAACGCGATCTCGTGGAAGTCGTCGGCGGCCGCGTTGACGATCCCCCAGGACGCCCCCGTGACGACGCCGACGGTGAGCGCGACCCGCCGCCCGCCCACCTCGTACGCCCAGCGCGTGAGCGGCACGACGGCCAGCGCCATCAGCACCGCCTGTGCGAGGAGCAGCGTCTCGGCGTGGGGGAACAGGCGGTAGAACGGGGCCAGCACGGCGAGCACCGGGTGGAAGTGGTCCCCGAGCAGGTGGTACCCGGGGCCCTTGAGCAGGACGACCGGCGCTTCGCCGTGCGCGTAGGCGCGCACCGCCTGCTCGAAGATCCCCAGGTCGTACGCCTGGGTGAGCACGCGCCGGTGCCGGTTGACGGCGACGCAGCCGTACAGGGCGGCGAACAGGCCGGCCAGTGCCCAGGGCAGCACACGGGCCGGCACCCGCGGTCGGCGGGGTCGGGAGCGGAGGCGGGAGCGGAGGCGGGACCGAGGACGGGAGCGGAGGACGGACACGGACGGACGCACGGGCAAAGTACCCTTCCACTATTGGATTAGTGGAAGGGTTATTCAGTTCCGGACGGGTAGTCAACCCCGGACCGGCCGACGCCGGTCCGGCCTCCGGCCTGCCCGAACGTCGGCCGGCGGGTCAGAAATTGAGGTGCGCGAGGACGGCGAGGACCCGTCTGTTGTCGTCGCCCGACTGGGCGAGGCCGAGCTTCCCGAAGATGCTGTTGGTGTGCTTGCTCACCGACTTCTCCGTGATGCAGAGCTCCCGCGCCACCGCCGCGTTGCTGCGCCCCTCGGCCATCAGGGCGAGCACCTCGCGCTCCCGGGTGGTCAGCGAGCGCATCGAGTCCTTCGTCGAGTTGCGTTGCAGCAGCTGGGAGATGACCGAGGTGTCCATCGCGGTCCCGCCCGCGGCGACCCGCCGCACCGCGTCGACGAACTCGCTGACCTCGAAGACCCGGTCCTTCAGCAGGTAGCCGATGCCGCCCCGGTGGTCGGTGAGCAGCTCCCTGGCGTAGAGGTGTTCCACGTGCTGCGACAGCACCAGCACGGGCAGGTCGGGGAGTTCGCGCCGGGCCCGGGTGACCGCCTGCAGCCCCTCGTCGGTGAAGGTCGGCGGCAGCCGCACGTCGACCACCGCGACGTCCGGGCGGTGCTCCAGCAGGGCCGTCAGCAGGCTCGGGCCGTCGTCCACCGCCGCGACCACCTCGAAGTCGTTGAGGGTGAGCAGCTGGGTGATGCCCTCCCGCAGCAGCGCCAGGTCCTCGGCGATCACAACACGCATGGCAGCTCCATCGTCACCGTGGTGGGGCCACCCACCGGACTGTCCAGGTCGAGCGTCCCGTCGAAGGGCGCGAGCCGCCGCCGCAGGCCGGCCAGCCCACCGCCCTCGCGGACGGTCGCGCCCCCGCCGCCGTCGTCGCCGACGACCAGCCGGAGCCGGCCGTCGGCGTACCCGAGCCGGACCCAGGCCGAGGCGGCGGCGCTGTGCTTGGCGACGTTCGCGAGCACTTCGGCGGCGGCGAAGTAGCCGGCCGACTCGACCGGCGGCTCCGGACGCCCGGGCAGGTCTATGTCGACCCGGACGGGGATCGGCAGGTCGAGGGCGAGCGCCCGGACGGCGCCGTCGAGGCCGCGTTCGGCGAGGACCGGCGGGTGGATGCCGCGGACGAGGTCCCGCAGCTCGGCGAGGGCCTGGGCACTGGCCGCGCGGGCGTCGGCCAGCAGCCGGTACGCGGTGTCCGGGTCCTTGCGGAACATCTGCGACGCCAGCCCGAGCTTGAGCCCGATCGCCACCAGCCGGGCCTGGGCGCCGTCGTGCAGGTCGCGCTCGATCCGGCGCAGTTCGGCGGCCTGCGCGTCGACCGCCGCCGACCGGGTCTCGGTCAGCTCGGCGACCCGCCGGGAGAGGTAGGCCTCGGCGGTCGGGGAGAGGAGCCGGCGGCTGATCCGGCTGTGCGCGCGCAGCAGCCGTTCCGCGCTCCAGAACCCGAGGAGGAGGAAGCCCACCCCCTGGAAGAAGGAGAGCAGCGCCGCCGTGGTGCTGTGCACGGGCCAGATCAGCCCGTACCCGTAGCCGGGGTCCATCAGCGGCCAGAACAGCGGGGTGGCGACCACGCCGTGGGCGCCGTAGATCATCAGCCAGCCGGGCAGGAGTCCGAGGAGCAGGCCCACCGGGACGTCGATCAGCAGCCAGAGGAGGTCCCGCCAGGTCGACCGGTCGGTCAGCAACAGCCGGCAGTAGCGCACGCTGCTCGGCACGTCCAGCAGCTCGAACTCGTCTCCCTCGCGGGGCCGGTACGGGCTGGGAATGGCGGCCCCGCACCAGCTGCCGAGGAACCGCCGGTGCAGGTCGGCGAGGCCGCGGACGGCGAACAGCGCGATCGGCAGGGTGATGAAGCCGACCCCCAGCGGGAGCAGCCCCAGCGACACGACCGAGAGCACGAGCAGGGGGACGGCGCCGAGCTGGGAGAGCAGGGCCACGGCCAGCCCCCGCCGCGCCGCCACCAGACCGTCCCGCAGCCAGGTGAGGAGATCGGCACGCGGCCACGGCGGCCACCGGGCACTGGTCAAGGGCACTGTCGGCTCCCGGCTCACGGCTCGCGTCCACGGCTCGTCCGCCCACGGCTGCCGCCACGGACCCCCACCACGTCTCCCCCGCACGAAGGGTACTTGAGCAGGACAGCCCCAGGACGCGAAGGGGGGTTAACTCCCCCTCCAGGAGGGGGGTTATTCCGGTTCTCCCGGCACCTCCCGCCGACCAGACTTCTCGCCATGAGCGCTGAGTCCGCGACATTGCCCGAAGTCCCCGCCCTCCGCCGGGGCGCCGCCCGGCCCGAGTCCGGCGGCAGCGACTTCGCCCAGCTGGGCCGCCGAATAGCCGCCGAGGGACTGCTCGACCGGCGCCCCGTGTACTACACGGTCCGGGTCGGTGTGGTGCTGACCGCGTTCGCCGGCGGCTGGTGGGCGCTCTTCGCCCTGGGCGACACCTGGCTGCAACTGGGCCTCGCGGCGGCGATGTCCGTCGTCTTCGCCCAGCTCGGACTGCTCTCGCACGACCTGGCCCACCGCCAGGTGTTCAACCAGCGCCTCCACAGCGAGGTCGGCGGGCGGATCGCCGCCAACCTGCTGATGGGGATGAGCTACGGCTGGTGGATGAACAAGCACACCCGCCACCACGCCAACCCCAACCACGAGGAGCGGGATCCGGACGTCAACCCGGAGATCGTGGTGTGGTCCCAGCGGCAGGCCCGCCAGGCGCGCGGGGTGGCCCGGTTCATCGGCCGGCGGCAGGCCTTCCTCTTCGTGCCGCTGCTGACCCTCGAAGGCCTCAACCTCAGCTTCAACAGCTTCCGTGCGCTCCGCAGCCCGATCATGAAGCGCCCCTACCTTGAGGGCACCCTGCTCGTCCTGCACTTCGCCGCCTACTTCGGGCTGGTCTTCGCCGCCCTCCCGGTCGGCAAGGCGTTCGCCTTCCTCGCCGTCCACCAGGCGCTGCTCGGCATCTACCTGGGGTGCGTCTTCGCCCCCAACCACAAGGGCATGCTGATGGTGACGCCCGAGATGAAGCTCGACTTCCTGCGCCGTCAGGTGCTGACCTCGCGCAACGTCCGCGGCGGCTTCGCCATCGACGCGCTCATGGGCGGCCTCAACTACCAGGTCGAGCACCACCTCTTCCCGAGCATGCCGACCCCGGCCCTCGCCCGCGCCGCGCAGCTCACCCGCGAGTTCTGCGCGGAGAAGGACATCCCGTACTACGAGACCGGTCTCCTCCGTTCCTACCGCGAGATCTTCGCCCACCTCCACCGCACGGGCGAGCCGCTCCGCAGCGAGTGAGCGGAGGACCGGCCGGCAGGGGGCGCCTCCTCCTGCCGGTTCGCGCCGTCGGGGGGGTGACGGCGCCGGCGGGACGGCGCGCGCGACGGTGGCGGCGGGACGGCGCCGGCGGCGCCCGGCCGGGCTAGACGAGTTCGTCGGCGAGCAGGTCCATGAGCAGGTTGTCGTGCCACGTCCCGTCCGGTCCGCGCTCGTACTGGCGCATCGTCCCCACCGGCCGGAAGCCGACCTTCGCGTAGCAGCGGATCGCCGCCGCGTTGTCGGCCGCCGGATCGATGATCAGCCGGTGGTAGTGGTGGTGGTCGACGAGGTGGCGGGCCAGGGTGCGGACGGCGTCGGTGCCGTACCCGCGGCCGTGGGCGGCCGGGTCGACGTAGATGTCCATGCCCGCGTGGCGGTACTCGTCGTCGTTCTCGGCGTACCACTGGATGGCGCCGACGATCCGGTCGACCGCCTCGATCACCAGGGTCTCGGTGCCCGGTTCGGCGAGGTCGGTGGTGACGGCGTCGGTGAGGTCGTCACCACCGCGCCAGCGGGCGTAGACCTCGGGCGTGCGGCGGATGGCGACCAGGGCCGGGATGTCGTCCGCCGTGGCCGCGCGGAGCGTGACGTGGGTGCCGTGCAGAATCGTCCCCATATAGCGCATGTTTCCACGGAAAGGCACATTCGGCGAGCCTTTTTCCGCGTTGCACGCACCCCCTGCCACCAGGAATGATTCGCCGCCGTGACACGTCTGCTGCTACTGCTGGTCTTCCTCGCCGGCTACATCGTCTACCGGGTCGTCCGCCGGAACCGCCACCGCAAATGGGCGCTGACCGGATTCGATCCCGCCGTGTACGGCCTTCCGCCGCGCGAGCGCCTCGACCCGAGCCGCTCCGGGCCGCCGACGCCGCTGGAGAAGCGGGAGCGCTCGCAGGCGATGGCCGACGCCGCCTGGGCCGGGGACTGGCGTCCGGCGGCGGCGTACCTCGCCGACGCCGGGGACGACTGGGACGAGCACTGGTCGCGGATGGACCTGCTCGCCGCGATCGCCAAGCAGGGCGACGGCTGGCTGACCGCCTGGCGCACGGCCGACCCGAACTCCTGCGACGCCGCCACCCTGGAGGCCAAGCTGATGGTGCGCCGCGCCTGGGAGGTCCGCGGGTCCGGGTACCGGCACGAGGTGGGCGACGACGCGATCAACGAGTTCCGGGAGCTGCTGCCGGCCGCGATCGAGGCGGCGCGCCGGGCGGCGCTGCTGGCACCGGAGAACCCGGGCCCGTGGGTGGTGATCGTGACGGCGGCGCGCGGCGCGCAGTTCACGCCGGAGCAGTTCCGGGAGGTCTGGGACGAGCTGGTGAAGCGCGCCTGGTACCACTACGAGGGCCACTGGCAGGGCATGCAGTACTGGTGCGAGAAGTGGTTCGGCTCGAACAAGCAGATGATGGAGTTCGCCGAGCGCGCGATGGACGCCGCGCCGCCCGGGAGCCCGCTGGGCGGGATCTACCTGCACGCCCTCGCGGAGCTGGAGGGGCGCGGGAGCAGCGCCTCCACCCTGACGGCCGACAAGACCAAGTGGCGGATCCGGAACCTGGCCGCCCAGCTCCGCCTGGTCCGGCCGGACGACGACCGCCTGCCGCCGCTGCGGCACCTGCTCGCGCACTACGCGGGCGAGGTGGAGGAGTACGACCTGGCGCTGGAGCAGTTCCGGGCGATCGGTCCGTGGTGCGGGGCGCGCCCGTGGGCCGAGGAGGACGACCCGGTGGCGGCGTTCGACCTCGCGCGCGGGCTCGCGGTGAAGCGGGCCAAGGCCCGGCCGCTGGCTCCGGAACTGCGGCCGGCCAAGAGCTCGGAGCACCAGCACAGCCGGTGACCACGTCATCCGCGGCGAGCTGACGGTCCGTCGACCGGGTGCGGTGCGGCCGTCGGAGGCGCCCCCCGAAGGGGACGGGACGAGCCCGGCCGGGTGCCGACGCACCCGGCCGGGCTCGCCGCTCAGGCGCTCTCGACCGGCAGCCCGGCCCCGGACCAGTCCTGGATGCCCTCGCGGTACTTGCGGACGTCGGTGTAGCCGAGGGCGGTGAGGCGGTCGGCGACCTGGCCGCTGTTCGGGCAGGCCTCGTTCGAGCAGTAGGTGACGATGGCGGCGCCGAGGTCCGGGAGCAGGGTGGGGGCGAGGCGGTCGACGTCGGCGCGGACCAGCTCGACGGCGCCGGGCAGGTGCTGCTGCGCGTAGTACTCGCCGCCGAGGGTGTCGACGACGGTCACCGAGCCGGTTTCGATGGCGTGCGCCAGCTCGTCCCGGGTGATGAGTGCGGTCATGGAGCGGCCTCCTGGGGCTGCGAGCCGATTCGGACTATAGTCCGCTTATGACTCAGGACAGTACCGGACCGCAGTCCGCTTATGCAACGGGTGGGAACCCCGCCGGGCCCGTTCCGCTGGAACTGCTGCGCACCCCGCCGCCCGTCGAACGCGCCGACGCCGCCCGCAACCGGGCCGCCGTCCTGGAGGCGGCCGCCCGGCTGTTCGCCGCGCACGGGGTGGAGTCGGTCTCGATGGACCAGGTGGCGGCGGAGGCGGGCGTCGGCAAGGGCACGCTGTTCCGCCGGTTCGGCGACAAAGCCGGGCTCGGAGCGGCGCTGCTGGACGCGCGCGAGCGCATGCTCCAGGACGCCGTCCTGCGCGGACCGGCACCGCTCGGCCCGGGCGGCGGGGAGGCGGGCGGCCGGGAGGCCGAGGCCGGCGGGGAGAGCAACGGCGGGGAGAGCATCGGCGGCGGGGAGGCGGGCGGCGGCGCCCCGGCCCCCGGTGAACGGCTCGCGGCCTTCGTCACCGCGTACCTGGACTACCTGCTGGAGCACCTCGACCTGGTCCGGATGTCCGAGACCGCGGGCCGTGGTGCCCGCTACCGCATCGGCGCGTACCGGTTCTGGCACCGGCACATCACCGTCCTGCTCGTGGCGGCCGGCGCCACCGACGATCCCGAGCACGACGCGCACGCCCTGTTGGCGACCCTCGGGGCGGAGCACGTGGCTTCGCTGCTACCGGAGTTGGGCGAGGAGCGGATCCGGGCGGGCGCACTACGGCTCGCCGCCCGGCTGGTGTGAACCGGCCGGGCGGCAGTGGATTCGGGCGGCGGACGCCAGGCGGCGGGCAGCGGACGGACGCCTTCGAGCGCCGGGCGCCGGACGCCGGGCTCCTCGCGGGCACGCGGGCACGCGGGCACGCCGCCGCGCAGGGCGGAGGACGAAGCGGAGACGGGCCGGGGCGGCCGGCCGCCCCGCACGGTCAGCTGCTGAGGATGCGGGCCTTCTGGGCCGCGAACTCCTCCTCGGTGAGGACGCCTTGCTCCTTCAGCGTGGCGAGTTCCTTGAGCTGGTCGAGCTTCGCCTCCATGGAGGTCGGCGCCGCGGCCGCGGGGGGCGGAGCAGCGGGCGCGGGAGCGGGCGCCGGAGCAGCGGCGGTCTCCTGCTGGGCCCACCGGCCGGCCTGGCGGCGGGACACCCGGTTGGAGACGGCTGTCGCCGTGCCGGCGACGACCGCGGTGCGGGCGACCCCGCGGAGCAATCCGGGCATGGTCTCCTCCTTCGGGGAGCGGGGACGGACGTGCGTCGCGACGGACGTCCGTCGGGACGGGGCGGGCGTGGTTCGTCGGGTGCTGTCAGCGGAGCGTTTCGAGGGCGTCCAGCGCCTCCACGAGGTCCTGCAGCGGGACGCGCCCGCTCGCGATCATCCGGGCGCCCGTGCGGCGCAGCGCGGCGGCGAGCGGCGCGGCCCAGAGGTTCTCGTAGAGGAGCACGGCGGCGGAGTCGCCCGGCTCCAGGAGGGCCCCGGCCTCGGCGACGTCCTCCTCGTCGACCAGACCGGTGGAGGCGCCCTCGAAGACGGTGAGGTCGAGTTCGCCGTCCCCGTTGACGTCCGCCAGTTCGAGGCCGACCAGTGAGCCGTCCTCCTGCTTCTTGACGAAGGTCAGGTCGAGGATGCGGATGATGCCCCGGTCGACCAGGTCGACCAGCAGCGGCATCCCCTCGCCGGTCAGCCGGCTGCCGGGGAACTGGATGATCACGTAGTCGATGGGGCCCGGTTCGAGCGGTTCGCCGGCTTCGCCGGTCCCGGCGGCTTCGGCGGGTTCGTTGCTCACATCAGCTCCTGGGGGGCGCGGCCCGGGGGGAGGGCGGGCCCGGCGCCGCCGGGGAACCGTGCCGCGGCGGGGGCCCGGGCGTCGGATCGACGCCTTCGGGCACGACGTGGCGGCGACCGGGGCGGCCGCGAGCGGGCCGGGGAGAAGTGTCGTCTGTGACGCTACCCCTCCGGGCCGGGCCCGGCATCACGGACGAGGGCGGGGGCGTCGAGGGCCGGGGGCGGCGGCCCGCGCCGGGCCGGCCCCGGTGGCCGGGCCGAAGATCTCTCGGAAGAATTCCGGCGTGGGTGTCGATCCGGCCGCTGCCCGTTCGACGCAGGGGTGAGAGGCGGGGAGAGGCCCCGCCGCCATCGACGAGGAGTGAGCCACCATGCCGCGCTTCATGACGCTGATCCGTATCGACGAGCAGAACGGCCCCGGCCAGGCCGAGCCGGACCCCGGCTTCGAGGAGCGGATGGGGGCGCTGTTCGCGGAGATCACCAAGGCCGGGGTGATGCTGGACACCGCCGGGCTGCTGCCGACGAAGGAGGGCACCCGGATCCTCTGGGAGGGCGGGAAGCTCAGCTACACCGACGGGCCGTTCACCGAGACCAAGGAGGTGGTGGGCGGCTACGCGCTCCTGCAGTGCAAGGACAAGGCCGAGGCGCTGGAGTGGACCAGGCGCTTCCTGGAGACCCACCCGGTGAACTGGACGGTGGGGGCCGAGCTGCGGCAGATCGACGAGGCCGCCGCGCCGCCGGAGGCCTGACCGTCCGAGGCCTGAGCGCCCGGGGCCCGACCCGCCGGGAGGACCGACCCTCCCGGGGGGCCGGCCGCGTTTGCCCCGGCCCCGCGCGGCTGCTCTGATGGGTGACCGTGACGGAGCGCAACGGGGCCCACGCGGCCGGCCCGGTCGGCGGCACCGGTTCGGTCGACGGGACCGGTTCGGTCGGCGGCAGTGACCCGGCCGACGGGAACGCCCCGGCCGACGGGGCGGGAGCAGCGGACGCGGCCCGGGCGGCCGACGTCGCCGCGATGGTCGAGACGGTGTTCAGGATCGAGTCCGCCCGGATCATCGCCGGCGTCACCCGGATCGTGCGCGACGTCGGCATCGCCGAGGAGCTGGCGCAGGACGCGCTGGTCGCCGCACTGGAGCAGTGGCCGGAGTCGGGCGTCCCGGAGCGTCCGGGCGCCTGGCTCACGGCCACCGCCAAGCACCGCGCGATCGACCTGGTCCGCCGCCGGGAGACCTACGCGCGCAAGCTCGCCGAGGTCGGCCGGGCCCTGGAGGACGTCCCGCCGCCCGAGCCGGCCGGTCCGGACGACATCGACGACGACCTGCTGCGGCTGATCTTCACCACCTGCCACCCGGTGCTGTCGGCGGAGGCCCGGATCGCGCTGACCCTGCGGCTGCTCGGCGGGCTGACCACGCCCGAGATCGCCCGCGCCTTCCTCGCCCCCGAGCCGACCGTCGCCCAGCGGATCGTGCGCGCCAAGCGGGCGCTGGCGAAGGCCCGGGTCCCGTTCGAGGTCCCGTACGGGGAGGAGCGGGCGGCGCGGCTCGCGTCCGTCCTGGAGGTCGTCTACCTGGTCTTCAACGAGGGCTACTCGGCCACGGCCGGGGACGACCTGCTCCGGCCGGCGCTCTGCGAGGACGCGCTGCGGCTGGCCCGGGTGCTGGCCGGGCTGGTGCCCGAGGAGCCGGAGGTGCACGGGCTGGCGGCCCTCCTGGAGTTCCAGGCCTCCCGGACGGCCGCTCGGACCGGGCCGGACGGCCGGCCGGTGCTGCTGGCCGACCAGAACCGCGCCCGCTGGGACCGGCTGCTGATCCGGCGCGGGTTCGCCGCCCTCCGGCGGGCCGGCACCGGGCCGTACGCGGTCCAGGCCGCGATCGCCGCCTGCCACGCGCAGGCCGCGCGGTACGAGGACACCGACTGGGCCACCATCGCGGCGCTCTACGCGCGGCTGATGGCGCTCACGCCGTCCCCGGTGGTGGAGCTGAACCGGGCGGTGGCCGTGTCGATGGCCGAGGGTCCGGCCGCCGCGCTGGAGGTGGTGGACGCGCTGGCGGCGGAACCGGCGCTGAGCGGGTACCACCTGCTGCCCAGCGTCCGGGGTGACCTGCTGGCCCGGCTGGGCCGGGGCGCGGAGGCCCGGGCGGAGTTCACCCGGGCGGCGGAGCTGACCCGGAACGCGCGGGAGCGGGAGCTGTTGCTGGCGAGGGCTGCGGAGGCGGATTCCCCGGCCGGAGCGGACACCTCGGCGGGGGCGGACACCTCCGTGAGGGCGGGAGGGGACGGGCGGGCGGAGGGGTGAGGGCTCAGAGCGCCTCGTCCAGCCGGAGCCGGGCGCTGACCTCGCCGAGACCCCGTGCCAGGACGGCGAGTTGCTCCCGGCTGAGGACGTCGATCAGCAGTTCGCGCACCAGGGCGACGTGGCCGGGGGCGGCGTCGCGGAGCATCTCGTGCCCTTCCTCGGTGAGTTCGGCGAAGACCCCGCGCACGTCGCTGGGGCAGGAGCGGCGGCCGACCAGCCCCATCCGCTCCAACTGGGTGACCTGGTAGGTCAGTCCGCTCTTGGAGGTGACCAGCTTCTCCGCCAGTTCGGTCATCCGCAGCGAGCCGGCCGGGGCCGCGGAGAGGTGGACCAGGATCTCGTACTGGGTGTGGGAGAGGCCCGAGTCCTCCTTGAGCTGGCGTTCCAGGCGGCGGTTCAGGAGGTTGCTCGCGGTGACGAAGCTCCGCCAGGCGGCCATCTCCTCCTCGTCCAGCCAGCGGGGTTCGCTCGGCGGTCGGGTGGAGGGCGCGGGGGGCGCGGACGGTGCGGACGGCGTGGAGGGCATGGATTGATCGTACTCCTGTTGTTCAAATTCGAACGAAGGTGTACGGTCCAAGTGTCGGAGTTCAAATTTGAACTACTCGCCGAAGTCGCCCGACCACCCGCCCGAGGAGCAGAGGAAGAGACGACATGAGCACCGCGGCACCCGAGCGCATGCCCGCCCTCTACCTGTCGCACGGCGCGCCGCCGCTCGCCGACGACCCGATCTGGCCCGGTCAGCTGGCCTCCTGGTCCGCCGAGCTGCCGCGCCCCAAGGCCATCCTGATGGTCTCCGCGCACTGGGAGGAGGCCCCGCTCGCCCTCGGCGCCGTCACTCCCGTGCCGCTGGTCTACGACTTCTGGGGCTTCCCCGAGCACTACTACCGGGTCCGGTACGCCGCCCCGGGCGCACCGGAGCTCGCCGAGCGCGTGCGCAAGCTGCTGCGCGCCCCCGGCACCCCCGTCCAGGACATCCCGGACCGCGGCCTCGACCACGGCGCGTACGTCCCGCTGGTGGAGATGTTCCCGGAGGCCGACGTCCCCGTCCTCCAGGTCTCCATGCCCACCCTCGACCCGCAGCGGCTGATGGAGATCGGCCGCCGGCTCGCCCCGCTGCGCGACGAGGGCGTGCTGATCGTCGGCAGCGGCTTCTTCACCCACAACCTGCGGGCGCTCAGCCAGGACGGCCGGGTCACCTCGGTGATGGCCGAGTTCGACGACTGGGGCCGGCGCGCCCTCGCGGCGCAGGACCTCGACGCCCTGCTCGACTTCGAGCAGAAGGCCCCGGCCGGGCGGCTCGCCCACCCCCGGACCGAGCACTTCGCGCCGCTGTTCGTCACGCTCGGCGCGGGCGAGGGAGAGCTCGGCAGCCAGCGCACGGTCATCGACGGGTTCTGGATGGGGCTGGCGAAGCGGTCGATCCAGGTGGGATGACGGCGAGTCCGCGCGGGGAGTCCGGGCGGGGAGTCCGCGCGGGGAGTCCGGGCCGGCCGTCGGCGCCGGCCCGCCCGAGCAGGGCGCCGCCCGGGCGGCGCCCTGCTCGGGCGGCGCGGCGCTCAGGCGGCGCAGCAGGTGAAGCGCTCGCCGATGTGCTCGGGCTGCTCGATCTCGTCGACCAGGGCCACCGCGTAGTCCGCGACCGAGATCCGGCTCTCCCCTGTGGAGTCGGTGAGCAGGTGCTCCAGGCCGGTGCGGTAGCGGCCGGTCCGCTCCCCCGGGCCGATCCGCGCGGCCGGGCTGAGCACCGTCCAGCGGATGTCGGTGACCGTCCGGTAGTACTCCAGGGCGTCGCCGTGCGCGTGCATGATCTGCAGCACCGCGTCCGGCAGGCCCGGGGCGTCCCAGACCCGCACGCCCGGCGCGGTCTGCAGGCTGCCGGCGCCGCCGACCGCGAGCAGTCTGGGCGCCGCGCCGCCGAGTGCCCGCAGACCCTCGACCAGCGCGCGGGCGGCCGGTTCGATCAGCGCCCGGTGGCCCGGCCCGTCGCCGCCCCCGACCGCGCTCACCAGGACGTCCCGCCCGGCCGCGACCCGGGCCACGTCCGCGGGGTCGAGCACGTCACCGGCGACGACGGAGACCCCTCCCCCGCCGGGCGCCTCCCCCGCGGACCGCCCCGGGTCGCTCCGGGACGGGTCGTACCGGGACGGGTCGCGGACGACCGCCGTCACCCGGTGGCCGCGTGCGGCGGCCTCCGCGACGACCGCGCTGCCGATACTGCCGTTGGCGCCGAACACGGCGATCCTGGCCATGGGCTACCTGCCTGCTCTCCGGGGTCAGGGGGGATTCCGGTGACAGCAGTAGCACCCCGGGGCGCACGGAGCCCTGGTGGACACGCGGACCCTGATGAGACGGTGGTCCGATGACTGCCACCCCGATGAACGGCGACGATGTCCGGGCCGCCCTCGACGAATTGACGGCGGTGCTGGCCCCGCGGGCGAAAGCGGACGGCGCGCGCTGGGACGCCCCGGCCGGACCGCTGGAGTGGAGCTGCCGGGAGACCGCCGCACACATCGCGCACGACCTGCTCGCCTACGCCGGCCAGCTCGCCGCCCGGCCCGCCGACCGCTACCTGCCGTTCGACCTCACCGTCCCGCCGGACGCCGGGCCGGCCGAGGTGCTGACCGTCGTCACGGCCTGCTCGCAGCTGCTGGCCACCGCGCTCGACGCGGCCCCGCCCGACCTGCGGGCCTGGCACCACGGGCCGTGCGACCCGGCCGGGTTCGCCGCGATGGGTGTCACCGAGACCCTGCTCCACACCCACGACATCACCCTCGGGCTCGGGCTGGACTGGCGGCCGTCCGAGCGGCTCTGCCGCGCCGCGCTGGAACGGCTCTTCCCCGACGCGCCGGGGGCCGCGCCCGGTCGCGCGGCCGACGTCCTGCTCTGGTGCACCGGCCGCGGAGAACTGGACGGCCGCCCGCGCCGGACTTCGTGGAGCTGGCGGGCGGCCGTGGCGTAGTGGAGGGGACGGGGTCGCGTGGTGACGGGGTCGGGTGGTGGCGGGGTCAGGCGGTGGCGGCGGCCGACTCCGTCGCGCTCCGCTCGGCGGCGCTGCGCTCGACGCAGAACTCGTTGCCCTCGATGTCCCCGAGGGTGACCCAGCCCCTGCCGTCCGGCGTGCGGCGGTCCGCGAGCAGCGTCGCGCCCAGGGCGAGCAGGCGCTCCACCTCCTCGTCCCGGGTGCGGTCCTGCGGCTGGACGTCGAGGTGGACGCGGTTCTTCACCGACTTGCCGTCAGGAACCTGGACGAACAGCAGCGAGGCGCCCGGCGAGTCGACCAGGGCCTCCGGGTCGCCGGGGTTGTCGTCGTCGCCGAGCTTGCCGTCCAGCACCTGCGCCCAGAACGTGGCCAGGCGGTAGGCGTCGGCACAGTCGATCGTCACATGTCGTACGAGAGAAGCCATGAGGGCCACTCTGACCTGGTTCTTCGCTCCGGTCCAGCGCATAGGTGCGGGCCGTGCGTGCGACGGCGGTCCCCGCGTGCGCGGGGCGTGGTCCCAGTCGGAGTTCTCCCGGACCGTCTGAACGGAGCCATCCCCGCGTGCGCGGGGCGGGGGGCCTGCCGGGCTTCGGGTCAGTCGGCCGTCGGCGCGGCGGGCGCGGTCGTCACTTCAGGCCCTCCCAGCCCCAGCGCGGGGTGGGGCCGGGGTCGCCGAGGTCGGTGCCGGCCGGGGAGGCGGAGACGTCCTTGGCGATCCTGGTGCCCCACTCGAAGTACTCCAGGACGCGGCGGCGGAGCAGTTCGTCGTCGGGCAGCTCCTTGCCGACGGCCTCGGCCATCAGCTCCACCCAGCGGGCGCGCTGCTCCTCGGTGATGGCGAGTCCGAGGTGGGAGCGGAGCAGCGACTGGTGGCCGCCGAGGTCGGTGGTGAAGCGGTCCGGGCCGCCGAAGATCTCGGCCAGCCAGACGGCGACGTGCTCGATGTGGGTGCGTGTGAAGTCCGCGAAGACCGGCGCCAGCAGCGGGTCGGCGAGGACGCCCTCGTAGAAGGTGTTGCTGAGTCCGCGAAGGGCGTCGAGGCCGCCGATCGCGTCGTAGAGGCTGTCGGAGTGGTGGTCGCTCATCTGCGGTACTCCCCCGTGGGTCGGTGTGTCGTGACCCTTCCTAGCAGTGGTGCGGAGTACGCGATTCCCCCTCCCGGGCGTGTTCGCCGCCGGCTCAGCAATCGGATGTCCGGGCTCCGGTTCGAACCGGCTTGACCTTGACGCTGGCGGCAGGGTCGGAGGGTTGCGGCATGAGCGAGACGACGCGAACGGACGAGGCAGTGCGGCGGGGACCCCGGGTGGTCGTGGTCACCGGGGCGGGGACGGGGATCGGGCAGGAGACCGCGTGGGCGTTCGCCGCGCAGGGGCCGGACGTCCGGGTGGTGGCGGTCGGGCGGCGGGCCGAACCGCTCGCGGAGACGGCGGGCCGCGCGCCGGGCCGGATCGTGCCGCTGACCGCGGACGTCACGGCGCCGGACGGGCCGGAGGCGATCGTCCGGGGCGCGCTGGAGCGGTTCGGGCGGCTGGACGTCCTGGTCAACAACGCCGGCATCGCTCCGCACGGGCAGCTCGGCGACTACACCCGGGACGGCGTCGAGGCCGTGCTGGCGACCAACCTGACGGCCCCCGTCCTGCTCGGCCAGGCCGCCCTGCCCGCGCTGACGGAGAGCCGGGGCGTGATCGTCAACGTCAGCACCGCCGTCGGGCAGCGCGGCTGGCCGACGAACTCGGTGTACGCGGCGGGCAAGGCCGCCGTCGACACGATCACCCGCAGCTGGGCGGTGGAGCTGGCGCCGCGCGGCATCCGGGTCGTCGCGGTCGCGCCCGGCGCGATCGGGACCCCGATCGGCCGGCACGCGGGGTTCAGCCCGGAGCGGCAGGCGGCCGTCCGGAAGTGGCAGGTGGAGAACACCCCGCTGGGCCGGATCGGCGAGCCGGCCGAGGTGGCCTGGGCCATCGTGCAACTCGCCTCGCCGCAGGCCTCGTTCGTCACCGGAGTAGTGTTGCCGGTGGACGGCGGCGCCGTGGTGGGGTAGCGCGGCGCCGGTGGGCACCGGTGGGCGGTGCGCGCCGGGCACCGGGCGCCCGGCGGGATCGGGCGGGGAACGGACGGGGAACGGACAGGGAGCGGACGGATGCGGATCGGGGAGCTGGCACGGGAGACGGGCACGAGCACCCGGGCGCTGCGGCACTACGAGCAGGCCGGGCTGCTGTCCTCCGAGCGTGCGCCCAACGGGTACCGGGTGTACGGCGACGGCGCGGCGGTCCGGGTCCGCAACATCCGCGGGCTGCTGGACGCCGGGTTCACGCTGGAGGACGTCCGGCCGTTCCTGGGCTGCCTGGACCGCGACGCGCTCGGCCCGCCGTCCGCCGGCGCGCTGCGGATCGCCCGGGAACGGCTGGCCGTGCTGGAGCGCCGCATCGCCGCGCAGCACGAGGCCCGGGACCGGCTGGTCGCGGCGATCGCGGCCGCGGAGGCCGCCGTTCCGGCCTGACTCCCGCGTCCGGCGACGGCCCCGGGGTTCGGGGTCGGCCCCGGGGCCGGGCGTCGGCCCCGGGGGGCGGGCGCCCGTACGGGTGACACCCCCGATCGGGGGTGTGCAGGGGGCGGCGCGCGGAGGACAGTGGGCGCATGCAGATTCCACTCTCCGTGATGGACTTCCTCGACCGGGCCGAGCTGGTCTACGGCGACCGGGTCGGCATCGTCGACGAGCCGGTCCAACCGGCCGAATCCTGGGGCGATCTGACGTACCGTCGTGTGGCCGAACTGGCCCGGGCCCAGGCGGCCGGCCTCGACCGGCTGGGCGTCGGGCCGGGCGAGCGGGTGGCCGTCGTGTCGCACAACTCGGCCCGGCTGCTGACCTCGATGTACGGCGTGAGCGGCCACGGCCGGGTGCTGGTGCCGGTGAACTTCCGCCTCCGGGCGGAGGAGGTGTCGTACATCGTCGAGCAGAGCGGCGCCTCGGTGCTGCTGGTCGACCCCGAACTAGCCGACCCGCTGGCCGGGGTGGTCGCCAAGCACAAGTTCGTGATCGGCGCGGACAGCGACGCCGTGCTGTACGACTTCGACAACGCTCCGCGCCGGTACGCGGTCGCCGAGGACGACACCGCCACCATCAACTACACCAGCGGAACCACCGCCCGCCCCAAGGGCGTTCAGCTCACCCACCGGAACATCTGGCTGAACGCCGTCCTGATGGGTCTGCACTTCGGGGCCGGCGACCGGGACGTCTACCTGCACACCCTGCCGATGTTCCACGCCAACGGCTGGGGGCTGCCGTTCTCGCTCACCGGGCTGGGCGCGCAGCACGTGGTGCTGCGGAAGGTGGACGGCGCCGAGATCCTGCGCCGGGTCGAGCGGCACGGCGTGACCTTCCTGTGCGGCGCGCCGGCGGTGGTGCAGATGGTGCTGGACGCCGCCGAGGACTGGGACGGCCCGGTCCCCGGCCGGGACCGGGTGCGGATCATCGTGGCCGGGGCACCGCCGCCGACCTCGGTGGTGCAGCGGATCGAGTCCGAACTCGGCTGGGAGTTCATGCAGATCTACGGCCTGACCGAGACCTCGCCGGTGGTGACGGTCAACCGCTCCCGCGCCGAGTGGGACCGGCTCCCCGCCGCCGAGCGGGCGGAGCGGCTGGTGCAGGCGGGTTCGCCGGCGATCGGCAACCAGGTGCGGGTGGACGGCCAGGGCGAGGTGCTGGTCCGCTCCAACGTGGTGCTGGAGGGCTACTGGCAGCAGCCGGAGGCCACCGCCGAGGCGATCCGGGACGGCTGGTTCCACACCGGCGACGGCGGCACCCTGACCGACGGCTACCTGACCATCTCGGACCGGAAGAAGGACGTCATCATCAGCGGCGGGGAGAACGTCTCCTCGATCGAGGTGGAGGACTGCCTGTACGACCACCCGGCGGTGGGCGAGGTCGCGGTGATCGGCGTGCCGGACGCCAAGTGGGGCGAGACGGTGAAGGCGCTGGTGGTCCTCAAGCCGGGTGCCGTGGCCGACGAGGCGGAGCTCATCGCGCACTGCAAGGCGCGGCTGGCCGGGTACAAGTCGCCCACCTCGGTGGAGTTCCGGGACACCCTGCCGCGGACGACCACCGGCAAGCTGCAGAAGTTCCGGCTCCGCGAGCCGTACTGGGCGGGGCGGGAGCGGAAGGTCAACTAGGGTCTGTCTCTTGGATCCTGGCCCCGGCAGGGATCCAGGGGACAGGTCCTGGGCGGAAGATCAGCCGGCGGTGTCCAGGAGGCCCGACTCCCTGGCGGTGACGGCGAGTTCGGTGCGGTTGCGGACGCCGAGCTTGTGCATGGCGCTCTTCAGGTAGCCGGTCACCGTGTTGCAGGTGAGGCCGAGCTGGGCGGCGATCTCCGGATTGGTCCGGCCGGTCGCCGCCCAGCGGAGCACCTCGTGCTCGCGCCGGGTCAGCGGCACGGCGGGGGCGGCCGCCCCGGGCGTGCACCGGGCCGGCGGGCCGCTCCAGGCGGCGGCCCCGGCCAGCGCCCGGGTGGCCGCCTCGGCCAGCCTGCCGACGGCGGCGATCCGGACGTCCCCGAACGGGACCACCGTGCGCAGCGACGCGTACACCACGCCGTGCACGGTGCCGCCGTGCAGCAGCGGCACCGTGAGCATCGCGTACAGGTCCTCGGCGGTGACGGCGGCGTCGTAGTGGTGCGAGATGCCGGTGGCGGCCCGGTAGTCGGGCACCCAGCTGGGGGTGCGCTCGGCCAGCGCCCGGCCGCCGAGGCCGGTGCCGGCCGGGACGGCGAGGTTGTGCAGCAGCTCCGCCCGGGTGCCCGCCCAGTGCCGCAGCACCATGCCCGCCGGCCCGCGGGCGCGGGCGCCACCGTCGGCGGCCGGCTCCGGCACGCCGACCAGGCCGACGTCGGCGCCGCAGTCGGCCACCACCCGGCGGGCGAGGTCGCCGAGCACGGCGTCCCGGACCAGCTCGGCGGCCCGGACGGCGAGGTCGTCCGGGGGTCCGGCGGCGGCGGTCGAGACGGTCATCGCGTGATTTTCACACGGAGTCCGGGCGGTGGGGAGAGGGCGGACGCGCCTTCGGCGTGCGTGTTCCGTGGAGTTCCGGGCGGGCCCGGGCGGGGCGGCGTAGGGTGCGGGCGCGAGGTTACCGGCGAGTCACTGACGGGTTGGCCACAGTTGCGAAGGGGATATCCATGACGGACCCGAGTGTTCCCAGGGGATCGGCCGTGCCGGCCGGGCTGTTGGCCGATCTGCGGGCCGAGAGCGAGGTGCTGGACGGGCTGGTCGCCGGGCTGGAGCCGGAGCGGTGGGCCACGGACACTCCCGCGCCGGGGTGGACGGTCGCGCACCAGATCGCGCACCTGGCGTGGACGGACGACTGGTCGGAGCTGGCCGCGCGCGACCCGGAGGCCTTCGTCGCCGATTCCGGCCGGGTCTTCGGCGAACTGCTGGCGGCCGGCGCGGACCCGGTGGAGGACGGCGCCGCGCGCGGGGCCGCCGAGGAGCCGGCGGCACTGCTGGCCCGCTGGCGCGCCGGGCGGGAGCGGCTGGCGACGGCGCTCGCGGCGGTGCCGGCCGACGCCCGGCTGCCGTGGATGGGCCCGCCGATGAAGGCGCCGTCGATGGCCACCGCGCGGTTGATGGAGACCTGGGCGCACGGGCAGGACGTCGCGGACGCGCTGGGCGCCGTGCGGGAGCCGACCGCGCGGCTGCGGCACATCGCCCACCTGGGCGTGCGGACGGCGGGGTTCGCGTTCACCGTGCACGGGCTGCCCGCGCCGGAGTCCCCGGTGCGGGTCGAACTCACCGCCCCGGACGGGGAGCTGTGGACGTGGGGCCCGGCCGACGCGGCGGACCGGGTGGCCGGACCGGCGCTGGACTTCTGCCTGCTGGTCACCCAGCGCCGGCACCGGGACGACCTCGCGCTGACGGCCGTCGGCGGGGTGGCGGAGGCCTGGCTGCCGATCGCGCAGGCCTTCGCGGGACCGCCCGGGAAGGGCCGCGAAGCCGGATCATCGCCCCAGTAGATGGAGTGATGATGCGTCAAATATGCGTGCGATCAGGCTAAACCACACGTTTCGGCGATATGCAGAGTTCGTCGGCGAATGATGGACTTCCGTCATGAACCGGATGAACTCGATGCGCACCTTCCTGGCCGGCGCCGCGGCCCTCCTCGCGGTGGGCGGCCTGGCCGCCGCTCCCGCCCAGGCCGCGTCCGCACCGCCGGCCGGCACGGCCGTCGCCGCCCGGGCCGAGGTGCGGGCCGGCACTCCGGCCTCCCACCGGGTGGTCACCTTCTTCGAGGAGTACCGGCGGGCGGTGCTCGGCCAGAGCGGCGCGACCCCGCGCGCCGTGCGCGGGCGCTACCTCGCCCCGCACCTCGACTTCCGGCTCGACGCGTGGGCCCAGGAGCACGACGCCGACCCGGTGTTCCGCGCCCAGAACGTCCCGGCGGACTGGTCCGTCCAGCAGGTCGAGGAGGAATTCGGCTTCGCCTCGGTCAGGCTCACCGAGTTCTGGAGCGGGGGCGGCAGCCAGGACGTCTGGTACGTCGTCCGCCTCGCCGACCTGCGGATCGTCGAGCTCAACGACCAGCCCGCCTTCTGACCTCCGACGGGGAAGAGCGGGGAGCGCACCCGGGAGGGTGAGAAAGAGCTCCGGCGCGGCGCAGGCACCCCCCACGACTGCGCCGCGCCGGTGTGCCCGTCAGGAGGCCGGGTCCGGCAGGCGCCGTCGGGCCGGGTGTCGGGCCCGGGTGTCGGGCCTCGGCGTCCTGCCCGGGCGTCACCGGCCGCCGTCGCGGACGAGCAGCAGCCCGCGCCCGGCGGCGAGTGCTCCGTCGACCCAGTCCGGGAGGTCCTCCCCGACCAGCGCCTCGACGTCCTCGGCCGCGTCCTCGTCGCCTCCCGGGAGCAGTTCCGCGTCGTCGTGGATCCGGTCGGGGTCGAAGGCGGCCAGTTCGGCGCGGACCGCCGCGAGCTCGTCCGCCGCGGTGAAGGAGGGGAAGGGCCACGGGTCCGCGTCGCGCGCCTCGGTGCCCGGCGGGAAGAACCACGGCCGCCCCCAGAGACCGGCGAGAGCGGGCAGCTCCCAGGCGCGGAAGGCCTCCGCCAGGTCGTCCCAGCTCCGCCCCGGCAGGACGACCGAGCCGAGCGGCTCCCCGAGGAGGGGGCCGAGGAGTTCCAGCAGCCAGGTGTAGCCGCCCGGGCGGGCGGGGTCGAGGCGCCCGGTGACGATCTCCCGCAGCGCGGCCCCGACCTCGGCGGGCTCGGTGGCCCGCAGCAGCCTGCCGGCCTCCGTCAGGTCCTCGATCCTGCCGAGGGCCGCCCGGACGAGCGCCTCGTCGTGGGAGCCGGCCACGGTGAGGAGGACGTCTGCGTCCACCGCGAATGCGGACAGGTACTGTTCGGCCATTCCTGATTATCTGCACACCGCCATGTCCCCTGTGCGGCGGGGGCCTTGGGAACGCGGTGGCGGCACGGCGGGCCGCCACGGGGGCTCCGTGGGGGTGCGGGGGCGCTGCGGGGTCGAGGCCACGAGGTCACCCGGTCACGGTCACCCGGTCACCGGGCCGGCTGCCCGGGCGGGCGCTGGTCCGGCGTCCGGGCGGCGGACGGGTCCGGCTTGGTCCAGGGGGCGACGCCGAGCTTGCCGGTGGTGCCGAGGTCGAGGTCGGCGGGGACGGTGAGGCGCGGGCGGCCCGGGAGCGGGGCGACGTCCAGGAAGCGGCCGTTGTCGGCGGCCTTGTTGCCCAAGGTGACGGTGTTGCGCCAGACCAGTTGGAACTCCGCGTACTCCTGGGGCTGGAGGGTCAGCGGCTTCGGAGCCGCGTCGAAGTGCTCCAGCATCGCGATGCCCGCCGAGCCGTGGCGGACGGTCACGGCGAGCGGCGCCCGTTCGGCGTCCAGGACGCGGATGCCGGGGTGGCCGTTGAGGGTGTAGGGGCGGGTACCGCAGTTGGTCAGCCGGATCGGCATGACCCGCAGGCCCATCGCGGCATCGGCCGGGCCGGCGGCCAGTGAGACGCCCTCGGGGGAGCAGACGGGTGCGGGGGTCGGCGTCGCGGTCGCTCCGGCGGCGGAGGGCAGGGGGTCGGCGGTGACCAGCGGGAAGCCGGTCGGCCGGGTGACGGTGGGCGGCGTGACGGTCGGCAGGGTGACGGTCGGCGAGGTGGTGGGTGCGGTCGGAGGCGGCGCGTCGCCGATCGTGCGCGCCGGGCCGGACGCTCCCCCGCCGGCAGTGGTCACCGAGGTGCTGCCGCACCCGGCCGCCAGCGCGACGGCCCCGAGCAGTACGCCCGCCCGGACCGCCGGCGGTATCCGGCGGGCGGCGGGCGACGACGACAACGGCAACGGCGGCGGCGGCGGCGAGATCATGGGACCGATCATGGCACGAAGGACGGGACGCCCCGGCCCCGCCCGGCATGGTGTCACGGCATAGTGTCACGGCATGATCGAAGCTTCCTCGGTACCCGAACTCCTGCCCTGGCTCGGTTCCGTGGGGAGGGTGTTCGCCTCCTTCACCGAGCAGGACTCCGGCTGCGTGGCGTACGGGGTGGAGGAACCGGCCGGCGCCCGCTGGTTCGTGAAGGCCGCCACGACGGAGCACGCCGCGTCCTCGATGGAGCGGGCGGCCGCGCTGCACGCCGCCGTCCGGCACGAGGCGATCGTCCCGCAGCTGCACCGCTTCACGGCCGCCGGGCTGCCGGCGGTGGTGATGCCGTGGCGCGACGGCGAGGTGCTGTACCACCCGACCGCGGGGGGCGGCCGGGGCGCCGCGGCCCGGACCGACCCGGCGGGCCCGATGGCCCGGTTCCGCGCCCTGCCGGTCGCGCTGGTGGCCGCGGCCCTGGACACCGTGCTGGACGCCCACCTGGCCGTCTCCGCCGCCGGGTTCGTCGCCTGCGACTTCTACGACGGCTGCCTGCTCTACGACTTCGCGCGGCACCGGCTGCACCTCTGCGACCTGGACGAGTACCGGCCGGGGCCGTTCACCGTCGAGGCGGACCGGCTGCCGGGATCCAAGCGGTTCATGGCACCGGAGGAGTTCCGGCGCGGCGCGGTGATCGACGCCCGCACCACGGTGTTCACCCTGGGGCGCGCCCTGCGGCTGCTGCTCGACGCGGGTGACGGGGAGCGGGACTGGCGCGGCACCGGGGAGCAGCTCGCCGTACTGGAGCGGGCGACGGCGCCGGACCCGGCCGGGCGCTGGCCCACCGTGGAGGAGTTCGCCGCCGCCTGGCGGGCCGCCTGAGCCCCGGCGGCGGGCGGGGCCGCCCGGCGCGCCGTCCGGGCGGGCCGACTCGGATCCGGCCGGCTCAGATGCCGATCCGCAGCGGCGTGAGCCGGGTGGCGATCAGATTGGTGGCGCCCCGGTCGCGTTCGATGTGCCCGTGGACGAGCAGTCCGGCCCGGTCGAGGGCGGTGCGGCGCTGGGACTCCCAGACCGGGCGGCTGCAGATCACGTTGATCAGCCCGGTCTCGTCCTCCAGGCTGAGGAAGAGCACGCCGCCCGCCGTCGGCGGCCGCTGCCGGTGGGTGACCAGCCCGCCGACCACCACCGCCGATCCCGGTACCACGTCCGGGAGTTGGGCAGCGGTGAGGGCGCCGCCGCGCTCCAGGTGGTCGCGCAGGTGCTGCAGCGGATGGCTGGTCGCGGAGGTGCCGGTCGCCCAGAGGTCGGCGATGGTCTCCTCGATCGGGGTCATCCCGGGCAGCGGCGGGGCCTCCGTGCCGGGCGTCGTCCCCGGGATGAGATCCGCCGTCACTCCCGCGAACGCGCCCGCCGCCCACAGCGCCTGACGTCTGTTCAGTCCGAAGCAGCCGAACGCGCCGGCCGAGGCGAGCGCCTCCAGGGCCGGCGCGGGCAGGCCCGTCCGGCGGGCGAAGTCCTCCAGGTCCGCGTACGGCTGCCCGGCCGCGATCGCCTCGGCCTGCGCGGTGCCGATGCCGCGCACGGTGTCCAGGCCAAGCCGGATCGCGGGCTGCGGCTTGCCCGCGGTGAGCGGCGGTGCGGGCGTCGGCCCCCGGTACGGCTCCAGGGTGGGCCGGGACCCGCTGGCGTTGACGTCCACCCCGCGCACCCGGACGCCGTGCCGCCGGACGTCGGCGATCAGGCTGAGCGGCGAGTAGAAGCCCATCGGCTGGTTGGCCAGCAACGCGCAGGTGAAGGCCGCCGGGTAGTGGTACTTGAGCCAGGCGCTGGCGTACACCAGGTAGGCGAAGCTGATCGCGTGGCTCTCCGGGAAGCCGTAGTTGGAGAAGGCCTCGATCTTGGTGTAGACGTCCTCGGCGACCTCCTCCGGGATGCCGCGTTCGGCCATCCCGCCCAGCAGCCGCTCGCGCAGCCGGGCGACCCGCTCGTGCGAGCGCTTGGCCCCCATCGCCTGCCGGAGGCGGTCCGCCTCGGCGGGAGTGAACCCGGCGCAGTCGATGGCCAGTTGCATCATCTGCTCCTGGAACAGCGGCACTCCGAGGGTCTTTCCGAGGGCGTTCTCCATCAGCGGGTGCGGGCAGCCGGCCGGCTCCGCCCCGGCACGCCGGCGCAGGTACGGGTGGACGGACCCGCCCTGGATCGGGCCGGGGCGGATCAGCGCCACCTCGACCACCAGGTCGTAGAAGTGGTCCGGCTTGAGCCGCGGCAGGGTGGCCATCTGGGCGCGCGACTCGACCTGGAAGACGCCCACCGTGTCGGCCCGCCGCAGCATCGCGTACACGCCCGGGTCGTCGTCCGGGATCGTCGCCAGGTCGTAGCGCCGGCCGTGGTGCCGCTCGACCAGGTCGCAGGTGTCGTGCAGGGCGGCGAGCATGCCGAGGCCGAGCAGGTCGATCTTCACCAGACCGGCGCCGGCCACCGATTCCTTGTCCCACTGCAGCACGGACCGCCCCGGCATCCGGGCCCACTCGGTCGGGCAGATCTCCGCGATCGGCTCCCGGGTGAGCACCATGCCGCCCGAGTGGATGCCCAGGTGCCGTGGCAGGCCGTGGAGTTGTCCGGCGAGGGAGAGCACGTCGGCGGGCACGACGGCCTCCGCGCCGGGCGGGGAACGGAAGTCGGCCTGCCGGCTGAACGCGTCCACCTGCCCCTGCGGGTAGCCGAGCACCCGGGCGGCGTCGCGCAGCGCCAGCCGGGGCCGGTAGGTGATCACGTTGGCGACCTGGGCAGCGTGCTCGCGCCCGTAGCGGCGGTAGACGTACTGGATGACCTCCTCGCGGCGGCGGTTCTCGATGTCCAGGTCGATGTCGGGCGGCCCGTCGCGGGCGGTGGAGAGGAAGCGCTCGAAGAGCAGCCGGTAGTGGACCGGGTCGACGGCGGTGATCCCGAGCGCGTAGCAGACCGCCGAGTTGGCCGCCGAACCGCGCCCCTGGCACCAGATCCCCTCCCGGCGGCAGAAGTCGACGATGTCGTGGACGATCAGGAAGTACCCGGCCAGGTCGAGGTCCTCGATGACGTCCAGCTCGCGGGCGAGCTGGCGCCGGGCCGGGCCGTTGCCGGGCCCGAAGCGGGCCGGCCCGCCCTCGGCGACCAGCGCGCGCAGATGGCCGATCTCGGTACGGCCGGCCGGGACGGGGTAGCCGGGCAGCTCCGGGTCCAGCCGGGCGAAGTCGAAGGCGCAGGCACGGGCCAGGTCCACGGTCGCCTCCCGCACACCGGGGAAGCGGGCCAGCCGGGCCGCCATCTCCCGGCCGGAGCGCAGGTGGGCGGTGCCGGCGGCCTGCGTCCAGCCCGCCGCCTCCGGGAGTGTCCGGCGGTCGTGCAACGCGGCGAGGCTCTGGGCGAGCCGCCCCTGGGCCGGGCCGGCGTGGTGGGCGTTGGTGGAGGCGACGGCCGCCAGGCCCGTCCGGGCGGCGAGGGCGGCGAGGGCGTCGTTGCGCAGGTCGTCACCGGGAAGCCACTGGTCGATCAGTTCGACGTGGACGTTGTCGCGGCCGAACGCCTCGGTGAGGGTGAGGAGTCGGCGCTCGGCCTCTGCGGCGTCCGCGACGACGGAGGCGCCGGGGAGACCGGACGGGCCGGAGGTGCCGGACAGGCCGGGGAGGCCGGGGAGGCCGGCGGGACGTCCGGCAGGGGCCCCGGCGGGGGCGGCCGCCGCGAGGGCGGCGGGGACGCGGCCGAGCCGGCAGCCGGTGAGCACCGCCCAGTGGCCGCCGTGCGCGTCGGCCAGGGCCGCGAAGTCGTAGACCGGCTTCCCCTTGGCCCCGCCCGCCAGCTGGGCCGCGCCGATGACGGCGGAGAGGCGGCGGTAGCCCTCCGGGTCGCGGGCCAGGACGAGGAGGTGCTCGACCCCGTCCCGCTCGTGACGGATCGTCAGTTCGGCTCCGAAGACCGTGGCCACACCGGCCTCGCGGGCCGCCTCGGCGAAGCGGACCGCGCCGTAGAGGCCGTCGTGGTCGGTGAGCGCGAGCGCCTCGACACCCAGCCGGGCGGCCTCGGCGACCAGCGCCTCGGGGTCGCTGGCGCCGTCGAGGAAGCTGAAGGCGGAG
This sequence comes from Kitasatospora sp. NPDC042419, assembly GCF_056437345.1. Lineage (NCBI taxonomy): Bacteria > Bacillati > Actinomycetota > Actinomycetes > Kitasatosporales > Streptomycetaceae > Kitasatospora > Kitasatospora sp. NPDC042419. The sequence goes on from NZ_JBWKAW010000033.1 coordinate 84,327, forward strand.
TGGACGTGCAGTTCGGCCCAGGCGGGAGCGGGGGCCGGATCGGCGGTGCCGGACGGTCCGGCCGGAACAGCGGGCGACTCGGCCGGCTCCCGGCCCCCCGGGTCGCGGCGCAGCGGGACGACGTCGCCACCCGCCGGGCCCGGCCGGCCACCGGCCAGGCGTCGGTGCAGCTCGCTCCAGGGGAGGGTGGGGTGACTGGTGAATCCCATCGGGGACGGCGCCTTCGGTCTCTCGTGTTCCTGCCCCCCTTGGTTCTGCTTCCCTTGGCCCTTCTGCCTTTGGCCTTGCTCCCTTCGTCCTGCTCCCCCCTTGGCCCCGCTCCCCCTTGGCTCCGCTCCCTTTGGCCGTTCGCATCGGGCCGCCGGAGCGCCCGGCCGTCAGTCGTAGCCGGCCTCCACGAACCAGGCGCCCCCTTCCACCGTGAGCAGCAGCGCCCGGCCGCCCGCCACCGTGACCTGGAAACGGGCCCGGCGGCGGGCGCGCGCCTGGTCCCACCAGTACTCGACCACCGGCCAGGGCCCGGTCCAGCCGTCCACCGTCAGCTGCCGCCCGCGCACCGCGACGGTGGCCGGCCGGGACGACACCCCCGCCCGGCCGTCCACCGTCACCGGCCGCCCGTCGGCGTCGAGCACCGCCGCCGGCACCGGGCTGCGGTGCACCACGGACGGCCAGACGTCCCGCAGCCTCCCCGGCCAGGGCGCGTCGGCGGGCGCCGCCGGGTCGTAGGGCTCGCCCCACGGCACCCGGACCGCCTGTTCGTCCGGGCCGCGCCCGCCGGCCGGTTCGATCCGGCGCAGCCCGGCATGCCCGAGCACCGCCTGGACCCGGGCCACCGCGCGTTCGACCCGGTCGTCCGCCACCGCCTGTCCCCAGAGGGCGAGTTGGCGGCCCTGGTCGGGGGTGAGGTCGTCGGGGACGAGGCGCAGCGCGGTGAAGCCTCCCGCGCCGGGGCCGTCGGGGGCGTGGGGGGCGTCGGGGGCGTGGGGGTCGTGGGTACCGGCGGCGGGTGCGGCTTCGAACGTGCCCGCGCTCTGCCAGGCCTGGAGCTGCCAGCGGACCCGTTCGGCGAGCGCCGTCGCCGAGAGCCTGCCCTCGTGCCGCCAGAGCCGCGCCACGGTGCGGCCGTCGGCGCACTCCACCTCGACGGCGACCCGCTGGCAGGTCAGCCCCGCCCCGGCGAGCTGCTGGTGCAGCCGCTCGGCCAGCATCCGGGCGACGAACACCAGTGGCTCGGCGAGCGGCTCGGGCGGGTCGAAGCGCTGCTCGACCGAGAGGTCCGGTCCGCCGGTACGCGGTGCCAGCGGGCGCGGCTGCAGCCCGCGGGCCAGCCGGTGGGCAGTCGTACCGGCCGGGCCGAAGCGGTCCGCCACCGCCTCGGCGGGCAGCGCGGCGAACGCCCCGACCGTGGGCAGTCCCAGCCGGTCCAGCAGTTCCGCCAGTACCTCGTCACCGAGCGCGGCCACCGGGTAGGGCGCGAGGAACTCCGCCGTCCGCCCGGCCGGCACCAGTACCCCGGCGCGGGCGGCGAGCACGGCGGCGAACAGGCCGTCGGCCACGCCGACCTGCCCGCGCGGGGCGGGGACGGGGGCGGGAGCCGGGGCAGGGGCCGCGGGGGACTCCGCCTGAAGGCGCTCCGGGCGGGCCTCCGGGCGCACCGGGTCCGAACCCGTGGGCTCAGGGTCCGTGGACTCAAGGGGCACGGGCTCGGGGCGCGCGGGCTCAGGGCGCGCGGAGTCCGGGCGGGCGGCCTCCGGCGGGTAGGCGGCCGGGCGGGCGAAGCCGCCGCGGGCGCCGTCCCGGGCGGCGGGCGCCGCGTCGAACAGCTCGTCCACCCCGGCGGTCCGGCGCCGGGACGCGGTCCGGCCGGCGTCCGCCGGGTGCAGCGGGACGACCTCGGCCACCGGAGCGGCCGCCGAAGCGGGCGCCGGATCACCGGAACCCGCCCGGGGGCCCGCCCCGGGGCGGGCAGCGGCCGACTCGGCGTCCGCCGGGTGCACCTGGCCGCCGGACGACGCCGCCCGGGCCGTCGCCGCCAGGACGGCCGTCACCGCGCCCTGGACCTTCGCCGCCAGCGCCTCCTCCCCGCCGAAGTACCGGCCCGGCCCCTTCACCGGGATCGCGCACAGCCCCGGCCGCAGCACCTCCACCCGCGGGGTGAACGCCTCCACCGCCGCGACCACCGGTTCGAACCGCCGGGCCTCCGCCTCCGGGTCGCGGTCGCGCAGCTCCAGCGCGGGGCAGAGCCGCTGGGCCAGCTTGAGCCGCTGCCCCTGCCGCACCCCGGCCGCCCGGGCCGCCGCCGAGCACGCCAGCACCCGGCCGCCCTCGACCACGGCCACCGGGGTGCCCCCGTCGCCACCCGCCGCCGGGCCGGCGTTCACGTTCGCGCCGCCGTTCCCGTTCGCGCCGCCGCCCGTCGCCGCACCGGTGTCCCCTGGGCGTTCGACGGCCACCACGGGCCAGTCCGGGCACCAGACCACCAGGATCCGCGGGGTGCCGGCCCCGCTCGCCCCGACCGCTCCGCTGTCGGTCATCTCACACCACCGCCATGCGGTCGAGGCCCGCCCCGGTCCCCGACGCCACGTCCTCCCCCGCCACGTCCTCCCCCGTCCCGGCCGGCACGATCCCGCCCACGACGGCACCGCCCACCCCGGCCCCGGCCGGCACGACCCCGCCGGCCGTCTCCTCGACGGCCCGCACCGCGCCGTGCGCGTCCGGCAGCCAGAGCCGGGCGGTGAGCCCGCGCACCGCCGAGCCGCGCCCCTCCGCCACCACCTCCACCTGCCGTCCGGTGAGCTGCCCGTGCCCGTCCCCCAGCCCGAACCACCGCCCGGACCGCACGCCGAGCCGCAGCCCGGCCCCCGGCCAGGGCCCGGCCACCAGCAGCACGCAGCCGCTGCGCCGCAGCACGGCCGCCAGGCGGGCGGCCAGGTTCGGCGGGACCGGGCCGTCCGGGCGCAGCATGATCAGTTCGACCGCCCCGGCCAGTACCGACACCACCTCGGCCCAGTGCGGCCCGGGGTCGTCCGCCACGAGGAGTCTCCGCAGGTCGAGCCCGTACCCGGCGGCCGCGGCCAGCCCGAGGTCCGGCAGCCCGACCGCCGCCGCCCACCCGCCGTCCGTCTCCCGCACCCCGGCGGCCAGCGCCAGCAGCAGCCCTGCGTCCCCGCCCGCCACCGACACCGCCGTTCCCCGCCGCAGTCCGCCCTCCGGCAGCACGCCCCGCAGTGCCGGCACCACCGGCAGCAGTGCCCGTCCGGTGGCGGCCGCCGCCCCGACGCCCTCCCGCGGCGCAGCCGCAGGCGCCACCGGTCGGAGCGGCTTCCGCTCGGCGGTGGATTCGAAAACAGATTCGATAACGGGCACACCCCCAGGATCGAACATTCGTTCGCAAAGATTCAAGTCCGATTAACCCACCCCACCCGTCACGCTCCGTGTCTCGTCTCAGCGAAGACTGCCCGTTCTCACTGGATCTTGGTCGCCGGCAGGTTCGTCCCACCGAAGATCGAGCGACTGGCCGCCAAGGGGCGAGGGTGGCGGTGGGGAAGCTCGCGGGAGCGCATGGGGATCCGGCTCCCACCGCGTTTGAGCTGGTGTTTTACGAGGACGAACTGCTCGTCCGGCGGTCGTTGGGCGCCGGGTGGAACTGCGCGTTCGAGCGAGTGACGCCGGTGCGTCCGTTCCGCCGGTCGAAGGGCGGGGAGAGCTTCGCGGGCTGGAGGACAGGGCTGCTCCCGCGACTCGGCGATCCACTACGTCATCGCGATGGCCGACGAGCACATGCGGGCGTTCCTGGACCTGCAACAGGGCGTCGCAGGGTTCTGCGACCGGCCGGGCCTGTCCGGCAGCGATCGCGAAGCGGTGCACCGTCACCTCGACAACGCCCGCGACATGATCGCCGGCAACTACTACGTACACGCCTCCATAGGGCGATACAGCCCGGCCGGCGCCGCCCGGCTCGGCCCCGACACACCCGGCCTTCTCGGCCAGGACGGCATCACACCCTCATGACCGGCCCCGACCAGCCCGCACCCCTGAAGCTGATCTTCGGCGAACAGCCAGTGACGGAAGGGCTGCGCTCCAGCCGCAGGTGACAAGTGCGAGCAGACGGTGACAACCATCGCGCTTCATCCCGCAGCTTCACCCAGGTCGTTCGGCGCACCCGGTGACAGGTACCGCGCTTCGGCACGCTCTGTCCCGTCCCGCTGAAGGCCGGCCAGTCTCATCGGACTTTGACGGTCCGGCCGGGGTGGCAATTCAGCGTGCGGTGACCCAGTACGCTGCGAGCGGGCGGTTGCCGTGCGGTGCGGCGACGGCCCGCAGGACGTCGCGCTGGCTGAGGACGAGTTGTCGTACCGGTTCGGACAACGTGGCCAACCGTTCCCCTCCGGTGATCAAGTCCAGACAGGCGGTGATCTCCCAGTCCGCGTCCTGGAGTCCGTCGGTGTCGACCGGCCCGTCGCCGTCCGCTGTCCAGCCCGCCTCGGGCAGGAGCCGCAGCAGCGCCTCGCGGGAGAACGACGTGCGGATGTTGCCCTCGCCGTGTGAGCCTGCAGCCTCGATCTGGCCCTGGATCAACACTGCGAGCAGGTGCGCCAACTGGTCGCCGGAGGAGGGCGTCAGGTCCCACTCGGTGAACCACAGCCGCCGCGCCCAGGGCCGCACCCGGGCCAGCGTGTCACGCAGCTGCCCGAGCGAGGCGAAGTACCAGGAACAGTGGGCGAGCACGACGTGGTCGAAGGCGTCGGAGGGGAAGTCGACCGACGGGTCGCGGACATCCGTGCTCAAGCGAAAGCCAATGCGCGGCCCGAGCGGGCTCGCCGCGAGCCGGGCCGCCGACTCCCCGAGCGTGACCGGTGCCCCGTAGGCCGGACCGGCGACATCGACGGCCACCACGTGTCCCTCGGGTCCGACGGCCTCCGCGAGGACGGCGGTCATGTCGCCCTGCCCGCAACCCAGTTCGAGGACGGTGGATCCGGGCCCGATGTCCCAGCTCTCCACGAGTGAAGCGCGGTGGCGTGTCTGTACCAGCTGGGCGTCCGGGCTGTGGTCGGCAGCGGCCATGGCCTTCACGAGCAACGGAATCCTGGTGTGGAGATCGACGTGCTTCACACGATCCTCAGTGGTGTTCGGCGAACCGGTAGGACGAGGGTACGAGACGCCCCTCGGCGGCGCCTGCGATTTCTCGCCCGAGTCCTGCGCACGACAACAGCAGGTCGGACCGGACTTCAGTGAGAATCGGTCCGCCTTCGGTGAAACGGGGCATCCGTGACGGCCTTGCCCGGCGAAGGCCGCACGTTTCCACCGCGGCGGGCTCGGCTTCTCGGCTTCTCGGCTTCTCGGCTTCTCGGCTTCGCGGCTTCGCGGCGGACATCGTCCACAGCGTCGAACGCCCCTGGCCGGAGGTCCGGCCCGGGCTTCCGGCGAGGCCGTCAGCGCCGCGGCCGGAAGGCCGAAGTCCGGTGCCGGGAAAAGGTGGTGAACAAAGGTCTCGGGAGCACCAGACTTCCCCCATGACGCGAACGGATCACTTCAAGAAGGACCTCCGGACCTATCTGCAGGACGCCCGGGACGCCCTGCTGTGGAAACTCGAAGGATTGTCGGAGTACGACGTCCGCCGGCCGCTGACCCCGACCGGGACCAACCTGCTGGGCCTGGTCAAGCACGTGACCGCGGCGGAGGCGCTGTACTTCGGGGAGACCTTCGGTCGGCCGTTCGAGGCACCGCGCCCCTGGATCACGGGTGACGCCGAGCCCAACTCCGACTTCTGGGCGACCCCGGAGGAGAGCCGGGAGCACATCGTCGAGCTGTACCGCGCGGCCTGCGCCCATGCCGACGGGACGATCGAGTCGCTGGCACTGGACGCGGTCGGACGGGTGCCCTGGGGGAACCGGAGCGAGGTGACGCTCCACCACAGCCTGGTCCACATGACCGCCGAGACCCAGCGGCACGCCGGGCACGCCGACGTCGTCCGGGAACTCGTCGACGGGGCCACCGGCCAGCGGCGGGAGAGCCCCAACACCGCGCCCGGCGACGAGGCGTGGTGGGCGGAGCACCGGGACCGGGTGGAGCGCGCCGCCCGGGAGGCCGGGAAGGCCCGGGCGGGCGGGGTCGAGGCGTAGCGGCGGACGAGGACGGCGCCCGAGGACGACACCCGAGGGCGCCGCCTAGCCACCGACACCCCGTCACCGGCACCCCGCCGCCCGCCCGGTGGTACCCCGGCGGCTACGCCCTCCCGGTGAGGACGGAGACCCGGACCTGCTCCCGGTAGCCGTGCCCGCCGGGCTCGGGCAGTGCGGCGCGCAGCCGGGCGGCGAAGGCGGGGCGGTCGGCCGGGGCGGGCAACTCGGGGGCGGGGATGGCGGAGTAGACGGTGCCGAGGAGTCGGTCCGGGGTCAGCGTGTCCTCGTAGTCGAGGACGTTCTCGTCCACGTCCGCGAACCCGGCGGCGGCCAGCGCGCGGGCGTACCGGTCGCGTTCGGCGGCGGCGGTGCCGCAGGAGGCGGTGAGCGGACGGCCGAAGTGCTCCTCCAGGGCGGCCCGCAGGGCGCGTGACCAGTCGGTGTCCTGGGCCCAGACGGGGGTGCCGTTGGCGATCACCGCGACGCCGCCGCCCGGGCGGGTGAGCGGGTGGAGGGTGCGGAACAGCTCCTCGGGGCGCATCCAGTGGATGGCGTTGCCGATCACGGTCACGCCGAGCGGGCGGTGGCCGGGCAGCAGGGCGGCCAGGGCCGGGACGTCGGCGTCGGTGCCGAGCAGCCAGAGCGCGTTGTGCACGCCGTCGCGTTCGGCGGCGGCCCTGGCCCGGCGGAGCATGTCCGGCTCGGGGTCCATGCCGATGACGGTGCGGACGTGGGCGGCGAGCGGGAGGGCGAGTTGGCCGGTGCCGCAGCCGAGGTCGAGCGCGAGGTCGCCGATGGCGGGGTGGGCGTCCAGGGCGAAGGCGGTACGCAGCGCGTCGAGGACGGGCGGCGGGTAACCGCGGCGGTGGTCGGCGTAGTAGTCGGCCACGTCTCCGGAGAAGTCGGGGCGCGCGGGCGCGGGAGTCACGGTGTCGGGGCGCACGGAGGCGGCCCCGGCGGCGGCGGGCGTCGTCATGGTCCGCAGCCTGCCCCGCCTCGGAGCGCTTCAGGCGGCTGATCGCTGTCGGCGGACGCGTCCCCGCCCCGGGCCGCCAGTCGGGCGGCGCGCAGGCTGAGGTGGTGGCGTTCCGGGAGGCTCGCGGTGCGGCGGGCGGCGGTGCGGTAGTCGGCGACGGCGGCCTCCCGCTCCCCCGCCAGCTCGTGCAGGTGGGCCCGGACCGCGTACAGCCGGTGGTGGTCGGCGAGTGCGGGCGGCACCTCGGCGAGCAGGGCGAGGCCGGCGGCCGGGCCGTCCACCATGGCGGTGGCGACCGCCCGGTTCAGGGTGATCAGCGGATTGTCGGAGATCCGGGCCAGCACCCCGTACAGGGCGAGGATCTGCGGCCAGTCGGTCCCGGCGGCGGTCGGCGCCTCGTCGTGGACGGCCGCGATCGCCGCCTGCACCTGGTACGGGCCGACCGGGCCGCGCGGCAGGGCGGCGGTGACCAGGGCGACGCCCTCGGCGATCGCGGCGGCGTCCCAGCGGGTGCGGTCCTGTTCGGCGAGCGGGACGAGCTCGCCGTCCGGGCCGGTGCGGGCCGGGCCGCGGGCCTCGGTGAGCAGCATCAGCGCGAGCAGTCCGGCCACCTCCGCGTCGTCCGGGAGCAGCGCGTGGACGGCCCGGGTGAGGCGGATCGCCTCCCGGGACAGTTCGACGCGCCGCAGCTCGGGGCCGGTGCTGCTGGCGTAGCCCTCGTTGAAGACCAGGTAGAGCACGTGCAGCACCGCGTCCAGCCGGACCGCCCACCCGGCGGTGCCCGGCCGCGGCATCCGGAACGGCACGCCGGAGGACTTGATCCGCTGCTTGGCCCGGCTGATCCGCTGGCCCATGGTCGCCTCGGGGACGAGGAAGGCGCGGGCGATCTCGCCGGTCGTCAGCCCGCCGACCGAGCGGAGGGTGAGCGCGATCGCCGAGGCGGGCGAGAGGGCGGGGTGGCAGCAGAGGAAGAGCAGGGTGAGCGTGTCGTCCCGGGCCGCGTCGTCCCCGGCGTCGGCCGGGGGTGCGGCCTGCCGGTCGGCCGGGACCTGCCCGGCCACCAGGTCCTCGCGCCGGCGGCGGGCCTGTTCGCTGCGGACCTGCTCGGTCATCCGGCGGCCGGCGACCTGGATCAGCCAGCCGCGCGGGTTGCGCGGCACGCCTTCGGCCGGCCACTGGGTGGCGGCGTCCAGCAGGGCCTCCTGGACGGCGTCCTCGGCGGTGGCGAAGTCGCCGTGGCGGCGGGTGAGCACGCCGACGACCTGCGGCGCGAGGGTGCGCAGCAGGTCGTCGACGGCCGGTTCGGGAGCGGCGGCCGGTTCGGGAGCGGCGGCCGGTCCGGGAGCAGCGGCCGCTGTGGGAGCAGCGCCCGGTCCGGGGGCCGGCGGTTCGGGGACGGCGGCCGGTCCGGGTGTGCTCACTGCTCGGTCGGCGGGGCCGACATGACCTGGCGCACCTCGATCGGCATGTTCAGCGGCGCGCCGCCCGGGCCGGGAGCGGCGGAGACGGCGGCCGCGATCTCGACGGCCCGGCCCTCGGTGTCGCAGTCCACGATCCACCAGCCGGCCACCCACTCCTTGCTCTCGGGGAACGGGCCCTCGGTGACCACCGGGGCGCCTCCGCTGTGCGAGCGGACGATCCGGGCGGTCTCCGGCATGGCCAGGCCCTGGGCGTCGACCAGTTCGCCGGCCTCGGCGAGCTTCACGTTGGTGTCCCGCATGAACCGGATGTGCGCCTGGATCTCCTCGGGCTTCCACTCGTCGATCTTCGGGAAGTCGGCGGTCTTCTCGCTGAACTGCATCAGCAGCATGTACTTCACGGTCCCGCTCCTCGTTCGTCGTGCCCGCCCCGGTCGGAGGGGCTCTCACGGGTAGGTAGAAGCACGCCGCGCGATTTCGACATCCCCGGCGGGAATCCCCGGAAGAAGTTAGCCGGAACCTTCGCCGCCCCGGGCGCAGCGACACCCGCCCACCGCGGACGGACCCGAAGAGCCCGGCCGGGCCGGGACGTCAGGCGGGCCGCAGCGGAGCGGCGGAGGCGGAGACGGAGGCGGAGGCCGCGGCGGTCGCCGGGTGGGCGGGCCGGTGACCCGTCGGCCCGGTTCCCTCCCGGCGGCCGGAAGCGAGCGTGCGGCCGAGGCCCGGAAGGGGTCTCGGCCGCACCGCCGGGACGGGGGTCAGCCGGTGGTGGTGGCGGTGATGGCCTTGGCCCCGGCGGCGCCGCCGGGGACCTCGCCCCAGCCGGTCCAGCGGCCGGCGTTGTAGTCGGCGTCGATGCCGTAGACCTTGGAGTCGTCCTTGTTGACGGCGTAGACGTGCACGACGTTGTTGAAGGTGGTGCTGGTGATCGCCGTCAGCCGGTTGTCGCTGATCTTGGTCCACTGCGGGTCCCAGAAGCCGGTGTCGAAGTGGCCGCTGGTGCTGTAGAAGGCGTCGGTGCCGGCGATCGCCAGGTCGATGGTGGTGCCGTGGGTGCTGGCGGAGATGGCCTTCACGCCGGGCAGGCTGCCGGGCAGCTCGACCCAGCCGTCACCCCAGTTGCCGGCGGTGTAGTCGGCGGTGCGGGTGTAGACCTTGTCGTCCTCGTTGATGGCGAAGACATGGGTGGCGTTGTCGAAGTACGCGCTGGTGACGGCCTTCAGGTGGTTGTCACCGATCTTGTCCCAGACGGGCCGCCACAGGCCGGTGTTGTAGTCGCCGGTGTTGGCGTAGAGGGAGCCGTCGCTGCCGACGATCTCCACGTCGACGAGGTTGGTGGTGCCGCGGACGGTGGCGGTGATGTCCTTGGCGCCGACCGCTCCGCCGGGCACCTCGCTCCAGCCGCCCCAGCGGCCGCCGACCTTGCCGTCCCGGCCGTAGACACGGCCGTTGTCGAGGACGGCGTACATGTGGACGGTGTCGCCGATGGCGACGCTGTCGACCTTCACCAGGTGCTGGTCGCCCATCGGGGTCCAGGCACGCTTCCAGGTGGGCACGGTGTAGTCGGCCACCGCGTCGTACTGCGTGTCGTCGGAGCCGACGATCTGCACGTGGGTGCCGGCCTGGACGTCCGCCGTCCGCAGCCGCAGGCCCTTGATCCACGCGCCGAGGTCGTCGACGCGGCTGTTGACGGCGCCGGTGCGGGTCTCGGTGGCGGGCACGCCCAGGCAGCCGCCCTGCCAGGAACGCGACGCGACGGCGACCAGTTCGGCCGTGCCGTTGGTCTCCCGGACCACCGGCGCACCGGTGTCGCCCTTGCACACGGCCGCGCCGCCGGTACCGGTGGTGTCGATCGCCGTCGAACCCACCGCACCGAGGGTGAACACACCCGAGTGAAGACGGTTCGGGATCCAGTCGGCCTTGGTCCGGCCGTAAGCGGGCACCCGCAGGCTCTGGCCCGCGACCGGAGCGGACGCGGCCACCCCGACCGGGACGACACCGTCGACGGGCGTGGCCAGACGGGCCATCACCAGATCGCGCTCGGGGCGCACGACCAGCTCGGCGATCTCGCTGGTCCCACCGGTACCGCCGGTCAGGTCGGTGCGGCCGACGGTGACGGTGGTGCGCCACTTCGGCGCGCCGGCGGCGAGCGCGGCCGGCTGGGCCGGGTCGTCGGCGAAGCAGGACGCCGCCGTGATCACCCAACTGCGGTCGACGAGAGCGCCGGTGCAGGCACGGAAGTTGTCACCGATCGCGAGCCGCGCCGTGTACGCGTACGAGCCGTCGGCGGCCGGATCACCGGCGACGGCGACGGCGGACGGGGTGGAGAAGGTGGAGAGCGCGCCGGCCGCGAGCGCCGTCGCGAGCAGGCTCGTGCGCAGCGTTCGGGGCTGGGTCTTCGAATGCATCTGATCTTCCTCGGAGTTCGGACGGAAGGTGGTCGGACCAGGGCGTCGCACGAAGGCGTCGGACGAAGGCGCGGCCTCCGGGCGACCGGCGGCCGCGCCTGCTACGTGCTGACTGCCGTCTGCGGACTGCGGACTGCGGACTGCGGACTGCGGACTGCCGTCCGGCCTACAGCGTCCCGGTGAGGGCGGTGCCGACGTGGCTGCCGGCCAGGCCCTGGACGGGGACGGGCTGCAGGGCGGCCCAGCCTCCGTCGGCGAGGCGCGCGGTGGTCAGGACGCGGTTGTCGGCGGTGTCGAACGCGAAGCGGACGTCCGAGTCGACGACCGCGGCGCTGACCCCGGTGACGGTGACCTGGCCGAGGACGCCGCTCAGGGAGTGGAAGGGCTGCCAGGTCCCGTCGGCGAAGCGGACGGTGTGCTGGACCCCGGCGCCGTTGTCCGTGACCACGGTGAGGTTCATGTCGTCGCCCTGGCGGGCCATGGCCAGGGAGGTGACGGGACCGGTGGCCCCGGCGGCGTCGGCGACCCGGCCCCAGGAGCTCCACTCGTGGGTGGCACCGGAGCGGGCGGTGTGGTGGACCTCTCCGTTCGCGACGACGGCGACCTGCAGGTCGGGGCCGGATCCGGCGGCCGCGACGGCGGTGACGCCGCCGAGGTTCCCCGCGGCGGAGAAGACGGCGCCGAAACCGCTCCAGTTGCCGTCGGCGTAGCGGACGGTGTGGAAGACCTGCCCCCCGGCCAGGACGACGACCTGCAGGTCGGCACCGGTGGAGGTGACGGAGACCTGCGTGATCCCGCTGAGGTCGCCGGCGACGGTGGCGAGGTCGCCGAAGTGGGACCAGGAGCCGTCCGCCCCGCGGACGGTGTGGTGCAGGTGGCCGTCGCCGCCGAGGGCGACGACGTGGGTGGCGCCGTCGATGCCGGCCGCGCTCACGGCCTGCACTCCGCCGATGCTGCCGGCCCGGGCCTGGACGTCCTCGAAGGGTGTCCAGCTGCCGTCGTAGAGGCGGGAGGCCTGGAAGAGACCCGTGCCGCCCTTGACCAGGGCCTGGGTCTTCCAGCCGAACGCGGTGGCGCGCACCTGCTGGACCCAGCCGGCCAGGTCGTCGACGCGGCTGTTGACGGCGCCGGTGCGGGTCTCGGTGGCGGGCACACCCAGGCAGCCGCCCTGCCAGGAACGCGACGCGACGGCGACCAGTTCGGCCGTGCCGTTGGTCTCCCGGACCACCGGCGCACCGGTGTCGCCCTTGCAGACCGCCGCGCCGCCGGTACCGGTGGTGTCGATCGCCGTCGAACCCACCGCACCGAGGGTGAACACACCCGAGTGAAGACGGTTCGGGATCCAGTCGGCCTTGGTCCGGCCGTAAGCGGGCACCCGCAGGCTCTGGCCCGCGACCGGAGCGGACGCGGCCACCCCGACCGGGACCACACCGTCGACGGGCGTGGCCAGACGGGCCATCACCAGGTCACGGTCCTGCCGGGGAACCAGCGCGGCGACCTCGACCTGCTGGCCGGTACCGCCGGTCAGGTCGGTGCGGCCGACGGTGACGGTGGTGCGCCACTTCGGCGCGCCGGCGGCGAGCGCGGCCGGCTGGGCCGGGTCGTCGGCGAAGCAGGACGCCGCCGTGATCACCCAACTGCGGTCGACGAGAGCGCCGGTGCAGGCACGGAAGTTGTCACCGATCGCGATCCGCGCCGTGTACGCGTACGAGCCGTCGGCGGCCGGATCACCGGCCACCGCGCCGGCGGGGGTGGACGTGGTGTTGACGAGCACCCCGACGGTCGCCGCGGTCAGTGCACCGGCGATGCGCAAGGTGCGTGAACGTACGGGGGTCATGGTCTCCTGGCCCGTCCGGTGGAATGTGGCTGCGTGGTCTGCCGAGCGGTGCTTCACCGGGTGAAGGACAGTTCGACCAGGGTGTGGTCACGGTGCTGCGGGTCGGTGATCTCACCGACCGGGGTGGTGGCGTTCTTCCGGATCTTCACCGAACTCTCCGTCCCGTCGACCGTCAGTCGGGCGGTGGCGTCGGTGTCGTTCCCGGTGATGGCGTAGACGTTGGCCAGCTCCATGGTGAGGAAGCCGCTGCTGCCGATGGTCCGGAAGCAGAACTTCTTCTGGAATCGAGCTTCGACCACGATCAGGCCGCTCGGCCCGCAGTCGGTGAGCACTATGCGCCCGTCGCCCTGCTTGAGAAGAATCCCCCGCTCCGCGAGGAGATGCTCGGAGCCGGGGTGGACGTAGTCCTCGACGGCGACCGGCGGCGCGTCCGAGGCGGCCTGGGAGCCGGTGGCGCCGGCGGCGAAGACCGCGCCGGTACCGGCCAGGAGCGCGGCGGTGGCGACGACCGACGCGGAGATCAGCCGAAATGAGACCTTCATTGGGATTCAACCCTTCATCCGAGAGTGAACAGATGGCAAAGAACTGCCCGAACGGCCGGACTGCGCCTGCGCCGCGGTCGGCTGCATGCCTCCCGACCTGCCGGTCCGGGCCGACCGGTCACATTGATACCACCTGACCGGGGGCATTTTCGAGAAAATTACCGGGGAAGTTACGGCGCCTGCCGGAGCCGTCCGAATACATACCTTTTGGACGCACTTGGCACTTTAATCGACCTTCAAAGCGGACATTTCACAAAGCGAGATCCGGCCATCCCCAATGGCTCAAAAGCGTTTCCCTTCTTCTGTATATTCGACGACCGTGCGACCACGCACAGGGTGATTCCAGATGCCCGGAAACCGGGCGCCAATCGGGCGCCGGCCGACCATTGAGGTGAAATGGGACACGGGAAGAACAGGTGGAGGTGGGCGCCGGACCGCACAGCGGTCGCGCGCGCCACTGCGGTGGGGGTGACCGTGCTCGCGCTCTGCGTGGGAACGGTGGGCGCCTCGCCGGCCGCGGACGGCGGGACGTCCACGGGGACCGCGCCGATCAGCGACCGCGGCCGGGTCCTCGCCGCATGGCTGGACGGCGGCCGCTCGACTAGGACCGCCGCGGAGAAGGCACTGCTCGGTACGGACGCGGAAGTCCGCGCCTTCCTCGCCGGGCCGCAGCAGGCGGCCGCCGCGGAGGACGACCGGGTCACCGCACTCGCCCTCCTCGGCGAGGGCGGCAAGTCGGTCCGCCAGGCGGTGGACCAGGGACTGGCCGGCACCCCCGAGGCGCTGCACACCGTCCTCACCGGCGGGCTCAAGCCGGCCTGGGAGGAGGACCTGCGCGTCTCCGTGCTGACCGTGGTCAGCCTGTCCGACCGCAGCGTGCGGTACGCGGGCGAGCAGGCACTGAAGACCGGCACCAGCGAGGCGCTGCTGAAGTTCCTGAGCGAGGGCCGGGAGGCGGCGCAGGCCGAGGACGACCGGATCGCCACCATGGGCCTGCTGGGCTCCGGCGGACCGCAGGTCCAACTGGCGGCGGAGGAGGCGCTCAAGGGCACGCCCGCCGACGTCGCGGAGTTCCTGCGCAACGGCCAGCACCTGGCCCGGGCGAGGGACCAGGAGCGCATGACGGTCGCCCAGCTCGCCGCCGAGGCCAAGGCCGCCACCGCCAGGGCCAAGGAGGAGACCGCGGCGGCGAAGTCCGCCGCGGAGCGGGCCGTCGAGGCGACGTCCAAGGCCAAGGAGGCCGCGGAGCGCGCCGAGCGGGAGACCGCGGCCGCGCAGAACTCGTCGACGGTGGCGGCCAGTGCGGCCGGGAAGGCGGCCGACGCCGCCGAGCGCGCGGCGGAGGCGGCCAGGACCGCCGTCGACGCGTCGAGCGCCGCGCGGTCCGCGGCCCGGGCCGCGGCCAACGCCGCCGCCGCGGCGTCCTCCGCCGCCTCGGCGGCCGGACAGGCCGCGGCACGCGCGTACCGGAAGGCCAGTGCCGCCGGGGCCAACCGGGCGGAGGCCTCGGCTGCCCGCCAGGCCGCCCAGGAGGCGCGGGACGCGGTCGTGAGCGCCAACCTGGCGGCCGCCGCCATCGAACCGCTCGCGCAGACGGTGTCCGACGCCGCCAGTGCCGCGCGGTCCGCCGCCCGCGCGGGCGCCAACGCCGCCGCGGCCGCCGGCGCCGCCGCCCAGGCGGGCGGGTACGCGCAGGCCGCCGGCGTCCAGGGCCAGCGGGCCAAGCAGGCCGCGGCCAACGCCGACGCCGCCGCGCAGGCCGCGACCGCCGCGGCCAACGCCGCCGAGTCGCTCGCCAACCAGGTCGCCACGGCCGCCGCCGAGGCCCGGAAGGCGGCCACCGACGCCGCCACGCACGCCACCGCCGCGGCCGCCGCCGCCGACGAGGCCGCGAACCACGCCGGCGAGGCGGGGAACCAGGCCGACCAGGCCACCGCCCACGCCGACGCCGCCGCGCAGGCCGCCGACGTCGCGACCAAGGCCGTCGACTCCGCCGCCAAGGTCGAGCAGACCGCCCGGGCGATCGAGGCCAGCCAGTTGGAGACCGACAAGGCGGACGCCCTCAAGGCCGCCGGGACTGCCCGCGAGCAGTACGAGAAGGAGCAGGCCGCCCAGACCGACGCGCGCACCGAGGAGGCGCGTGCGGACGCCGAGACCAAGCGCCTGCTCGACGAGGCGGTCAAGCCCGCCACCAGCCCCGGCGACGCCGCGGCCCTGGGCCGCAGGGCCGCGCTGCGGCTCGCCGAGAACGGCGGCTCGTGGACCCAGGAGTCGGCCCGGGCGGCACTGTCCGGCACCGACGAGGACGTCCGCGCCTGGCTCCGGTCCGGACGCAGGCTCGCGACCGAGCAGGACGACCGCGCGAAGGTCGCCTACGTGGCGCGGGACGGCCAGCGGCCGGAACTGCGGGCCGCGGCGACGACCGCGCTGAACGGGAACGCCCAGGCCGTCGAGGCCTTCCTGACCCAGGGGCAGGACGCGGTGCAGGAGGACGACTTCCGGGTCCGGATCCTCACCGTCATGAACGGATCGGGCCGTTCGGTGAACGCGGCCGGCCAGCTCGCCCTCGACGCCCGCACCCCCCAGGCGTACCGCAAGTTCCTGGAGGTCGACCAGCACAAGGCGCGGGCCGAGGACGACCGGATCATCGCGCTGACCCTGCTGGAGTCCGGCGGGCCCCGGCTCAAGGCCGCGGCCGAGGTCGCCCTCGCCGGGCCGCCGACCGTGCTGCGCGCCTTCGTCACCACCACCCAGTTCCGGGCGTTCAAGTCCGACACCGACACCGTGGTCCACGTCGCCGACATCCAGCGGATCATCGCCGACGCCGCCGCCGACGCCGCGACGGCCCGGCAGTACGCCGCCGAGGCCGGCGAGGTAGCGGCGTACGCCCGCGACCAAGCGGCCGAGGCCGGCCGGTACGCCGACCAGGCCCGGGTCGCCTCCGGCCAGGCCCAGGGCTACGCGGGCCAGGCCCGCGAGTCGTCCCGGCAGGCGGACGAGTCCGCCCAGCGGGCGGCGGCCTCGGCCGCGCAGGCCAAGGAGGCCGCGAAGACCGCCCAGGCCGATGCCCGGACGGCGGCGAAGTCCGCGTCCGAGGCGACCACTTCGGCGAGCCGCGCGACGACGCACGCACGGTCCGCGTACGCGTCGGCGGCCTCGGCCGCCGCGTCGGCCGTCGCGGCGGGCAAGGACGCGGCGGCCGCCGCCGCGGCCAGGAGCGAGGCCGAGGCGGTCCAGGCGGCCCGGATCATCGAGGAGCAGCGCGCCGCCGCCGCCGCGGCAGCCGCCGCCGCTGCCGCCGCCCAGCAGCCGGCCCCCGTGCCGCCTCAGAACCCGAGCCTCATCCCGCTCCAGGGCGGCGGCAAGGACGCTCCGTTCAGCGACCAGGGCGACCGGAACCTCCACCCGCCCTACAACAACCCCGGCTTCTTCGAGAAGATGTCCAACTCCGTGAGGATGGGGCTGACCCAGGTCGAGATCACGGGGGCGAAGGGCACCTTCTGCGGCATCGGGCTCAAGCTGAGCTGCCCGCTGTTCAACCACTGGGACGACGGCTCCGGCAAGCCCTACGTGCTCAACGAGACGCAGATGAAGGACGTCTACGGCGACACCGCGCTGCAGGCGGAGCTGAACCGCGAGGCGATGCGCTACGCCCAGTCCGCGGCGGAGAAGTGCGGCGGGCCCGCCGGGACCACCTGCCGCGTCAGCCTCGACAGCAAGTGGATGGGCTTCACGTTCAACCAGAAGAACTCGGACAAGTTCTTCGCGTTCCGGGGCATCGACTACCGGATCACCGCGGACAACCTGACCGCGACGGTGGGTTCGGACGGCTCGGTCCGGCTCGCCGGCGACTACGATTTCGAGATCAGCAAGGCCTACAACTTCGACCGGGGCGAGAGCATCGCGGGCATCAGCTTCGACCTCCTCGCCGAGGCACCCAGTTGGGGCATGGCCCGGGACTACACCGTCACCGGCAAGACACGCGGCTCCCTGGGGGTCAGCAACAAGTGAGGACGACACGACGCGCGTTCGCGGTGGCGGCCGTGTCCGCGCTGGCCGCCGGGCTACTCGGCGGCTGCACGACGGCCGAGCGGGACCCCCGGGCCTACCCGGGCAGTCCGGGCGGCCAGAAGCTGGAGAACGTGCTGGAAGCGTTCGCGCTCCGGCTGCCGGACTGCCAGGTCGACGAGCTCGGGTTCGCGGGCTCGGCGAAGCGGGGGGAGGAGCGCCTCGGGCTGAGCTTCCGGGCGCCGAAGGACTGTGTCCAGGGCTTCCTGGCGGCGCACGGGACGAACACCTCGCGCCCGCTCCACTGGACACCCGGGCGGGAGAAGGAGAACAACGACGCCGGTCTCCCCCCGATCCTCAAGTCGCGCTCCGACAAGCTGGGCTGGAAGTTCGACCCGGCGGTGACGTACGAGCTGTACGTCAGCGCCACGACGCCCAGCGGGAGCCGCTTCACCGTTGTCGTCGATCCGAACGGCCCGACCGAGCGGGTCTTCATGGACTCCGTGGAGTTGGGCCGCAAGAGAGGCTGACCACCACCGCCCCGAGGCCCGCCGCCGGTCACCACCGGCGGCGGGCCTCGGCGTGCCCGGACCGCTCCCGGCACCCGCCGGGGCCTTTCCTCAAGCCCTGGAAGGGCCTAGGCCTCGGTGAGGTGCCTCAGCAGGGGGCCCGGGTCGGCGGTGCCGCAGGCGGTGCGGACGGCGGCGTCGTGGGCGGCGGCGAGGGCGTCGAGGCGGGCGAGGCGGGTGTGCCCGCGGCGCGAGAGGTGGGCGGTGACGCGGCGGCGGTCGTGCTCGTCCTGGCGGCGGTAGGCCCAGCCGGCCTCCGCGAGGGCGTCGACGATGCGGCTGAGGCTGGCCTGCGGGATGAGGAGGGCCTGGGCGAGGTCGCCCATCGACTGGCCCGCGTCCCCGGTGAGGGCCCGCATGACGCGCCACTGGTCGAGGGTGCAGCCCTCGGCCTCCAACTGGGCGGCGAGGCCCCGGGCCAGGCGGCGCTGGGCGACCGTGAGGAGTTCGATCAGCAGCGGCCGGTCGAGGTCCGCGGCGGGGGCGGAGCCGGTGGCGGGGGCGGTCGTCGATGGTGTCATGGCCGTGTCTCTTTCCCCGCCGTAGTACCTGCAGCTTGCCGGATCGGCTGTCATGACGATACTCGCAAGCGATGAGCGCCGACGTGAAGCTGTTGGAGCCCCTCGACGCGCTGCACCTCCCCCGCGAGGCGCCGGCGCTCCGGGTGGGCCTGGTCGTGCCGCAGTCCGGACCGCTGGGGCTGACCGGGCCCTCGGCGCTGGACGGCGCGCTGCTGGCCGCGCACGAGGTGAACGCGGGCGGCGGGGTGCGCGGACTGCCGCTGGAACTGGTGCTGGTGGACGGCGGCGGCACGCCCGCCGCGGTGGCCCGCGAGGTCGCGCTGCTGCTGGACGCCGGGGCGGTGGACGCGGTGGCCGGCTGCCACTCCAGCGACGTGCACCGGGCCGTGGAGGCGGTGGCGGCGGGGCGGGCCGCGTACGTGTTCACGCCGCCGCACGAGGGCGGGACCCGCCGGCCCGGGGTGGTCTGCACGGGGGCGGATCCGGTCCGGCAGCTGCACGGGGTGATCGAGCGGCTCACCGCCCGCCACCGGCTGCGCCGCTGGGCGCTGGTCGGCAACGACTACATCTGGCCGCGCGCGGTGCACCGGGCCGCCGAGGCGGCGGTGGTGCGGGCCGGGGCCGGGGTGGTCCTGGAGCGGCACCTGCCGTTCGGCACCACGGAACGGGCGCTGGAACCGCTGCTGGACGCGCTGCGGGCGGCCCGCGCGGACGCCCTCATGCTGAGCCTGATCGGTGCGGACCTGGTCCGGTTCAACCGGGTGCTGCGCCGCAGCGGCCTGGACCGGCGACTGGTGCGGCTCTCGGGGGCGCTGGAGGAGAACAGCCTGCTCGCGTACGGCGGGGACGACACCGGCACGCTGTACGCGGCGATGCCCTCGTTCGTCTCGCTCGCCGAGGAGCGGCGCCTGCGCCTGGCCGAGCAGCACCGCGCGGTGTTCGGACCGTACGCGCCGGTGCTGGACGCGTACGCGGTGGGCCTGTACGACGGGGTGCACCTGCTGGCGGCGCTCGCGTCGCGCGGCGAGCTGGTGCCGGCGGGCGGGCTGGCGCGGGCGGCGGCGCGGCTGCTGCGCGGGGACGACGCGGCGGTCCGGCGGGCCTGGGCGCGGGCGCCGCTGGGGCCGGGCGGGGAGGGCGTGCACCTGGCGCGGGCGGAGGGGCTGGGGTTCACGGTCCTGTGGTGAGGCGGGCGGCTGCGGCCCGCCGGTAGGTAGTCCTGCGGTAGGCCAGCGGCAGGCCGGCGGTAGGCCAGTGCGGCGGCCCAACGGCGCTTCGGTGAGGGGCCGGTGAGGGGCCGACGGCAGGTCAAGGGCAGGTCACGGCACGAAAACCCTTCCATTTGGAAATAACTGGCCCTACTGTCTCCCCCACCACCCCGGGCCCGTCACGGAGGAGAGCCACCATGTCCGAAGCATCCGCGCCCCAGAACATCGAGAGCTACGGCTACAGACAGGAGCTGCGCCGCTCCCTGCGCTTCACCGACCTACTGGTCTACGGACTGGTGTTCATGGTGCCGATCGCACCGTTCGGCATCTTCGGCAGCGTCTTCCAGGGCTCCGGCGGCATGGTCGCGCTGGCGTACGTGCTCGGCATGGTGGCGATGATGTTCACCGCCCTGTCGTACGCGCAGATGTCGCGGGCCTTCCCGATGGCCGGATCGGTGTACACCTATGCGGGGCGCGGCATCTCACCGCCCGTCGGGTTCCTGTCCGGCTGGATGATCCTGCTGGACTACGTGCTGGTGCCCGGCCTGCTCTACCTGATCGCCGGGGTGGCGATGAACTCACTGGTGCCCTCGGTGCCGGTCTGGCTCTGGCTGGTCGGCTTCGTGCTGCTCAACACCGCCGTCAACTACCTGGGCGTCGAGATGACGTCGAAGGTCAACAAGGCCATGCTGATCGGCGAGTTGATCGTCCTACTGGTGTTCGTCGGCTTCGGCCTGGCCGCGCTGGCCGCCGGCAAGGGCCGGGGCTTCGACTTCACCCCGGTCTACAACTCGCAGACGTTCTCGTGGAGTCTGGTGTTCGGCGCGGTGTCGGTGGCGGTGCTGAGCTTCCTCGGCTTCGACGGGATCTCCACCCTCGCCGAGGAGAACCGCGACTCCGCCCGCGCGATCGGCCGCTCCATGATCGCCGCCCTGCTGCTCGCCGGTTCGCTGTTCATCGCACAGACCTGGATCGCCTCCCTCCTCGTGCCCGCCCCGGACGCGCTGATCGCCCAGGGCGACCCGGACGGCACCGCGTTCTACGACGCGGCCAGGACCGCCGCCGGCGGCTGGCTCGCCACGCTGACGGCCGCGGCCACCGCCGTGGCCTGGGGGTTCGCCAACTCGCTGGTCGCCCAGGCGGCGACCTCCCGGCTGCTGTACGCGATGGCGCGGGACCGGCAGCTGCCCGCGTTCCTCGCCAAGGTCCACCCGCGCCACCGCGTCCCGGTGAACGCCACCCTGCTGACCGCGGGCGTCTCGCTCGTCCTCGGCCTCTACATGGCCTCGCGCGAGGACGGCATCACGCTGCTCTCCACCCTCGTCAACTTCGGCGCGCTGACCACCTTCCTCGTGCTGCACGTCTCGGTGGTGGTGCACTACGTCGTGCGGCACCGCAGCCGGGACTGGTGGCGCCACCTGATCGCACCGGTCCTCGGGTTCGCGATCCTCGCCTACGTCGTCGTCAACGCGGACATCGCCGCCCAGCGGCTCGGCTTCGTCTGGATGGGACTCGGCGCCCTGGTGCTCACCGGGCTGGTGCTCACCGGCCGCCGCCCCCGCCTGGCCATGGCCGCCGACCCCGCCACCGACCCCGCCACCGCGCCCGCGCCCGGCGGCTCCCCGTACGCCTAGGAGACCCCGTGAACCTGCCCGACGCCGTCCGCCTCTCCCCCTCCCCCGACGAGTACGCCTACACCTTCGGCGGACGCGCACCGCTGGTGACCGTCCGACCCGGCACCGTGGTCGAGCTGACCACCGAGGACTGTTTCGGCGGACGGGTGCGCGGCATCGGCGACCTGCCGAGCGCGGTCTGCGAGTTCCCCTACCTCAACCCGGTGACCGGCCCGATCGCGGTGGCCGGCGCCGAACCGGGCGACACCCTCGCCGTGCACTTCGTCGAGATCACACCGGCCCGGGACTGGGGGATCTCCAGCACCTTCCCGCACTTCGGGGCGCTCACCGCGACCCACACCACCGCGATGCTGCACGCGCCGCTGGAGGAGCGGGTCTGGGTGTACGAGCTGGACACCGCCGCCGGGATCTGCCGGTTCCGGGCCCGGAACAGCGACTTCACCGCCGAGCTCCCGCTGGACCCGATGCACGGCACCGTCGGCGTCGCCCCGGCCGGCGGCGAGACCCTGATGTCGATCACCCCGGGCGCGCACGGCGGCAACCTCGACACCCCGGAGATGCGGGCCGGCACCACCGCCTACTTCGGCGTCAACGTGCCCGGCGGGCTGCTGGCCGTCGGCGACGGCCACGCCCGCCAGGGCGAGGGAGAGGTGTGTGGGACGGCGGTGGAGACCGCGATGCGCACCACGGTGGTGGTCGACCTGGTCAAGGGCGGCGGACCGGTCTGGCCCCGGCTGGAGAACGACCGCTACCTGATCTCCACCGGCTCGGCCCGGCCACTGGAGGACGCCTTCCGGATCAGCCAGCACGACCTGGTGGGCTGGACCCGGGAACTGCTCCGCCTGGACGAGCTGGACGCCTACCAGCTGGTCAGCCAGGCCGGGTTGGCGCCGGCGGCCAACGTCTGCGACACCAACTACACGATGGCCGCCAAGCTGCCCAAGTCCCTGCTCGGCCGGGTCCGCGCGTACGACGGCCTGCACGACCGGCTCCGCGAGACGGCCGCCGCCTACCTGCGGCACCGCTGACCGCGCGGCGCGGGCCCGGCCGCCCGGCCGGGCCCGCGAACCGCGGTGGCGCCCTACGCCCTTGACGACGGTGGCCCGACTGGCCGTCAGTGGCCGCCTGCCGCCCGTCCCGGCCGTCACCTGCAACGGGGCACACTCGTCGCCGGCCTGCCCGCCGGCCGCCTCCGGGCCGCGCCGGCCGGCCTCGGCCTCGGCGCCGCCGGGGCGGGCGTGCGAACCACCTCGCAGACGGCGGTGCGCCCGGCGCCGCCGAAGGCGCCGGGGAGCACCCGGCGGGTGAGCCCGGCGGTCTCGCCCCGGCCGACGAGGAACCTGCCGCGGGCGGTGGTCCAGATCGTGTCGGCCCGGAAGAGGCCGGTGAACCCCTCCCGCAGTTCGCCGAGCTGCGCGTACCGTACGGTGGCGACGACCTTCTCGACGGCTACGGCTTCGGCTTCGACTGCGGCCCCGACCTCGGCATCGACCGCACCGGTGTTCCCGTTCATGTCCATGGCGACCATGATCAGAGTTCAAGTCCACTTGAAGTCAAGGGCGGGGGCGGGGAGGCGGCGGAGCGGGGAGGACGGGGTCCGGAAGCGCCGGAAGGGCCGGAGCGGGAGGGCCCGGAGCGGGGTCGGCGCCGGTCTGGGGCCGAGGGGGCGCGGAGCCGTACACGACGGCTGCGTCGGGGAGCGACCGTCGGCTCCGGATCGGCGAGAGGAGGACCGGGAGGAACGACAGCGCGACCATCACTCCGCCGACCCACAACGTGGCGTGCAGGCCGACCAGTTCGCCGAGCAGGCCGGCCAGCGCGGCACCCACCGGCATCGCCCCGGTCAGCACGAAGCGGAAGGTGGCGTTCATCCGGCCGAGCAGGGCGTCCGGCGTCATCCGCTGGCGCAGGCTGACGCCCAGCACGTTGTCCACCCCGGTCCTGCAGAGCAGCAGCAGCCAGCCGAACCCCGCCACGTACAGCCGGAACCCGTCGCCGATCAACGGGACCAGCAGGGCGGCGGGCACCGCCGCGAGGCCCGCCAGGACGAGGGTCCGGCCGTAGCCGACCCGGGCGGCGATCGGGCGGGCGCAGCGCGAGCCGAGCAGCACCCCGACCCCGCCCACCGCCCAGAACAGGCCCAGGGCACCGGCCGACAGGTGCAGCTCCCGGACGAACAGCACCGGGAGCAGGGTGTTGACGAGCTGGTAGCCGAGGTTGACGAGGGCGGCGGAGAGCGCGAGCGCCCGCAGCTCGGCGTTGCCGAGGACGTGCCGGACCCCCTCGGCGATCTGCTTGCCCAGGCCCGGCGCGGGCGCCGTTTCCGCCCCGGGAGGTGTCGCCGGCGTCGTCGGCACGGGGGTGCGGCGCAGGGCCAGCAGGCGCAGCGCGGAACCGAAGTGGCCGACGGCCGTCGCGACGATGGCGGCGGGCGCGGTGAGCAGTTGGACGAGCGCGCCGCCGGCACCGCGTCCGGCGATGTTGCCGAGGGCCATCAGGCCGATCACGGCGGCGTTCGCCTGCACGAGGTGTCCGCGGCCCACGAGTCGGGGCAGGACGCTCTGCGAGGCGATGTCGAAGAAGACGGTCGCGCAGCCGCCCAACAGGGCGACGGCGTACAGCTGCCAGAGGGTGAGGCCGCCGAACGCCCAGGCGATCGGGATGGACGCGTAGAGCACGGCCTTCGCCAGGTCGGCGGCGATCAGCACGCGCCGGTGGCGCATCCGGTCCACCCAGGCGCCGGCCGGCAGGCCGATGAGCAGGAACGCGACGGTGCCGAGGGTCGCGAGGGCGCCGACCTGGCCGGCGCTCGCGTCGAGGGCGGTGACGGCGATCAGCGGGATGACGACGTAGCCGACGTTGGTGCTGAGCTGGACGAGGGCGGTGGCGGTGAACAGGGTGCGGAAGTCGGGTATCCGCCAGGGTGATTCGGGGGTCATCGTCCGTTCGTTCGGTCGGGGGCGGGGGTCCGGGTCCGGGGGTGGGGGTCCGGGGGTCCGGGGGGGTCCGGGGGTCCGGGGGGCTGATGGCGCCGTCCCTCGGGCCGGCGTGGGGGACGGCGGACGGACGGGCCGGGTCCGGTCCCGCTACCCGCCGTCCCCGGCCGAGGCGTCCAGCTCGCGCACCGTCCCGGCCAGGGCGGCCCAGGAGTCGCGGGCGTCCTCGCTGTCGCCGTGCGGCGAGCGGAACCAGTGCAGGTAGGCGTCGACGTCCTCCAGCGCCCAGCGCAGCCGGTACAGGGCCAGCGCCGCCGGGCGCGGTGTGTGGCCGGTGGCGTCGGCGTAGCGGGCCAGCTCCTCGGCGTCCGCGCCGGTCAGCCAGAGGTCGCGCTCGGGCGCGGCCAGCCCGACGGTGTCCCAGTCGACCAGCAGCACGCGGCCGGGCGGGCGCAGCAGGTTGCCGGGGTGCGGCTCACCGTGGGTGACGACGAGGGGGCCGTCGAGCCCGTCGGCCAGCCGGTCGAAGCGGTCCAGCGCCCGGCGCAGCCCCGCCGCGTGGTCGGCGACCAGGGCCCGCGCGCGCTCGCCGTACGGTCCGGCGGTCCACGGCCGTGTGCGGTCCGCGAGGGCGGCGTCGAGGCGGGCGCGGGCGGAGAGTCGCGGGCCGCGGTGCGGCACCGGGGCGGGCGCCTCGGAGCGGTGCAGTCGGGCGAGCGCGTCCACCAGCCTGGCCCGGTCGGCCGGGGCGAGCTCCTCGCCGAAGTGGCCGGTGGCGCCCTCGACGTGCGGGAAGACGCTGAGCGCGTACCGGTCGCCGAGCCGGACGGCGGTCTCGCCGTCGGCCGCGGCCTCGGGGGCGACCACGAGGTCCAGACGGCGCAGCGCCCGGGCCGTGGCCATGGCCCGGCGCAGCCCGGCGTACGCGGACTCCGGCTCGGGACCGCAGTGGCTCTTGTGGGCGAGGTCGGCGAGGGTGACGAACCAGCGCCGCCCGTCGGTGCCGGCCGCCGTCCAGTGGTGGTCGCCGTAGCCGACCGGCGCGTAGGCGAGGTCGGCGGCTTCGATGCCGAAGGCGCGCAGGCCGCTCCGGAGCCGGTGGTCGTCGAGGTCGTCCGGTCGGGTCTTCACTGCGGCGAGGCTAGTGAGCGGCGGCTGCGGGGGCTCGGGATTTTCCACCGGGTGGGCGGTTTCCGGCCAGACCGGCCCGGGGGCCGGGCGCGGCCGCCGCCGGGAGGTCCCGGGCCTTCGGCCGGTCCCGGCGCAGCCCGGGGGCCTGCCGGTCAGCCTTCGGCCGGGAGCACCGAGGAGTGGTGGTTGACGATCAGCCACGTGCCGCCGCGCTTCTCGTACTCGTACGTGTAGCGGGCGTCGACCCGTTCGGTCACCCCGGTCGCCGGGTCCGTGAGGTGGAAGCGGTAGAGACCGGCGTCGATCGCCGAGTCGGCGTCCAGGACCCTGACCACCGAGCGGATCTTCTCGCCGCGCGGGGTCTTCCGCAGGAAGTGCTCGAAGTAGTCGGCGATCTCCTCGGGGCTGGTGCGGATCCGCGGCGAGGCGGTCGGCAGCAGCACCGCGTCGGCCGCGTACCGCGCGGTGACCCTCGCCGGGTCGCCGGTCCGCAGGGCCGCGTTCCACTGGTCGAAGAGGGCGGCGATCTCGCGCTCGGTCGTCCTGCCGCGGCGGCCCTGCTCGTCGCCGGCCCGGGCGACGCCGACACCGGCGGTGAAGGTGCCCAGCGCGGCGACGGCGGCGGCGGCGAGAGCGGCGCGGGTGCGGATCGTACGGTTCATCGGTGCTCCTGGTCGGGAGGGTGTGCGGTCTCCGGTGTGGGATCACTCTCGCGAGGGACTGGCCGGCGTCCGTACGGAGCACAGCAAAGACGCGGCCAAGGCTCGGCCAAGAAGCCTTGGGGGAACAGGTGCGGGCACCGGGCGGGCCGGTTCGGCACCGAACCGGGCGGATTGCGGCACGGACGGACGACCGCACGGACGGGGCGGCGGCACCGGTGGGGGCGCCCGGGCCCGGCGCAGGGGCTTGAGGTTGCCGCAGCGGCAGCCCCTACCGTCCTGAACCAGGGCCGGACCGACCGGCCCGGTGGGGATACGTGAGGGAGGACGCATGACCGCCTGGCCCATCGCCGACGTGGCCCGGATGTCCGGCGTGACCGCCCGGACGCTGCGGCACTACGACGAGATCGGACTGCTGCCGCC
Organism: Kitasatospora sp. NPDC042419; assembly: GCF_056437345.1. Lineage (NCBI taxonomy): Bacteria > Bacillati > Actinomycetota > Actinomycetes > Kitasatosporales > Streptomycetaceae > Kitasatospora > Kitasatospora sp. NPDC042419. The sequence continues at coordinate 110,719 of NZ_JBWKAW010000033.1, forward strand.
CGCGTGGATCGGCTCCAACGGCCACCGGTACTACGAGGAGCGGGACCTCCTGCGGCTCCAGCAGATCCTCGTCCTCCGGGCGCTGGGCCTGGGGCTCTCCGAGATCGGCCGGATCCTGGCCACCCAGGTGGACGAGCTGGAGGCCCTACGCGGCCACCACCGCCGGCTGCTCGCCGAGCGCGACCGGCTGGACGCGCTGGCCGGGACCGTCTCCCGCACGATCACCGAACTGGAGCGATCCAGGAAGGACGGCACGCCGATGACCGAGATCAACCGGCCGGAGAACCTGTTCGAAGGGGTCCGGCCCACCGACTACGAGGAGGGCCTGCGCGAGTTCCCGGAGCTGGCCGAGGCCACCGAACGGGCCACCGCCGGGATGAGCCCGGAGGAGGTCGAGGCCGGGCAGCGGGAGCGCACCGCGCAGATGATCCGCCTGGCCGAGCTGATGGCCGCCGGCCGGCCCGTCGACGACGAGCCGGTGCGGGCGGAGATCGAGGCGCAGCACCGGGCGCTGACCGCGATCCGACCGGTACCGGCCGGGGAGTTCCGCGCGATGGGCCGGGCCTGCGTGGAGAACGAGCAGTGGCGGGCCGCGTACGAGGCGATCGCGCCGGGCCTGGCCGCGTACCAGCGGGACGCGATCGAGGCGTACGCGGCGACGCTGCGGGCCTGACGGAGAGCCCCTCGGCGGGGGCCGGGGGGGCAGGTGAGGCGGGGCGGGGGCGGGCGGGCGGACGGGGCCGCCCCCCCCCCCCCCCCACCCCGGGCCCCCCCCCCCCCCCGGGCCCGCCCCCCCCCCGGGGGGCCCAACTAAGTTTTTGAAAAAAAATTTAAAAAACCCGAATTAATG
>NZ_JBWKAW010000034.1:0-101719 GCF_056437345.1 Kitasatospora sp. NPDC042419
GGCTTTCACACCGGCCCTCCGGGCGCTTCGTTCTTTCGTGTTTCCAGCTTACCAGATGTTTTCCGCTCCGTTTTCCGGAGTTTCACTCACCCGATCCGCTTTCGTGCTTCCAGCTTACCAGACGCTTTCCGCTCCGTTTCCGGCGCTTCGTTCGTCCAACTCGCTGGTGTCTTCTGCGGCTTGACGCCCCGTCCGACGTTTCGAACTCTAGCCGATCCCCGCTCCGAAAAGCGAATCCGACCGCACTCCCCGAAATGGGCACGCCAAATTCGACCCGGGCCGCGAAATCCAAAAGGGCATGACGCGACCCAATCTGCATTGGGAAGTGTGTTTCAGGGGATTGGCCGCCCCGGGACCGTCCGCGCTGATGCGTGTCCGGTGCTCCCTGCCGAGCGACTAGAGAACACTACGCCAGCTCCGGGGCAGGTGCAAACCCCCGCCGGTCCCGGCCGCCCGCCACCGCGGGCCTTGCCCCGGAACGCCCGTAGGCCGGTCCGCTGGTGGGCGGACCGGCCTACGGAGGGGAGCCGGCAGCGGACGAGGGGACCCGCCGCCGGGAAGCTCAGCTGTTGGTGGGGAAGCCGAGGTTGATGCCGCCGTGCGAGGGGTCGAGCCAGCGCTGGGTGACGGCCTTGCCACGGGTGAAGAAGTGCACGCCGTCCGCGCCGTAGGCGTGGGCGTCGCCGAACAGCGAGGCCTTCCAGCCACCGAAGGAGTAGTAGGCGACCGGGACGGGGATCGGCACGTTGATGCCGACCATGCCGACCTCGACCTCGTACTGGAAGCGCCGGGCCGCGCCGCCGTCGTTGGTGAAGATGGCGGTGCCGTTGCCGTAGGGGTTGGAGTTGATGAGCTCCAGGCCCTCCTCGTAGGAGGCGACGCGCACCACCGAGAGCACCGGGCCGAAGATCTCGTCGGTGTAGACGGACATGCCGGGCTTCACGTGGTCGAACAGCGTCGGGCCGAGCCAGAAGCCGTCCGCCGTGGGCGCGCCGTTCCGGTCCTCGGCGGTGACCGGGTGCTTGCGGCCGTCGACGGCCAGCTCGGCGCCGTCGGCGAGGCCGGACTCGACGTAGGAGGTGACCTTGTCCCGGTGCTGGCCGGTGACGAGCGGGCCCATCTCGGACTCGCCGTTGCAGCCGGGGCCCACCTTGAGGGTGGCGATCCGCTGCTTGATCTTCTCGACCAGCTCGTCGCCGACCGGGTCGACCGCGACCAGGACGGAGACCGCCATGCAGCGCTCGCCCGCCGCGCCGAAGCCGGCGTTGACGGCGGCGTCGGCACTGAGGTCGAGGTCCGCGTCGGGCAGGACCAGCATGTGGTTCTTGGCGCCGCCGAGCGCCTGGACGCGCTTGCCGTAGCGGGTGCCGGTCTCGTACACGTACCGGGCGATCGGGGTGGAGCCGACGAAGCTGACCGACTTGATGTCCGGGTGCTCCAGCAGGCGGTCGACGGCCACCTTGTCGCCGTGCACGACGTTGAAGACGCCGTCCGGAAGGCCGGCCTCCTTCCACAGCCCGGCGAGGAACTCGGCGGCGGACGGGTCCTTCTCGGAGGGCTTGAGGACGACGGTGTTGCCCGCCGCGATGGCGATCGGGAAGAACCACATCGGCACCATGGCCGGGAAGTTGAACGGCGAGATGATCGCGACCGGGCCGAGCGGCTGGCGGATCGAGTAGACGTCGATGCCGGTGGAGGCCTGCTCGGTGAATCCGCCCTTGAGCAGCTGGGGGATGCCGCAGGCGTACTCGACGACCTCCAGGCCGCGGGCGATCTCGCCGAGCGCGTCGGAGTGCACCTTGCCGTGCTCGGCGACGATGATCGACGCCAGCTCGTCCTTGCGGGCGTTGAGCAGCTCGCGGAAGGCGAAGAGCACGGTGGTGCGCTTGGCGATCGACGCGGTGCGCCACTCGGCGAAGGCCGAGGCGGCGGCGGCCACCGCCTGGTCGACCTCGGCGGTCTCCGCGAAGTCGACCTGGCCGGTGACCTGCCCGGTGGCCGGGTCGAAGATGTCACCGCGGCGGGGCGCGGCACCGGCGGTGGCGACCGACCGGCCGCCGATCCAGTGGGTGATGTGCTTGCTCAAGGTCCGTCTGCCTCCGAAGTCCCGGGCGGCATCAAGCCACCGGTCCCTTGTGTGGCGCCGCCCGTGCGGCGCCCGGGCGGCGGGGTCACGGGGTGACCGCGCTCAGCACCCAGTGTGGTCGCCCGCGTCGGCCGGCTCAACGAACAGGCTGACGGGGATCGGAGGTTACGCCTTACAGGTCGTCGGGACGGTGCTCCGTCCGGGCGACGGAACCGTCCCCTCGGGAGGTCACGCGGGAGATCACGCGGGAGGTCACGCCTCCTCCTCGTCCTCCAGGTACGGGTCGTGCAGGCCGTCTGCGGCCTCCTGGGTCTCCAGCAGGTCGAGCCGCAGGTCCTGCGCCCAGGCCAGCGCCCACCGCTTCAGCGCCCCGGTCTCCCCGGAGGGCCGGCCCCGGGCCCGGAACCGCCCGTCGGCGGCCTCGGCCAGGGTCTCCAGCCGGTCGGCCAGCACCGTGGGCTGGAACTCGGCGTCGAGACCGGTGGCCAGCGCGAGCAGTTCGCCTTCGCGGTACCAGGCGGTCAGCGCGTGCGCGTCGATCAGGTCGCGGGGCAGGGCCCGGTCGGCCAGCAGGACGGTGGTGAGGGCGGCGACGTCCTCCAGGGCGACGGCCGACACCGTCAGCGGAGCCTCGGGCCCGCCGAGGTCGACCCGGACCGGCCGGTGGGCGAGCGGTTCCTTGCGGAGCTCGACGGCGTGCGACCGGCCGCCGAGGGTGAGCCGGACGGAGAGCTGCTCCAGGCGCGGCGTGCCCGGCCGCTCGGCGACCCCGCCGCCGGCCGCCCGGTAGGCGGCGGCCAGCTCGGCCGCGGCCGTCGGCAGGTCGGTGGTGCCGTCGGCCACCAGGGTGAGCCCGTCCTGGGCGCAGGCCTGGACGCCGTGCGCCCGCAGGGCGTGTCCGCCCGCGAGGGCGAGCCCGTACCGGTCGCAGACGGGGCCGGCCAGCTCGGCGAGGCGCAGCTGGGCCGGGTCCGGGTGGAGGGACGGGTCGACGGCGTCCGGGGCGGTGGTCACTCCTCCAGTCTGGCGCGCCGGGCCGTCCCGTGCGCCGCTCCCGGCCCGGTGGGGCGGGCGTGCCCGGCGCCGCTCCGGGCGGGCCCGCCCGCGGGACCGGGGACGGCCCCGCGGTTCACCAGTCGCTGAGTCCGGCGGCGGCCTCGTGGAGCGCGAGTTCCAGGACGACCGGGTCGTTGAGCCGTCCGGAGCCGTCGGGCGGGACCAGCCAGCGGACGCCCTGGCTGCGCCGGCCCGGGTGCGGCACCACGACCCAGGTGCCCTCTCCGGCGCAGCGCACGCCGGTGCCGATCCACCGGGCGGCGGTGCCGGCGGGCACCAGGAAGCCGACGTACTCGTCGCCGAGGTCCGCGAGGACCGGACCGCAGGTGGCGGCGGCGAGCAGGTCGGCGGCGGGCCGACCGAGCCGGCCGGGTACCGAGAGGACGTCCCAGCGCCGTCCGGCCGGGAGCAGGACCAGGCCGAGGCCGGTGCGTTCCCACTGTTCCCGGAAGGACTCCGGGTCCGGTGCCGCCTGGGCGAGCCAGTGCAGTCCGGTGCTCTCCATGTGCTGTCCCCGCTTCTTCGCGTCGGTGCTGTCCGTGGCGCGGCGGGAAGCAGTGAGACCCGCCGTCACCATCGAGAGGCGGACGGCGGGTCTCTCTTACACGGGTCCTCTGCACGGGTCCTCTGCACGGGTCCCCGGGTCGCCCGGGTCACGATCCGGGCAGCCGCGGCCACCGACGACCGGCCGCCGACGACCGGTCACCGGCAGCGGCCGGCAGTCGGCCACCGGCAGTCGGTCAGCTGTCGAAGCCGAGCCCCATCCGGTCGAGGGTGCGCAGCCAGAGGTTGCGGTGGCCGCCGAGGCGGTCGGCGCGTTCCAGCGACCGGGTGGTGATCTCGATGCCCGCCCAGCGGACCGGTTCGGGCGGGAAGGGCAGCGGCTTGCGGCGGACCATCTCCAGGTCGGTGCGTTCGGTGCGCTCCCCCGCCAGCAGGTCGAGCATCACCTCGGCGCCGAAGCGGGTGGCGCCGACCCCGAGGCCGGTGTAGCCGACGGCGTACGCGACCCGGCCCCGGTGGGCGGTGTCGTAGAAGGCGGAGAACCGGCTGCAGGTGTCGATGGCGCCGCCCCACGCGTTGGTGAAGCGGATCCCCTCCAGCTGCGGGAAGCAGCGGGCGAAGTTCCGGGCCAGCGTGTCGAAGGTCTGCGGCCGCTGGTCGTACGCCCGCCGCAGGTGGCCGCCGAAGTGGTAGACGGCGTCGTAGCCGCCCCACAGGATCCGGTTGTCGGCGCTGAGCCGGAAGTAGTGGAACTTGTTGGCGCTGTCGCTGAGGCCCTGCCGTCCGCGCCAGCCGATGGCGGCGAGCTGCTCCTCGGTGAGCGGTTCGGTCATCAGCGCGTAGTCGTACACCGGGACGACGTACGGACGGACGCGCCGGAGCAGGGACGGGAAGGCGTTGGTGCCGAGCGCGACCTTGCCGGCGGACACCCGGCCGTGCGGGGTGCGGACGCTCATGCCGGTGCCGTCCTCGCGCAGGTCGAGGGCCGGCGTGTGCTCGAAGATCCGTACGCCCTGGCCCAGGCAGGCGGCCTTGAGGCCCCAGGCGAGCTTGGCGGGGTGGACCATGGCCACGCCGTCCCGGTCCCAGACGCCGCCGAGGAAGGTCGGCGAGTCGACCTCGGCGCGCAGCGCCCCGGCGTCGAGCACGGTGAGGTCGAGGCCGTACTCGGCGACGGCCTCGGCGAGCTCGTGGAGCTCTTCGAGCTGGTGGGGCTGGGTGGCGATGTCGATCTCGCCGGTGCGTTCCCACTCGGCGTCGATGCCGTACCGCTCCAGGGTCGCCCCGATGCCGTCCAGGTTGGCGGCACCGAGGCGTTCCAGCCGGCCGAGTTCGGCGGGCCAGCGCTGCAGGCCGTTGCCGAAGCCGTGGGTGAGGCTGGCGGCGCAGAACCCGCCGTTGCGCCCGGACGCGGCCCACCCGATCTCCTGTCCCTCGACCAGGACGACGTCCAGCGAGGGGTCGCGCTCCTTGGCGATGAGGGCGGTCCAGAGACCGGAGTAGCCGCCGCCGACGACCAGGAGGTCGCAGCTGGTGGGGCCGGTCAGGGCCGGCAGTGCCGCGGGCCGACCGGGGTCCTCCAGCCAGAAGGGGGTGGGCCGGGCGTCAGCGAGCGCGCGGGCGGAGTCCATGCATTATCAGCCACTTTCCACAGGTAGAGCGGTGTACTGGGAGGTCGGTCAGGCGGCCGCCTTGCGGCGGTTGCCGAGCCACTGGCCCGCGACCGTGAGTGCGACGGCGGCGGCGAACATCGCGGTGCCGATGACGTTCACCTGGACCGGGATGCCGCGCTGCGAGGCGCCCCAGACGAACATCGGGAAGGTGACCGTGGTCGGTCCCGAGTTGAACTGGGTGATGATGAAGTCGTCGAAGGAGAGCGCGAAGCTGAGCAGCGCGCCGGCGGCGATGCCGGGGGCGGCGAGCGGCAGGGTGACCCTCAGGAAGGTCTGGAAGGGGGTCGCGTAGAGGTCCTGGGCGGCCTGTTCGAGCCGCGGGTCCATGCTCATCACGCGGGCCTTGACCGCCGTCACCACGAAGCTGAGGCAGAACATGATGTGCGCGATGAGGATCGTGGTGAAGCCGAACGGGATGCGCATGTTGAGGAAGAGCGTGCCGAGCGAGGCGGCCATCACCACCTCGGGCATGGCCATCGGCAGGAAGATCATGGCGCTGGTGGCGCCCTTGCCGCGGAACCGGTAGCGGGCCAGCGCGAAGGCGACCATGGTGCCGAGCACGGTGGCGCCGACGGTGGCGGCCACCGCGACCTGGAGGCTGAGCGAGAGCGACTGGCACATCTCGGCCACGCCGCAGGGGTCGGTCCAGGCGTCGGTGGAGAACTCGTTCCACTCGTAGTTGAACTTGCCGACCGGCTTGTTGAACGAGAAGGCGAGCACGACCAGGTTGGGGAGCACCAGGTAGGCCAGGGCGAACAGCCCCGCGAGCACCACCAGGTTGCGGCGGATCCATGCGATCACTCGGGACATCAGACCAGTTCCTCCGTCCCGGCCTTGCGCATGTAGACCGTCACCATGCCCAGGATCAGGGCCATCAGGATGAAGCTCAGCGCAGCCGCCGTGGGGTAGTCGAGCACGTTCAGGAACTGCTTCTGGATGCCGTTGCCGACCATCTGCTCGCTCGGCGAACCCAGCAGCTGGGCGTTGATGTAGTCGCCGGAGGCCGGGATGAAGGTGAGCAGGGTGCCCGCGACCACGCCGGGCAGCGAGATCGGGAAGGTCACCTTGCGGAAGGTCGTGAACGGGCGGGCGTAGAGGTCGCCGGCGGCCTCGTGCAGGCGCGGGTCGATCCGCTCCAGCGAGGTGTACAGCGGCAGGATCATGAACGGCAGGAAGTTGTAGGTGAGGCCGCAGACCACGGCGAGCGGGGTGGCGAGCACCCGGTCGCCGGAGGTGAGGCCGAGTGCGCCGGTGACGTCGAGGACGTGCAGCGCGTCGAGCGCGCCGACCACCGGTCCGCCGTCCGAGAGGATGGTCTTCCAGGCCAGCGTGCGGATCAGGAAGCTGGTGAAGAACGGTGCGATCACCAGGATCAGGACGACGTTGCGCCAGCGCCGGCCGGCCTTGAAGGCGATGGTGTAGGCGAGCGGGTAGCCGATGGCCAGGCAGAGCACGGTGGCGGTGGCGGCGTAGCCGAACGAGCGGACGAAGTGCCACCGGTACTCGACCAGGGCGTCCCAGTACGTGGCGACGTGCCAGGTGACGCGGAAGCCGTCCTCCAGCGAGCCGGTCTGCAGCGAGGTGGAGGCCTGGTAGACCATCGGCACCGCGAAGAAGACGACCAGCCAGGCGATGCCGGGCAGCAGCAGCCAGTAGGGGGTGAGCCGCCGCCGGGGGCGCGGTGCGGGACCGGCCGGGGTGGCGCCGTCGGGGGGTATGGCCTCCGCGGGGGCGGCCGGGACGGTGGTGGTCATGCCGCCGCCTCCCCGGTGCCCGCGTCGATCGCCTGGGCGGCGTCCAGGGCGAAGGAGTGCGCCGGGTTCCAGTGCAGGACGACCGGGGCGCCGGGGACGATCCGGGCGTCGCGCTCCATGTTCTGCTCGAAGACGGTGACCTCCTGGCCGCCGTCGGTGCGCACCAGGTACTGGGTGGAGACGCCGATGAAGCTGGAGTCGACGACGGTGCCGGCCAGTCGGTTGCGGCCGTCGGCGACCTCCGCGGAGCCGTGCTCGATGGTGATCTTCTCCGGCCGCACCCCGAGGTGGACCCGCTTGGCCTCGGCGGCGCAGCGGGCCCGGGGCACGGTGAGCCGGGCCCCGGCGGCGGTGAGCAGCAGGTCCTCGCCGGCGCTGCCGGTGACGTCGGCGGGCAGCAGGTTGGACTGGCCGAGGAAGTTGGCCACGAAGGTGGTGGCGGGGTTCTCGTAGAGCTCGGCGGGTGCGCCGAGCTGCTCGACCCGGCCGCCGTTCATCACCGCGATGGTGTCGGCCATGGTCATGGCCTCCTCCTGGTCGTGGGTGACGTGGACGAAGGTGATGCCGACCTCGGTCTGGATCCGCTTGAGCTCCAGCTGCATCTGGCGGCGGAGCTTGAGGTCGAGGGCGCCGAGCGGCTCGTCGAGGAGCAGCACCTGCGGGTGGTTGATCAGCGCGCGGGCGACGGCGACGCGCTGCTGCTGGCCGCCGGAGAGCTGGTGCGGCTTGCGCCGGGCGTAGGCGCCGAGCTCGACCAGTTCCAGCATCTCGTCGACCTGCTTCCTGACGTCCTTCTTCCCGCGCCGGCGCAGGCCGAAGGCGACGTTCTCGAAGATGTCGAGGTGCGGGAAGAGCGCGTAGCTCTGGAAGACGGTGTTGACCGGGCGCTTGTACGGGGGCAGCGCGGTGACGTCCTGGCCGCCGATCAGGACGGTGCCGGCGGTGGGCTCCTCCAGGCCGGCGATCATCCGCAGGGTGGTGGTCTTGCCGCAGCCGGAGGCGCCGAGCAGGGCGAAGAAGGAGCCCTGGGGGACGGTCAGGTCGAGCGGGTGGACGGCGGTGAAGGCACCGTAGGTCTTGCCGATGCCGGTGAGGCGGACGTCGCCGCCGGCCGGGGTGCGCAGCTGGTCTGTCATGGGGGGTCTCTCTGGTCTCGGCCGTCGGGGGTCAGGCGCCGATGAGCTTGGAGAACTTCTCCTCGAAGGAGCTCTCCTCGTCCTCGGTCAGGGTGCGGAAGACGTGCGCCTTGGCCGCCATCTCGGGGGTGGGGACGACCAGGGGGTTGGCCGCGGTGTCGGGGGAGATTTCGGCGAGCTCGTCCTTCATCCCGGTGACGGCGGAGACGAAGCCGATGCCGGCGACCAGCTGCGCCGCGATCTTCGGCTGGTAGTAGAAGTCGATCAGCTTCTCGGCGTTGGCCTTGTGCTGGGCCTTGGCCGGGACCAGCAGGTTGTCGGTCGAGGAGACGAAGCCCTTCTCCGGGATGACGAACTCGATGTCCGGGTTGTCGGCGCGCAGCTGGATGAGGTCGCCGCCCCAGGCGACGCAGGCGGCGATGTCCCCGGAGGACAGCTCCTGGCCGTAGTCGTTGCCGGTGAACCGGCGGATCTGCTTGCTGTCGACGGCCTTCTGCAGCCGGGCTATCGCGGCGTCGTAGTCGTCGGCGGTGAACTTCGCCGGGTCCTTGCCCATGTCGAGCAGGGTGATGCCGACGCTGTCGCGCATCTCGGAGAGGAAGGTGACCCGGCCCTTGAGGTCGGGGTCGTCGAGCAGCTGGGAGACGCTGGTGACCTCCTTGCCCTTGGTGGCCTTCCGGTTGTAGGCGATGACCACCTGGATGCCGGCCCACGGGTAGGAGTAGAGCCGACCCGGGTCCCAGTCGGGGGCGCGGAAGCGCGAGTCGACGGTCGTGATGGCGGTGGTGACGTTGGCCGGGTTGAGCTTCTGCGCCCAGCCGAGGCGGATCAGCCGGGCGGCCATCCAGTCGGTGAGGACCATCAGGTCGCGGCCGGTGTCCTGGCCGGCCGCGAGCTGCGGTTTGACCTTGCCGAAGAACTCGACGTTGTCGTTGACGTCCTCGGTGTACCTGACCTTGATGCCGGTGGCCGCGGTGAAGGCCTCCAGGGTGCCGTGCTTCTCCGTGTCGTTCTCGTCGGTGTCGACGTAGAGCGGCCAGTTGGAGAAGTTGACCTCCTTCTCGCTGTCCGAGAGGTCCTTCGCGGCGTTGGCGGTGGAGTCACCGGTGCCGGCGGTCCTCGCCGGCGGGATGCCGCAGGCGGCCAGCGTCCCGGCACCGGCGGCCAGGGCGGCGGCGCGCAGCACGGTGCGGCGGCCGACCGCGGCCCGGCCGCTGGTCAGACTGCGTTCCCAGGCCCTGCGGACCGGTTCGGGCAGACCGTCGGTGAGCTCGTTGAACGCCATGGAACGGGCCTCCTGGGGCAAAGGGGGTGTGGGGGTCCCCCGAGGGGTTATCTGTCTCCGAAGACGGTGCGGTGCCAGTCCTTGCGCGCCACCGCGGTGGTGTCGAACATGACGTGCTTGACCTGGGTGTACTCGTCCAGCGAGTACTGCGACATGTCCTTGCCGTAGCCGGAGGACTTGTAGCCGCCGTGCGGCATCTCGCTGATGATCGGGATGTGGTCGTTCACCCAGACGCAGCCGGCCGCGAGTTCGCGGGTGGCGCGCAGCGAGCGGTGCACGTTGCCGGTCCAGGCCGAGGCGGCCAGGCCGTAGGGGGTGTCGTTGGCCAGCCGCAGGCCCTCGTCGTCGCTGTCGAAGGGCAGCACCGTGAGCACGGGGCCGAAGATCTCGCCCTGGACGACCTCGCTGTCCTGCGCCGCGCCGGTGATCAGGGTCGGCAGGTAGTAGGCGCCGGGGGTGAGGTCGGTGCCGTCGTGGCCCTTGGTGCCGGCGGCGCCGCCGGTGACCACGGTGGCGCCGGCCGCGCGGGCGCGCTCGACGAAGCCGGCCACCCGGTCGCGGTGGGTGTGGGAGACCAGCGGGCCGAGGTCGGTCCGCGGGTTCAGCGGGTCGCCGAGCCGGACGGCGCGGTACAGCTCCGCGACGCCGGCCACGAAGGCGTCGTACAGCGGCCGCTGGACGTAGGCGCGGGTGGCGGCGGTGCAGTCCTGCCCGCTGTTGATCAGCGAGGCGGCGACCGCGCCGTGCACGGCGGCGTCCAGGTCGGCGTCGTCGAAGACCACGAACGGGGCCTTGCCGCCGAGCTCCAGGTGGGTCCGCTTGACGGTGGCGGTGGCCAGCTCGGCGACCCGGCGGCCGACCGGGGTGGAGCCGGTGAAGGAGACCATCGCGACGTCCGGGTGGGCGACCAGGTGCTCGCCGGCGGTCCGCCCGGCGCCGGTGACCACGTTGACCACGCCGTCCGGGATTCCGGCCAGGGTGCAGGCCCGGGCGAACATCAGCGAGGTGAGCGGGGTCAGCTCGGCCGGCTTGAGGACGATGGTGTTGCCCGCCGCGATCGCCGGGAGGATCTTCCAGGCGGCCATCTGCAGCGGGTAGTTCCACGGCGAGATCGAGCCGATCACGCCGATCGGCTCACGCCGCACGTACGAGGTGTGGTCGCCGGAGTACTCGCCGGCCGCCCGGCCCTCCAGGTGGCGGGCTGCGCCGGCGAAGAAGGCGGTGTTGTCGATCGTCCCGGGGACGTCGAACTCGGTGGAGAGCTTGATCGGCTTGCCGGTCTGCGCGGTCTCCACCCGGGCCAGGTCGGCGGCGGCGTCGGTGAGGACGGCGGCGAGCCGGGTGAGCGCCTCGGAGCGTGCGCCCGGGGTGGCGCCCGCCCATTCCGGCAGCGCGGCCCGGGCGGCGGCGACGGCTTCGTCGACCTGCCCGGTGGAGGCCAGGGTGACCTGCTCGACCACGCTGCCGTCGGCGGGGTTGACGACCTGGAAGGGCTCGCCGCTCCCCCGGTCCGGCCGGCCCGCGATGTACTGCGCGCCCGCGCCGAAATCGGTCAGGTCCATCTGGTTCCTCCAAGTTCCCGGTGGTTCGACCGCCCGTAGGTGTCCTTGATCATCCCTGCGGGGCCGCGCACGCCGACGGACGAGGGGCCCGTTCGGCGTGGTCGGACTGGTCGAGTCGCCGCGCCCGCGGTCCAGGGGAATCCGGTCCGGCCGGTCGCCGGGATCCGCGATCCTGGCAGCCCGGTGGTGGTCCGGCAAGGGATTCCGCTGTTGCTTTCTGGTTACGCCACGGATTCCGAGGATGATGCCCGTGTTTCGCCACAGCCGACCCGCTGACCATGCCCAATGGCGCCCCGGCGTGACAAGGGTCACTCCGCCAACCTCGGGGCTCAGGGCCTTACAGGGTGGAAGGGTTCGGTCGGGGTGACAGGTCGTCGCCGGGATGGATGATTTACCTGACACTCTGAACCCTGGAGGCCGCGATGCTCCCCACCGTCGCCCGAATCCTGGACCTGGAGGTGATGCGGCGCGGCCTGCCCCAGGTGGTCGCCGGCGCCGCCCACCTCGAACGCCCGGTCCGCTGGGTGCACGTCAGCGAACTGCCCGACGTCGCCGGCGTGCTCCAGGGCGGCGAGCTGGTGCTGACCACCGGCATCGCCCTGCCCGAGGACCGCGAGGGGCTGGCCCGGTACGTCCGCGAGCTGGCCGACGTCGGCGTGGCCGGACTGGTCATCGAGTTCGGGCGGCGCTACTTCGACACCCTGCCGCGCGCCCTGGTGCACGCCGCCGAACAGCGCGGCCTGCCGCTGATCGCGCTCCGCCGCGAGCTTCGCTTCGTCGCCGTCACCGAGGCCGTGCACGCCCTGGTGGTCAACGCCCAGCTGGAACAGCTGCGCACCTCGGAGGCGATCCACCAGGTCTTCAACGAGCTCGTGGTGGAGGGCGCCGAGCCGGTCGAGGTGGTCCGCCAGGTCGCCCGGATAGCGGGCGCCCCGGTCGTCCTGGAGAACCTCGCCCACCAGGTGCTGACCCACGACCCCGCCGGCCGGCCCGAGACCGAGCTGCTGGAGGACTGGGAACGCCGCTCGCGCGGGGTCCGCCCGGCCGGCCGCACCGGCCACGACCCGCGCAGCGGCTGGCTGGTCACCACGGTCGGCGCCCGCGGCCAGGACTGGGGGCGGCTGGTCCTGGTCCAGGACCCCGGACCGCTGCCCGACGACGGCCCGCACCCGAACACCATGCTGCTGGAGCGCGGCGCCTCCGCCCTGGCGCTCAACCGGCTGGTGGTCCGCGACCGGGAGAGCCTGGAACGGCAGACCCACCGCACCCTGCTCTCCGGCATCCTCACCCACGCGCTGACCGTCTCCGAGGTGGCGCTGCGCGCCCAGGCCCTCGGCGTCCCGCTGGAGGGCCGCCGGCTGGTCGGCGTGGTGCTGCGGCAGCGCCGCGGCCCGATCCCGGCCGCGCTGGAGGCGCAGGCCCGGCTGCGCGACTTCACCGAACTCGCGGCGAGCGCGGTCCGCGCCTGCCGGCTCTCCGCCCTGGTCGGCGCGCTCGACGACGAGGGCGTGGGCGTGCTGATCGCGCTCGGCCCCCAGCAGGACGAGCACTCCTCGCTGGACGCCTTCGCGGCGGCGCTGCGCCGGCTGACCGCCGAGGCCGCCCGGGACGCCGCCGCACCGTCCCCGGTGGTCGCCGTCGGCTCCTCGGTCGGCTCGGTCCGCGACGCCCGGCGCACCCTGCTGGAAGCCACCCAGGTCGCCGACGCGGCCCTGCACGACGCACCCGGCGGCCGTGCGGCGTCGTACTACCGGCTGCCCGACGTCCGGCTGCGCGGTCTGCTGCACCTGCTGCGGGACGACGCCCGGCTGCAGACCTACGTGGAACGCGAGCTGGGCCCGCTGCTCGCGTACGACGCGGAGCACGACGCGCAGCTGGTCCGGATGCTGCGGATCTACCTGGAGCAGGGCCGGAACAAGTCGGCGGCGGCCGACGCGGCGCACCTGTCCCGGCCGTCCTTCTACGACCGGCTGCACAAGGTCGAGCGGATCCTGGGGGTCGACCTCGACCAGGTGGAGTCCTGCCTGTCGCTGCACGTCGCGCTGCTCGCGCTGGACGCCGTCCGGCGCTGAGCCCGGCGGCGGGGGTCCCGGCGCCGCGGTCCCGGCGGCGGGGTCGCGTAGCCGGGGTCGCGTAGCCGGGGTCGCGTGGCCGGGGTCGCGTGGCCGGGGTCGCGTGGCCGGGGTCGCGTGGCCGGGGCCCGGGCGGCGGGCCCCGACGGCGGCGGCTCGGCTCAGACCCCGGTGATCCGGCCCCAGACCTTGTGGAAGACGGGCCGCTCGGCCGAGGTGACGTCGCGCATGGTGTGCAGCCGGGCCCGCATGTCCTCGGTCGGGAAGACCAGCGGGTGCTCGGCCAGCTCCGCCTTCTCCTTCTCCCCGCTGGCGGCGAGCACCTCGCGGGCGGCCGGCACCGGGCAGATGTACTGCACGGCGAGGGCCAGCTCGGCGGCCACCTCCGGCTGGTAGTAGTGGTCGATCAGCAGCTCGGCGTTGCGCTTGTGCCCGGCCCGGTTGGGGACCAGCAGGCTCTCCGCCCAGAGTTCGCCGCCCTCCTCCGGCACGACGAAGTCGAGGTCCGGGTTCTCCGCCATCAGCTGGACGGCGTCCCCCGAGTACGCCTGGCAGGCCAGCGCGGCCCCCGAGGCCAGGTCGCTGGTGTAGTCGTTGCCGGTGAAGCGGCGGATGTGCCGGGCGTCGACCATCCTCTGCACCTGGTCCATGGCCCGGTGCGCGTCGTCCGCCGTGAAGGCGGAGAGGTCGGCGCCGTGGGCGAGCATCAGCAGTCCGAGCGCCTCGTCCAGCCCGGCGAACAGGGTCACCCGGCCCTTGAGGTCGGGCGCCCAGAGGTCGGCCGTGGAGCGCAGCTCGCGGCCGAGTTCCTTGCGGTTGTAGGCGATTCCGGTGATCCCGGACTGCCACGGCACGCTCCGCCGGCGCCCGGGGTCGAAGGCCGGACCGGCCAGCTGCGGGTCCAGGTTGGCCGCCACGTGGGGCAGGTTGGCCCGGTCCAGGGCCTGCACCCAGCCCAGCGAGACGTACCGGCCGGCCATCCAGTCGCTGACCACCATGAGGTCCCGGCCGGGGTCGGTGCCCTGGGTCAGCACCGGGCCCATCTTGCCGAAGAACTCGTCGTTGTCGTTGATGTCCTCGGTGTAGGTGACGGCGATCCCGGTCCGCTCGGTGAAGGCGTCCAGGGTCGGACGCCGGCCGTCGTCGTCGGCGTCGATGTACTGGGTCCAGTTGGAGAAGACCAGCCGCGGTTCGTCCCCGGAGCGGTCGGGGGCGGAGCGGCGCTCCTCGGCGACGTACGCGGACGGGATTCCGCAGCCCGCGAGGGTGCCGGCGCCGAGCAGCCCGGCGGTGCCGAGCACGCTGCGGCGGGTCAGGGTGGTGCGGGACATGGGGGCCTCCGGGGCGTGGGGCGGCCCCGGGCGCGCGGGCGCCCGGGGCCGTCCGGTCGGTACTGGTGCTGCCGTGCGCCGGCGGTGCCGCCCCGCCGAACGGTCGGCGGAGCGGCCGGCCGACCGCCCTGCGGGTCAGACGGTGTGCGCGTCGGTCAGCGTGAGCACCTCGTCGAGCACCGCGAGGCCGGCCTTGGCCTCCTCCTCGGTCACCGTGCACGGCGGGACGACGTGGAACCGGTTCATGTTGACGAACGGCCAGAGCCCGCGCCGCTTGCAGGCGGCGGCCAGCTCGGCCATCGGCGCGTTGGCCGCACCGGCCGCGTTGTACGGCACCAGCGGCTCGCGGGTGGCCCGGTCCTTGACCAGGTCGAGCGCCCAGAAGACGCCGAGCCCGCGCACCTCGCCGATCGAGGGGTGCCGCTCGGCCAGCTCGCGCAGCCCGGGGCCGAGCACGGTCTCGCCGATGTGCCGGGCGTTCTCGACGATGCCCTCCTCCGCCATGGCGTTGATGGTGGCGACCGCCGAGGCGCAGGCCAGCGGGTGGCCGGAGTAGGTGAGCCCGCCGGGGAACGGCCGCTCGGCGAAGGTCGCGGCGATCTCCGCGCTGATCGCCACGCCGCCGAGCGGGACGTAGCCCGAGTTGACGCCCTTGGCGAAGGTGAGCAGGTCGGGGGTGACGTCCCAGTGGTCGGCGGCGAACCAGGCGCCGGTGCGGCCGAAGCCGGCCATCACCTCGTCCAGGATGAAGACGATGCCGTAGCGGTCGCAGATCTCCCGGACGCCGGCCAGGTAGCCGGGCGGCGGCACCAGGATGCCGGCGGTGCCGACCACCGTCTCCAGGATGATCGCCGCGACGGTGCCCGGCCCCTCGAAGGCGATCACCTGCTCCAGGTGCGCGAGCGCGCGCTCGCACTCCTGCGCCTCGTTCTCGGCGTGGAAGTTGGAGCGGTAGGCGTACGGCCCCCAGAAGTGCACGATGCCGGAGACGCCGGTCTCGTTGGCCCAGCGGCGCGGGTCCCCGGTGAGCGCGATCGCGTTGGCGGTGGCGCCGTGGTACGAGCGGTACGTGGCGAGCACCTTCTGGCGGCCGGTGTGCAGCCGGGCCAGCCGGATGGCGTTCTCGTTGGCCTCGGCGCCGCCGTTGGTGAAGAAGATCCGGTCGAGGTCGCCCGGGGTCCGTTCGGCGATCAGCCGGGCGGCCTCGCTGCGCGACTCGACCGCGAAGCCGGGGGCGATGGTGCAGAGCTTCGCCGCCTGCTCCTGGATCGCCGCGACCACCTTCGGGTGCTGGTGACCGATGTTGGTGTTCACCAGCTGGGAGGAGAAGTCGAGGTAGCGGTTGCCGTCGTAGTCCCAGAAGTACGAGCCCTCGGCGCCCGCCACCGCGAGGGGGTCGATCAGCGCCTGGGCGGACCACGAGTGGAAGACGTGCGCGCGGTCGGCGGCCTTGACGGCCTGGCCGGCGGCTGAGTCAGCGGTGGGGATGCTCATGCGGCAAGGCTAGGGAGTCCCGCCTCCGAAGTGCAGGTTCATCCTGTCAGCTGGTCGCGCCAACGGCCGACAGGGTGCAAAGACACAGGGCCCGGGTCACGAGGACCCGGGCCCATGGTCCGATCACACGACCGTGCGCTCGTCAGACCACATGTCAGATCGCGGTCATGACATGCTTCACGCGGGTGTAGTCCTCGAAGCCGTAGGAGGAGAGGTCCTTGCCGTAGCCGGACTTCTTGAAGCCACCGTGCGGCATCTCGGCGACCAGCGGGATGTGGGTGTTGATCCAGACGCAGCCGAAGTCGAGGCGGCGGGACATCCGCATCGCACGGGCGTGGTCCTTGGTCCACACCGAGGAGGCCAGCGCGTACTCCACGCCGTTGGCGTAGCCGACGGCCTGGTCCTCGTCGGAGAACTTCTGCACGGTGATGACCGGGCCGAAGACCTCGTTCTGGATGATCTCGTCGTCCTGGTTCAGCCCGGAGACGACGGTCGGGGCGTAGAAGTAGCCCTTGTCGCCGACCCGGTGGCCGCCGGCCTCGACCTTGGCGTGCTGCGGCAGGCGCTCGATGAAGCCGGTGACCTGCTTCAGCTGGTTGGCGTTGTTCAGCGGGCCGTAGAGCACGTCCTCGTCGTCCACGCCGCCGGTCTTGGTCTCGGCCGCGGCCTTGGCCAGCGCCTCGACGAAGGCGTCGTGGATCGACTCGTGCACCAGCACGCGGGTGGCGGCGGTGCAGTCCTGGCCCGCGTTGAAGAAGCCGGCCACCGAGATGCCCTCGACCGCCTCGGCGATGTCGGCGTCCTCGAAGACCACGACCGGGGCCTTGCCGCCCAGCTCCAGGTGGACGCGCTTGACGTCCTTGGCGGCGGACTCGGCGACCGAGATGCCGGCGCGCACCGAGCCGGTGATCGAGGCCATCGCCGGGGTGGGGTGCTCGACCATGGCCCGGCCGGTCTCGCGGTCGCCGCAGATCACGTTGAAGACGCCGGCCGGCAGCTCCAGGTCCTTGAGCACGCCGCCGATGATCTCGGCCAGCAGCACGGTGGAGGCCGGGGTGGTGTCGGAGGGCTTCAGCACCACGGTGTTGCCGGCGGCGATGGCCGGGGCGAACTTCCAGACGGCCATCATCATCGGGTAGTTCCACGGCGCCACCTGGGCGCAGACGCCGACCGGCTCGCGGCGGACGATCGAGGTCATGCCGTCCATGTACTCACCGGCGGCCTTGCCCTCCAGCAGGCGGGCGGCACCGGCGAAGAACCGGATCTGGTCGACCATCGGGCCGATCTCCTCGGAGAGGGTCAGCGACCGCGGCTTGCCGGTGTTGCGACACTCGACGTCGACGATCTCCTCGGCGCGCGCCTCGACCGCGTCCGCGATCTTCAGCAGCAGCTTCTGCCGGGTGCTCGGGGTGGCGTCGCGCCAGACCGGGAACGCGGCCTCGGCACTGGCCATGGCGGCGTCCACGTCGGAGGCACCGGACAGCGGGGACGTCGCGTAGACCTCGCCGGTGGTGGGGTCGACGATGTCGAGCGTGCGGCCGTCCGCCGCATCGACGAACTCACCGTTGATGTAGTTGCGCAGCGTGCGAAGGTCGCTCACGGGTCTCTCCTCGGTCTCGGCCTGCGGCGTTGCAGAATCCGGCGCCATGGTACGTCGGCCGGTCCGGCCGACGAAGGGCGCCGAGTGGCCGCGCCGGAGGCGGCACGGTCCACTGGTGGGGTAATGCTCGCGGCGCTGCGGGGCCGCGCGGGTACCGGGCCAGGTTAACCGTTCTGCTGCCGGTATCGACAGACCATCCGCGCTGACACGATGAAATCCGCATCCGATTTCCAAGATCACGACGAAATCAGCAGCTGCCACGCTTGCGAACGTGCCCCCGATCAGGCACAGTGGCGGCGTGGCCAACCGCGACCGGAACGCCAGCGTTCCCCTCGACGCCGCCTCCAAGGCGATCATCGAGCAGCTCCAGGAGGACGGGCGCCGCCCGTACGCCGCCATCGGCAAGGCCGTCGGCCTGTCCGAGGCAGCCGTACGGCAGCGCGTCCAGAAGCTGCTCGACCAGGGCGTGATGCAGATCGTCGCCGTCACGGACCCGCTCACCGTCGGCTTCACCCGCCAGGCGATGGTCGGGATCCGGGTCGAGGGCGACATCGAGCCCGTCGCCGACGCGTTGGCCGCCCTCGACGAGGTCGACTACGTCGTCTGCACCGCAGGCTCGTTCGACCTCCTGGCCGAACTGGTCTGCGAGGACGACGAGCACCTGCTCGAAATGATCAACAAGCGCATCCGCGCGCTTCCCGGCGTGCGGAGCACCGAGAGCTTCGTTTACCTGAAGCTCCGGAAACAGACCTACACCTGGGGCACCCGATGACAGCCGACCCGGCGCAGAAGGACCTTTCCAAGACCGCCTACGACCACCTGTGGATGCACTTCACCCGCATGTCGTCGTACGAGAACTCCCCCGTGCCGACGATCGTCAAGGGCGAGGGCACCTACGTCTGGGACGACAAGGGACGCAAGTACCTCGACGGCCTCGCCGGCCTGTTCGTCGTCCAGGCCGGCCACGGCCGTGAGGAGCTCGCCGAGGCCGCCGCCAAGCAGGCCAAGGAGCTCGCCTTCTTCCCGGTGTGGAGCTACGCCCACCCGAAGGCCGTCGAGCTGGCCGAGCGCCTGGCCAACTACGCCCCGGGCGACCTGAACAAGGTCTTCTTCTCCACCGGTGGCGGCGAGGCCGTCGAGACCGCCTGGAAGCTTGCCAAGCAGTACTTCAAGCTGACCGGCAAGCCGACCAAGTACAAGGTCATCTCGCGCGCCGTCGCCTACCACGGCACCCCGCAGGGCGCCCTGTCCATCACCGGCCTGCCGGGCCTGAAGGCCCCGTTCGAGCCGCTGGTGCCGGGCACCCACAAGGCCCCGAACACCAACATCTACCGCGCCCCGGCCTTCCTCGCCGGCCCCGACGGCACGGTCGACCCCGAGGCGTACGGCCGCTGGTGCGCCGACGAGATCGAGGTCGCGATCCTCAACGAGGGCGCCGAGACCGTCGCCGCCGTCTTCGTCGAGCCGGTGCAGAACGCCGGTGGCTGCTTCCCGCCGCCGCCCGGGTACTTCCAGCGCCTGCGCGAGATCTGCGACCGCCACGACGTGCTGCTGGTCTCGGACGAGGTCATCTGCGCCTTCGGCCGCCTCGGCACCATGTTCGGCGCCGACAAGTTCGGCTACCAGCCCGACATGATCACCTGCGCCAAGGGCATGACCTCGGGCTACTCCCCGATCGGCGCCACGATCATCTCGGACCGCATCGCCGAGCCGTTCTACAAGGGTGACAACACCTTCCTGCACGGCTACACCTTCGGTGGCCACCCGGTCTCCTCCGCGGTCGCGCTGGCCAACCTCGACATCTTCGAGCGCGAGGGCCTGAACCAGCACGTCCTCGACAACGAGTCGAAGTTCCTGGGCACCCTGAACAAGCTGCGCGAGCTGCCGATCGTCGGCGACGTCCGCGGCAACGGGTACTTCTACGGCATCGAGCTCGTGAAGGACAAGGTCACCAAGGAGTCGTTCAACGACGACGAGGTCGAGCGCGTGCTCTACGGCTTCCTGTCGAAGGCGCTCTTCGACAACGGCCTGTACTGCCGCGCCGACGACCGTGGCGACCCGGTCGTCCAGCTGGCCCCGCCGCTGATCTCCGACCAGTCGACCTTCGACGAGATCGAGCAGATCCTGCGGACCAGCCTCACCGACGCGTGGGCGAAGATCTGACGATCCGAGCTTTCTTCCCCACCCTCCGCCGCAGGGCGGTCCCGCTTCCCGCGGGGCCGCCCTGCGGCGTTTCCCGGCGTCTGCTCCCCGCCCGACGGTTTCCTCGACCGGTTCCTCGATCAAACACGCCTGATTACGGGTGATTTGCCCCTGATGGACCAGTGTGCCGCACCCGCGCCCAGGCCCGATCGTTCTAATCTGACGACTGTCATATCCCTGCGGCCACCCAGGATGGAACCTCATGTCAGCGGCCCCTCCTGACAACGACGTGCTGTGGGCCCGGGAGATCGTCAAGTCCCATCACGGCACCCCCGCCCTGCGCGGCGTCTCGCTCGGCGTCCGGGAGGGCGAGGTGCTCGCCGTCACCGGCCCGCGCGGCTCCGGCAAGAGCACGCTGCTCGGCTGCCTCTCCGCGCTCCTCCCGGTCGACGAGGGCGAGGTCTGGTTCAACAGCTCCCCCGTGCACACCCTCGGCCGGGCCGGCCGGGAACGGCTCCGCCGCGACCGCTTCGGCTTCGTCGGCTCGGAGCCGCACCTGGTGCCCGAACTGACCGCCCGCGAGAACGTCGCCCTGCCGCTCCTCCTCGCCGGGGCCGGCGGCAAGGCCGCCTACACCGCCGCCGACGAGTGGCTGGAGCGGCTCGACATCGGCGAGCTCGCCAAGGTCCGGCCGGAGCGCCTGGTCCAGGGCCAGCGCCAGCGGGTCGCCGTCGCCCGCGCGCTCGCCCCGCTGCCGCCGGTCGTCTTCGCCGACGACCCGACCGCTCCGCTGCACCGCGAGACCGCCGAACAGGTCCTGCGGATACTGACCAGCGCGGCCCGCTCGCACCAGCTCACCCTCGTCCTGGCCACCCACGACCCCGAGCTCGTCCGGTACGCGGACCGCGCGGTCGCGCTCGTCGACGGACGGCTCACCGCCCCGGCCGCGCCCGTGCCGCGCGGCGTCCCCGGGGCTGCCGGAGCCGCCGGAGCTGCCGGGCCCTCCGTCGTCCCGGCCACCGGCCGCTGACGCCGCCTGCCGCCTGCCGCCTGCCGCTGAAAGAGTCGACGTGTTCTATCTCCGTCTGGCCCGGGGCTACCGGGCCCTCGACCTCGGCCGCTGGCTGCTGACCGCCCTGGCCGGCGCGGTCGTCGCCGCCTTCCTGCTGCGCGCCCTCGGCCGCGCGATGAGCGACCCGCTCGGCAGCGGCGAGGCCCTGGTCCGACTGCTCTGGTGCCTCCCGCCGCTGGCCGCGGTCGCGTGGTTCGCCGCCGTCGCCGCCCGCGCCGTCCCGGCCCGGCGGCCCGAACGGATCACCGGCCTCACCGCCGCCGGCGCCGGCTCCACCCGGATCCGGGTCCTGATCGCCGGCGAGGTCGCGCTGGCCTGCGGCGCCGGCGCCGTCCTGACCCTGCTGCTCTTCCTGGTGCTGCGCAACGACATCGCCGGTCCGGCGCTCGCCGACGAACTCGGCATGGGTGTGCCGCTCCCGGCCGCCGCGCCGGTCACCCTGCTCGCCCTCGTCCCGCTCACCGCCGGGATCGCCGCGGCCGGCGCGGTCTCGCACGCCGAGGCCCTGCCGGGCCGCTCCGGGCCGGAGCCGACCGGCTTCGGCCGGTGGCGGCTCGCCCTGCCGGTCGGCCTGGCCGTGATCGGCCTGGCGCTCGAACTGATCGCCCTCCGGCCCGGCGCCGCCGCCGACGGCCGCCCGATCCACCTGCCGGCCGGGCTCGGCACCACCAGCACCGCCGCGCTCGGCGGCTGGCTCGCGAGCGCGCTGGGCGTCGCACTGCTCACCGGACCGCTGCTCGGCTGGGCCGGACGGCTGCTCGCGCTCGGTCGGCCCACCCCGCTTCGCCTGCTCGCCGGACGCGGCCTGACCGCACAGGCCCGCCGGCTCGGGCCGCCGCTCGCCGTGCTCACCCTGGCGCTCGCGGTGGTGCTCACCACCATCCGCTACTGGATCGGCGAGCCCGGCAGCGCCGACGTCCTGCCCGCGGTCGAGGCCGCCCTGGTACTCGGCTGCGCGGCGGCCGCCGTGGCGGCCCGGCTGGCCGAACTGCGCACCTCCCGCCGGGGGGTCACCGAGGCACTGCTGCGGCTCGGCGTCGCGCCGCGGATACTGTTCGGCGCCGTCGCCCTGCGGACCCTGATGGTCGGTACGGTCCTGCTGCTCACCGGCGGGGCCACCGCGGCGCTGGCCGCGGCCGGGCTGCGCTGACCCCGCCGGTCCCGGTCACTCCGGACGTCCGCTCCGGTCGGGCTGCCCGGTCCGGTCGTTCCGGTCCGGGCACTCCGGCCGGGGCGTCCGGTCGGCCGCTCCGGCTCAGCCCGCCGCGGCGAGCTGGCCGCAGGCGCCGTCGATCTCCTGGCCGCGGGTGTCGCGGACGGTGGTCGGCACGCCGTGCGACTGCAGCCGACGGACGAACTCGCGCTCGTCCTCCGGCCGGGAGGCCGTCCACTTGGAGCCCGGGGTCGGGTTCAGCGGGATCAGGTTGACGTGCACCCGGTGGTTCTTGATCAGCCGGCCGAGCAGGTCCGCCCGCCACGCCTGGTCGTTGATGTCCTTGATCAGCGCGTACTCGATGGAGATCCGGCGGCCGGACTTCTCCGCGTAGTTCCACGCCGCGTCCAGCACCTCGGCGACCTTCCACCGGGTGTTGACGGGCACCAGCTCGTCGCGCAGCTCGTCGTCCGGAGCGTGCAGCGAGAGCGCCAGGCGGCAGCTGAGGCCCTCGTCCGCCAGCCGGTTCATCGCCGGGACCAGCCCGACGGTGGAGACCGTGATGCCGCGCTGGGAGAGGCCGAAGCCGTCCGGCGCCGGGTCGGTGAGGCGGCGGATCGAGGCCAGCACCCGGTTGTAGTTGGCCAGCGGCTCGCCCATGCCCATGAAGACCACGTTGGAGAGCCGGGCCTCGCCGCCCGGGATCTCGCCGGCCTTGAGCGCGCGCATCCCGGCGGCGATCTGCTCGACGATCTCGGCGGTGGAGAGGTTCCGGGTCAGCCCGGCCTGGCCGGTCGCGCAGAACGGGCAGTTCATGCCGCAGCCGGCCTGCGAGCTGATGCACATGGTGACCCGGTCCGGGTAGCGCATCAGCACCGACTCGACGAGCGTCCCGTCGAAGAGCTTCCAGAGCGTCTTGCGGGTGTTGTCGTCGTCGCAGGACACGTGCCGGACGACCGACATCAGCTCGGGCAGCAGGCCCTCGGTGAGCTTCTCCCGGCTGGCGGCGGGGATGTCCGTCCAGCCCGCCGGGTCGTTCGACATCCGGCCGAAGTAGTGGTTGGAGAGCTGCTTCGCGCGGAACGGCTGCTCGCCCAGCTCGGCGACGGCCTCCTTGCGCTCGGCGGGGCTCAGGTCGGCGAGGTGTCGCGGGGGCTTTGCGCCGCGCGGCGCGACAAAGGTGAGTTCTCCGGGCTTAGGCATGGTCCATCCAGTGTCGCAGACCGCGAAGGCCCCGGACGCCTGGCGTCCGGGGCCCTGCCCACAGCCCTTGTCCCTGCTCCGGGATCAGCTTCCGACGAAGGCCGCCAGCAGCAGCCAGACCACCGGGGCGGTCGGCAGCAGCGAGTCCAGCCGGTCCATGATGCCGCCGTGACCGGGCAGCAGCGTGCCCATGTCCTTGATCCCGAGGTCGCGCTTGATCATCGACTCGCCCAGGTCCCCCAGGGTCGCGGTGACCGCCGCGCAGCCGCCCAGGATCAGGCCCTGCCACCAGCTGCCGTCGTCGATCACGAACTGCATCAGCAGCGCGCCCGCCAGCATCGACAGGCCGATGCCGCCGGCCAGGCCCTCGCGGGTCTTGCCCGGGCTGATCGTCGGCGCCAGCTTGGTCTTGCCGAACTTGTAGCCGACCGCGTAGGCACCGGTGTCGCTGCAGACCGTGACGATCAGGAAGAGCACGATCCGCTGCGGACCGTCGTCGGCCGCCAGCATCATCGCCACGAAGGTGGCCAGGAACGGGACGTAGAAGGCGGTGAAGATGCCCGCCGTTATGTCCCGCAGGTAGTTCTCCGGCGGCTCGGCCATCCGCCAGACCATCACCGCCAGTCCGGTCAGCGCGAGCGAGGCGGCCGCCCACTGGATGCCCGACCAGTAGCCGGTGGCGACCATCGCGATGCCGCCCGCGACCAGCGGGACCAGCGGCGCCTTGATCTCCTTGCGGTCGGCCAGCCGGCTGGTCAGCTCCCAGACACCGACCGACACCGCCGCGATCACCACGACCAGGAACAGTGCCTTGACGACGAACAACGAGGCGATGATCACCGCACCGAGGCCGACACCCACGCCTATCGCGGCCTGGAGGTTGCGACCACCGCGCTGCTTGCGCTGTTGCGGCTGCGGGTCGGGCTGGGCCACGGGTGTCTCCTGCCCTGGGTGGGACGACGGCACGGGGTGGGGCTGCCCCGCCGCAGGGTGACCCGGCACCGCCGAGCGGCCCGGCGGCGCCGGGTACGCCGCGGCGCCCGGGTGCGGCCGGCCACCGGGAGCGGGGGCCTGGTCGTCGGTGATCGCGCGCAGCACGACCGTCTCCGACGAGCCCGGTTCCGCCGGCCCGGGCTGCTCGTCCCGGAACAGCGGGCCGCTCAGCCGGCCGGCTTCCCGGGCCGGCCCCTCGGCGGGGTCGGGCCCTGGCCGGGTCCCCGGCCGGGGACCGGCGTCGGCCGGTACGGGACGCATGACCTGAGTCTCCTCCGCGTCGGCGCCCCAGTACACCGGAGACTGCTGGGAGTGACCCGTTCGGTGGCCGGGGTCACCCGTGCCGTGCTGTTCCGGGGCCCCGTAGTGCTCCTGGGCCCCGTACTGCTGCGGGGGGTCGTACTGCTGCGGAGCGCCGTGCCGGCCGCGCGGCTGCGCCGGGGCCGTGTGCTGCCCCGGGGGCTCCCGGTGGGACGCGGGCGCCTGCGCACCGGGCGCGGGCGCCGCCGTGCCGGGGGCCTGCGCAGGCGCGTTCGGTGCCTGCGCAGGCTGGTACGGCTGGAACTGCTGGTCGGATGGGCCCCAATAGCCAGGGGCGTCAGGGGCGTCGTTCATCAGACTTCGAGCAGCTCGGCTTCCTTGTGCTTCAGCAGCTCGTCGACGGTGGCCACGTACTTGGCCGTGGTGTCGTCGAGCTCCTTCTCCGCGCGGCGGCCCTCGTCCTCGCCGACCTCGCCGTCCTTGACCAGCTTGTCGATGGCGTCCTTGGCCTTGCGGCGCACGGCGCGGATCGAGACCTTGGAGTCCTCGCCCTTGCCGCGGGCGATCTTGATGAACTCCCGGCGGCGCTCCTCGGTGAGCTCGGGCAGCACCACCCGGATGATGGAACCGTCGTTGGACGGGTTGACGCCCAGGTCGGAGTCGCGGATCGCCTGCTCGATGGCCTTCAGCGCGGTCTTGTCGAACGGCGAGACGACCGCCATCCGCGGCTCCGGCACGGAGAAGGAGGCCAGCTGGTTGATCGGCGTCACGGTGCCGTAGTACTCGGCCACGATCTTGGCGAACATCGCCGGGTGGGCACGGCCGGTTCGGATCGCCGCGAGGTCGTCCTTCGCGACGGTGACGGCCTTCTCCATCTTCTCCTCGGCCTCGAGGAGGGTCTCTTCGATCACTGTGTACTCCCTGTCCGGTTCATCTGCGGTTGTCCCGACCGGTATCGGCGTCGCGCCCGGTCGAGGTGATCACGCCGACCACGCCCGATCGACGCCGACGCGTACGGCTGGTTGCTGCTCAGGCCCGGACAGAATCCTGGCTGATGAGTGTGCCGATCTTCTCACTCTTCACCGCGCGCGCGATATTGCCCTCCGCCAGCAGCTCGAAGACCAGCATCGGCAGATTGTTGTCCTTGCACAACGTGATCGCGGTGAGGTCGGCGACCTTGAGGTCGCGGGCGATGACCTCGGAGTACTCGAGCGCGTCGAACTTGACCGCGTCCGGGTTGGTCCGGGGGTCGGAGTCGTAGACGCCGTCCACGCCGTTCTTGCCCATCAGCAGCACGTCGGCGTGGATCTCCAGGGCCCGCTGGACGGCCGTGGTGTCGGTGGAGAAGTACGGCATGCCCATACCGGCGCCGAAGATCACCACACGGCCCTTCTCCAGGTGCCGGACGGCGCGCAGGGGCAGGTACGGCTCGGCGACCTGGCCCATGGTGATGGCGGTCTGGACCCGGGTCTCGATGCCCTCCTTGACCAGGAAGTCCTGGAGCGCGAGGCAGTTCATGACCGTGCCGAGCATGCCCATGTAGTCCGAGCGGGCCCGGTCCATACCGCGGACCTGCAGCTCCGCGCCGCGGAAGAAGTTACCGCCGCCGATGACCACCGCGACCTCGGTGCCGGCACGGACGACCGTGGCGATCTCGCGGGCGATCGCGTGCACGACGTCGGGGTCGACGCCGAGTCCGCCGCCACCGGCGAACGCCTCACCGGACAGCTTCAGCAGCACCCGGCGACGCGAACCGGCCTGGGTGTCCCGCGCGGTCTCCTGCGTCTCCTGCATGGACTTCTCCTTCTACACCTACTGGTTCACAGGCGTGGATGTGCGGATCCCCGACCTGCGCGTACACGCGAGGAGGCCACTGCCGCGGGAACCGGTTCGGTGTCCTGCACGGCAATGGCCTCCTCGTCGTTCATGCTGCCGACGCGACCCGCCCATGGTTGTGGCGCTGGGTGAGCCCGTTCGGCGCGTCCCTCCCGCCCTGGTCAGCGGGCGGGGGCGGTTCCCAGCCTAAGCTCGCCGGGAGTCCGGTGGAACGTGGCTCAGGCGCCGACGCGGAAGCGGGCGAAGCGCTTGAGGGTGACGCCGTTCTCCTCGAGAACCTTGGCGACGCTCTTCTTGTTGTCCTTCGCGAAGGCCTGCTCCAGGACGGAGTTCTCCTTCACGAAGCCGGTGACGCGACCCTCGACGATCTTCGGCAGGGCGGCCTCCGGCTTGCCCTCCTCGCGAGCGGTGGCCTCGGCGACGCGGCGCTCGTTCTCCAGGTCCGCGGCCGGGATGTCCTCGCGGGACAGGTACTTCGGCGCGAACGCGGCGATGTGCTGCGCGACGTCCTTGGCGACCTCGGCGTTCTCCTTGTCCAGCTCGACCAGGACGCCGACGGCCGGCGGCAGGTCGGGGCTGGTCTTGTGCAGGTAGACCGCGACGAAGCCGTCACCGTCGAACTGCGCGAAGCGGCGGAAGACGATCTTCTCACCCAGGGTCGCGTTGGCCTCGTCCACGAACTGCTGGACGGTCTTGCCGGCCTCGATCTCGGAGGCCAGGGCGGCGTCCAGGTCGGCCGGGGCGGTCTTGGCGACGTGGGCGGCGATCGCGTCGGCGACCTTCACGAAGTTGTCACCCTTGGCGACGAAGTCGGTCTCGCAGTTCAGCTCGACCAGAACGCCGGACTTCTTGTCCTCGGCGATCAGCGCGGCGACGGCGCCGTTGGAGGCGTCACGGCCCTCGCGCTTGGCAACGCCCTTCTGGCCCTTGATGCGCAGGAGCTCGACGGCCTTCTCGACGTTGCCCTCGGCCTCGTCCAGGGCCTTCTTGCAGTCCATCATGCCGGCGCCGGTGAGCTCACGGAGCTTCTTGACGTCCGCGGCGGTGAAGTTCGCCATGGTGTGAATCTCTTCTCGCGTCTCGCGTGTCTGCGTGGGGTTGCACCGGGGCCGCTGGTTCGGCCCGGGCACGGGAGAGAGGGGCACCGACCGGTGTCGTACCGGCGGGTGCCCCTCACCCTTGGTACGTCAGGCCTGCTCGGCCGGAGCCTCGGCAGCGGGGGCCTCGGCGGCCGGAGCCTCGGTGGCCGGAGCCTCGGTGGCCTCGACCTCGGCCTCGGCGGCGGGGGCCTCCTCGGCCTTCTTCTCGCCCTCGAGGATGTCCTTCTCCCAGTCGGCCAGCGGCTGGTCGGCGCCCGGCTCGGCCTTCGCGTCGCCCTTGGCGACACCCGCGCGGGACTTGAGGCCCTCGGCGACGGCGTCGGCGATCACACGGGTCAGCAGGGTGACGGAGCGGATCGCGTCGTCGTTGCCCGGGATCTTGTAGTCGACCTCGTCGGGGTCGCAGTTGGTGTCGAGGATGGCGACGACCGGGATGTTGAGCTTCCGGGCCTCGCCGACCGCGATGTGCTCCTTCTTGGTGTCCACGATCCAGACAGCGCTGGGAACGCGCTGCATGTCACGGATACCGCCGAGGGTCTTCTCCAGCTTGTCGTGCTCGCGCTGGAGGACCAGGAGCTCCTTCTTGGTGAGGCCGGAGCCGGCCACGTCCGCGAAGTCCAGCTCGCCCAGCTCCTTGAGACGCTGCAGGCGCTTGTAGACGGTCGAGAAGTTGGTCAGCATGCCGCCGAGCCAGCGCTGGTTCACGTAGGGCATGCCCACGCGGGTGGCCTGCTCGGCGATGGCCTCCTGGGCCTGCTTCTTCGTGCCGACGAAGAGGACGCTGCCGCCGTGGGCAACGGTCTCCTTGATGAACTCGAAGGCGCGGTCGATGTAGTTCAGCGACTGCAGGAGGTCGATGATGTAGATGCCGTTGCGCTCGGTGATGATGAAGCGCTTCATCTTCGGGTTCCAGCGGCGGGTCTGGTGACCGAAGTGGACGCCGCTCTCAAGCAGCTCCCGCATCGTGACGACGGCCATAGCCGTGCTCCTCAGGTGTTGCGCCCGGCTCTGGTGCAGCTGCGTCGCGGTAGGCGCGGTGGCGCTCCCCGCTCGGCGTCTGCGAACGGCCGGGTCAGGCTCGGTTTTGTCCGTGGCAGCCAGGTGACAGCCACGCCTGACGCCCCGAACGTGCCGAGCCGCTTCCACCCGTGCGGTCCGGGGACCGTCCGGGCTCGGCGGACCGAGCGGCACTCGCACCTGGCGGAGGGGGCGGCCGGGCCGCTTCTTTCCACCGGTGGCGGGGCGTGCGAAGTCGACCCGGCGGACCGGGTCGCGTGTGAAGTGTACGGGAAGCGCCGAGCACCGAGCGACTCCACGGGAGCCGGGCGGCCCCGGACAGGGCTGCGGGCGGTGGTCCGGCCGGTGGTGCGGGTGGGGCTTCGGGCCGGTCCGGTGGCCACGGGGAACGGGACCGGGCGAGGGCTCCGGTCCGGCTCCGGTCCGGCTCCGGTCAAGAGCCTGCCGGGAGCCGGCCGGGCCGGGAGCGGCCCGTCGGCCCCACGCACACCCTGCGGCGTACACCCGTCGGAGGGACGGCCGCTGTCCACAGGGGTCGGTTGTCCACAGCGATCGGGGCGGGACTGGCAGGCCCGGAGCAGCTCGGGGAGCCTCACCCGCATGACTGCTGTTGCGGGTGTTCCAGCCGGTGCGGGTGTTCCAGCCAGTGCGGGTGTTCCAGCAGGTGCGGGTCGCCGGTCTGCGGGCCGTGGCTTGCCGGGGTCGGGTTTCGCGGGGTCGGGTTTCGCGAGCGGTGGCTTTCCCGGCGCCGGCCCGGGTGCGGGTCCGCTGACGGCGCTGCCGCCGCCCGGGTCCGGGCCCGGGCGCGGTCGCCGGATGCTGCTGCTCACGCTGCTGGCGCTGGCCGCCCTGCTGCTGACCGTCCGGTCCGGGCCAGCCGGGCACGCGGTCGGGGGACCCGTCGACGGGGGCGGCGGGCGCACGGGCGGGAACGGAGGCGGGAACGGAGGCGAGGGCGGGGCCGGCGGGAACGGGAACGGGAACGGGAGGGAACGCTCATGGCCGGCGCACGGTCCGGACGGCAGGCCGAGCGGAATCGTCGGCCGGTTCGAGCCGCCGGCCCACCCTTGGGCCGCCGGCCACAGGGGTGTCGACCTGGCCGCCGCACCCGGCTCGGACGTCCGGGCGGCTGCTCCGGGTGTGGTGACGTTCGCCGGACCGGTGGCGGGCCGACCGGTGGTCACCGTCACCCATCCGGCCTCCGCGGCTCCGTCGGCGCCCCCGTTGCGCACCACCTACCTGCCGGTCGTCGGCACCGTCCCGGTGGGCACCCCGGTGGTGGCGGGCCAGGTGATCGGGCAGCTCGGCATTGGCAGCGGCCACTGCGCCGACAGGTCCTGTCTGCACTGGGGCCTGCTGCGCGGCAAGCGGTACCTCGACCCGCCGGCCCTGCTCGGCGCCGGGACCGCCCGGCTGCTGCCGCTCGGCGGCGGTTCGGACAGCGGCCCGGAGGTCAGCGCCGGGGACGGTCCCGGCGACGGCCCGGCACAGCCCGCACCGCCGCCTCTGCCCGGAGCAGGAGCGGGAGCGGGAGGGGTCAGCTCGGGCCGAGCCCGTACAGGGCGAGGGCGACGGCAGCGTCCGCGATCACCTCGGGGCTCTCGGCCCGCCCGCCCGCCGCGCGCTGCTCGGACTGCCGGACGGCCGCCTCGACGATCCCCTGGAGCAGCGCCGCGGCCAGCCGCGGCCGCTCGTGCCCGAAGTCCTCCAGCGCCTGGACCACCATCCCGGCCAGCTTCCCGTGGGCCGCTCGGATGCGCTCCCGGGCCGCGTCGTCCAGCTCCAGCGCGGAGATCGCGGCGACCGCCCGGTGCCGCGGATCCGCGGCCAGCGCCAGCTGCCCCCGGACGTACGACTCGATCCGCTCGGCCGCGGTGTCGCAGCTCTCCATGCCGGCTTCGATCTCGGCCGCCCAGAGGGGGAAGTCGACCTCACAGAGGGCTTCCACCACCGCCGCACGGGAACGGAAGTACTCGTACACCGAGGAACGCGCGAGCCCCGTGCGCGCCGCGAGCGCGGGGAAGCTCAGCGCTTCCATGCCTCCCTCGCTGAGGAGACTGCGGGCAGCATCAAGAAGAGCTGCCCGCTGCAACTGACGGTGCTCGGCCACACTGGCCGCTCGGATCTTCGGCACCCTCCCACTGTACGGAGCCCTACAGCCCACCGGTACGGTGCCGCGCGTCGCAACGGACGCGGAGGGGACGCGCCAGGAAGCAGAGGGGCGCGAGCCCGGCGTGCGCGATGCCCGCGACGCCCGACCGCGCCTACCGGATGTCCGAGAGCTTGGCGCGCAACTGCAGCACCGACTTCGTGTGGATCTGGCTGACCCGGCTCTCGGTCACCCCGAGGACCTGGCCGATCTCCGCGAGGGTCAGCCCCTCGTAGTAGTAGAGCGTCACCACGGTCTTCTCCCGCTCGGGCAGCGTGTTCACCGCCTGCGCCAGCAGCCTGCGGAGCTCGCGGTCCTCCGCCACCTCCACCGGGTTGTCGGCGCCGTGGTCCTCCAGGGTGTCCATCAGGCTCAGCCGGTCGCCGCTCTCGCCGACGGGGTGGAGGAGCTCGTCGAGCGCGACCACGTTGGCGAGCGACAACTGGCTGAAGATCGCGTGCAGGTCCTCGATGGCGATTCCCATCTCGGCCGCGACCTCGGGTTCGTGCGGCGTCCGGCGCAGCCGGGCCTCCAGCGTCGCGTACGTCCGCTCGACCGCCTTCGCCTTCTGCCGCACCGAACGCGGGATCCAGTCCAGCGCCCGGAGCTCGTCGATGATCGCGCCACGGATCCGGCTGATCGCGTAGGTCTCGAACTTGATGGCGCGGTCGACGTCGAACTTCTCGATCGCGTCGATCAGCCCGAAGACCCCGGACGAGACGAAGTCGGCCTGTTCCACGTTGGAGGGCAGACCGACCCCCACCCGGCCCGCCACGTACTTGACGAGTGGTGAGTAGTGCAGGATCAGCTGCTCCCGCAGCCGCTGGTCGCCCGTCTCCTTGTAGGAGCGCCAGAGCCCTTCGAGCGCCGTACGGTCCTGGCCGCCCGCCTCCCGGCGTGGGGCGGGCGCCTCGGCCGACGCGGGGGCCGGCGCGGGGGCGGACGCGTCGTCGGAGGTGCCGGGCGCGTCCGGCCGGTCGTCGTGCGCCCCGGTGTGCGCCGGTCGGCCGCCTTGCCGCGCCAGGGACCCCATCCCGCCCGTGGCCTTGGGCGGGAACTCGGTCACGGGGCGCCGCTCGGTCCGCGGCCCTCCCGAGGACCGGGCGCCACCGGTCACTCTGTGTCCGGGAATGTGTGTGGGCATGCGTTGGTCTGCGCCGTTCTGCCGAGTCATGTGCTGATAGGGAAGGCATGGCGAGCGTAGCGTGACCGACTCGCTGCGGAGTGCTACCGCCACTCGGGCGTCCCCCGATCCGGTGGCGCTCGTGTCACCGGATCGGGTCCCGCCGACGGGCCGACCGGACCGCCGGGGCTGCCTTCCCGTCAGCCCGTCACCTCCTCCTGACCAGTCGCCAGTGCGCGCCGTGCCGCTCGACATGACCGAGCGATCCCAACTCGTAGAGCCGGTGGAGCACCTCGTCCGGCGGCAGCCCGGACTTCCGGGCCAGCCGCTCCACCGGCGCGCCCTCGGCCGTGGCCGGCACGGCCTCCAGGACCAGCGCCGCCGCCGGCTCCAGCAGGTCCCTCGGCAGCACGGGGCCGCTCCGCTGCGGCGCCAGGTCGTCGCCGATCGCCCCGATCAGCTCGGCGACCTCGGCGGCGTCGGTGACCAGGGTGGCGCCCCCGCTACGGATCAGGGCGTGCACACCGGCCGAGAGTTCCGAGGTCACCGGCCCGGCGACACCCATGGTGTGCCGGTTGAGGTCGCGGGCGCGCCTGGCCGTGCTGAGCGCCCCGCTGCGCATGGCCGCCTCGACCACCACCGTCCCCCTGGTCAGTGCCGCGATCACCCGGTTGCGCAGGACGAACCGGAACCGGGTGGGGTGCTCCCCCGGCGCGAGTTCGCTCAGCAGGAGCCCCTGGGCGGCGATCCTGCGGATCAGGTCGGTGTTGCCCCGCGGGTAGGCCACGTCCACCCCGCAGGCGAGGACCCCGATGGTCATCCCGCCGACCGCCAGTGCGCCCCGGTGGGCCGCCGCGTCGATCCCGTACGCACCTCCGGAAGCCACCACCCAGCCGCGTTCCGCCAGTTGCGCGGAGAGCTCGCCGGCGACGTGTGCGCCGTACGCGGTGCACGCCCGGGCGCCGACGACCGCGACCGAACGGAGGGCGAGCAGGCGGAGCGATCCCGTACCGGCCGTCCAGAGCCCGATCGGCCGGCTGTCGCCGAGGTCGTCCAGTTGGCTCGGCCACTCCGTGTCGCCCGGAATGATGAAGCGTCCACCGAGCTGTCGCACCCGTTCCAGGTCGGCGACCGGGTCGATGTCGACCAGTCGGGCCCGGTAGCCCGCCAGGCGGCCGGCGTCCGGCCCCGGTGGGTCGGGCACCGTGCCGTCCCTGATCGCCCGCAGGACTTCGGGGGCGCCGAGGCGGGTCAGCCACCGGCCGACCAGGGCGTCGCCGGGTTCGCTGAGACGGCACAGGGCCGCCCGGGCGAGCCGCTCGGATCCGGTGTCCGGTCCGGCATCCGAGTCGGTCCGCGGAGTTCTCGACGCGGGCGGGGGCGGGCCCGCCCGGTCGTGGTCCACGGTGGGATCCGAGGTCGGATCCCAAGCGGGATCCATGGGTCGGTTCACGGGGCGGTCCCCTCCTCTTCCGCCTGTCGGTCGGGTGTTCTGCGGGCCGCCGGCGGACGGGCCGGGCGCTTCGGCGCCGGGTCGTCGCCCCCGGCCGGGGCGGGGCCCGGCCAGCCGGCGAAACGCTCGGTCAGCGGCAGCCCCTGTTCGACGCCGGTGCGCAGCACGAGTGCGGTCCGGACGTCGCGCTGGTCGGGGCGGTCCCGGCCCGCGAGGTCCGCGACCGTCCAGGCGACCCGGAGCACCCGGTCCAGGCCGCGCGCGGTCAGCAGTCCCCGCTCCAGCTGGCGTGCGGCGTCGTTCAACGCGCCCCCCGCGAGCTGCCAGCGGGTGCGGAGTTCGTAGCCGGGGACCTCGGCATTGGTCCGCCACGGGGTGTCGGCCAGCCGGGCGGCCGCACGCTCGCGCGCCGCCAGGACACGCGCCGCGACGATCCCGGTGGTCTCCGCCGTGTTGTCCCGCTCCATCAGCTCGGCCCTGGTCACCGGGGCGACCTGGACCTGCAGGTCGACCCGGTCGAGCAACGGGCCGGAGAGCCTGCCCTGGTACCGGCTGACCATGGCCGGGGTGCATTCGCACCCCTCGCCCCGCCGCGAGTGGCGCCCGCAGGGGCAGGGGTTCGCGGCCAGGCAGAGCAGGAAGCGGGACGGCAGCCGGAGCGATCCGGCCGATCGGGCGATCACCACCTCCCCGGACTCCAGCGGCTGGCGCAGCGCGTCCAGCACCCGGACCGGGAACTCCGGTGCCTCGTCGAGGAAGAGGACGCCCCGGTGGGCCAGCGAGACCGCGCCCGGTCTCGGCAGGCCGCTGCCGCCGCCCACGATCGCCGGCATGGTCGTGGAGTGGTGCGGGGCGCAGTAGGGCGCGCGGTCGATCAGCGGGCGGCCGGCCGGGAGCAGCCCGGCCACGGAGTGGACCGCGGTGACCTCCAGCGCCTCCTTCGGGGTGAGCGGCGGCAGGAGCGACGGCAGCCGCTCGGCCAGCATGGTCTTGCCGGCGCCCGGCGGTCCCTTCAGGTAGAGGTGGTGGCCGCCGGCGGCGGCGATCTCCAGGGCCCTGCGGGCCTCGTACTGCCCGGCCACGTCGGCGAGGTCGAGCCGGGACGCCGCGTCGTCGGGCAGTCCGCGCACCCCGGCGCCGGGGAGCATGAGGCCTGCCATCAGGGGGTCGGGGCGCCCGCCGACCGGGCCGGGCGGCTCCTCGGGCTCGGGGGCTCCGGTGAGCACGGCCACCAGCTGGCGCAGGCTCCGCACGCCGATGACGGTCACCCCGGGGACGAGCGAGGCCTCGGCGGCGGTCTGCTCGGCCACCACGACCCGCTGGTAGCCGGCGTCGGCGGCGGCCAGCACCGACGGAAGCACCCCGCGCACCGGGCGCACCCGCCCGTCGAGCCCGAGTTCGCCGATGACCAGCAGGTCCGCGATGGCGGTCGGGTCCAGCCGTTCGGCGGCGGCCAGCACGGCACAGGCCACCGCGAGGTCGAAGCCGCTGCCGCTCTTGGGCACCGACGCCGGGCTCAGTCCGACGGTCAGCTTCCGCTGCGGCCAGGACTCTCCGCTGTTCACCACCGCCGCGCGTACGCGGTCGCGGGCCTCGGAGAGCGCCTTGTCGGGCAGGCCGACCAGGGTGAACGCCGCCACCCCGGGCTCCAGGTCGGCCTGGACCTCGACGATCACTCCGTCGACGCCGACCAGCGCGACGGAACACGTCCGGGCGAAGGCCATCTCAGACCACCCCCCGCAGGTGGTCCACCGAGGCGGCGCCGCGGATCCGGTTGATGACGGCGATCAGATCGATCCGGACCCCACCGGGCGGGGCGGGCACCCACGGCGGATCGGCGGGCCCGGGCAGGTAGCCGGGCCCGGCCAGCCGGGCGAAGTGGTCCGGCCAGCGCTCGGCCATCCAGCGCTCCGCCAGCCGTCTCAGCCGGGCCGCCTTGGTCCGGTCGATGGCCTCGGTGGGCTGCTGGAACCCCCGCTCGGAGCGGGTCTTCACCTCGCAGACCGCAACTGTGTCGCCGTCGAGGGCGACGATGTCCAGCTCGCCCTCGACGCACCGCCAGTTGCGGTCCAGGATGTGCAGCCCGTCCTCCGCGAGGCGCCGGGCGGCGACCTGTTCCCCGTAGCGGCCGAGGCCGGTGTTGCCGATCCGCCCCGGGGCGGCCGCCCCGGGAGCGGCCGGCGGGGACTGCCCGCCCGCTGCGGACCGCGCCGACCGCCGGCGCGGCCGCCCGTCCTGCTGGGCCTTCGCTGTCTGCTTGCGCGTGGCGCGCTCGGTGTCCTGCACGGTGACCACCTCCGCCGTGGAGGTTGCCGTGCGGTCCGGGGACGGACCAGGGGGTTGCCCTTACCTGTGGACAACCCGGGCCTGTGGATAACTCTTGTCACCCGCAGGGGTGGAAATCCCGGGATACGCGAAATTCCCCTGGACATCCGGGGGCGGGGCGGTCCAACGTCAGTTCCCGAAGCCGGGCTCGTCCGAGGGCAGCTCCAGATCGCTCTTCGCGAGCTCCTCGATGTTCACGTCCTTGAAGGTCAGCACCCGGACCTTGCGGACGAACCGGGCCGGCCGGTACATGTCCCAGACCCACGCATCCGCCATCGACACCTCGAAGAACACCTCGCCCTGGACCGAGTGCACCTGCAGCTCGTAGTCGTTGGTGAGGTAGAACCGTCGCTCGGTCTCGATCACGTACTTGAACAGGCCGACGACGTCCCGGTACTCCCGGTAGAGCTTGAGCTCCATCTCGGTCTCGTACTTCTCGAGATCTTCGGCACTCATCCAGGCGTCCCCTCAACTTGTCACGTCCACCCATTGTGGACCACCGCACCCACCCTCAGAGCCTTACCGGAGCGACCGGTGGCCCCTCGGTCAACAGACGCTCCAGAAAGTCCACCAGTCCGGCCGGATAGACCGTCTCGGTGGTGGCTCTCAGCTCCCCGACCGTCCACCAGCGTGCCGCGAGCAGCTGGGCGTGCTCGT
This sequence comes from Kitasatospora sp. NPDC042419, assembly GCF_056437345.1. NCBI lineage: Bacteria > Bacillati > Actinomycetota > Actinomycetes > Kitasatosporales > Streptomycetaceae > Kitasatospora > Kitasatospora sp. NPDC042419. The sequence goes on from NZ_JBWKAW010000034.1 coordinate 36,038, forward strand.
CCGCGCCCATGCCCGAGTGGTCGAGCACCGTGTCCGCGGTCCGGGCCAGGTGGAACCACTGCTCCTGCTCGTAGCGCCGCCCCTCGAAGGAGAACTCAACCGTGTCGTACGCCACCACCGGTCCCAGCTCCACGCCCCGCAGGCCGGTCTCCTCCACCAGCTCCCGCTCGGCCGCCCCTCGCACGCCCTCACCGGGCTCCAAGCCGCCACCGGGCGTGAACCACCAGGTGACGCCCGGCGTCGCGGGGTCCGCGCCGCGGAAGAGCAGCAGGCGGTCCCGGTCGTCGAGCAGCAGGATCCGCGAAGCCTTGCGCCGCTGTGCCGTCATGGCAGGTCTCCACGCTCCCTTCGTCGGGCCCGGTCGTTCTCCCGATCCTGCCACCCGGCACCGCCGTCCGGGGCGAGGTTCGGCAGAGCGGCCGGGGCGCGGGTGGTGCGGGCGGGGGTCAGGACGGCCGGCGGCGCCTGCGCGCCAGGCTCGCCACGCCGCCCGCCGCCGAGGTCACGACGATCGTCGCCGCGCCTACAACGCTCGCGTAGAAGGCCGGCTCCAGCGGCCCCGGGCCGGCCGGACCGGCTCCGCCCACCGCGTCGAAGGCGCTGGTACCAGCGAACAGGCCGGCCCGGCCGAACGGAAGCACGGTGCCCTCGACCCGGGCCTCCACATCGGTGGCCGGGACGGTCCCGCCGTCGACCTCCAGGTGGACGCGGGAGTCGAGCGAGCCGAGCCGGTTGTCGCCGAGCAGGAAGAGTCGACCCTGCGGGACCGTCACGCTGAAGGAGTTGCCCTGCGGGCCCTGCGCCGCGAGGTACGACTCGTCCACCGGCTTGCCGTTGACGGTCAGTCGCTGGTCTCCCCCTCCGACGGCGACCGTGTCACCGCCGACCGCGACCACGCGCTTGACCATCGGCTGGTCACCCCAGGCCTGGTCGTGGAAGATCACCACGTCACCGCGGCCGACGTCCGCGCCGTCGGTCTTCCTGGCCAGCACGGTGTCCCCGACCTGGAGCGTGGGGGCCATCGAAGCGGTCGGGATGTCGTACGGCCGGTAGTTCACGGCGATCACCGCGAAGCCGCCGATCAGCAGGACGAGGCCGATGCCGAGCAGGACGCCTTGCAGCACCGCTGCCGGCTTGCGCCGGGTCGGCGGGGCGGCCGGCGGACGGTCGGGCGTCCGTTCCGCGACACTGCTCATCGACACCGTCCAACCCTGACCGAACCGGAAACGCTCACGGTGCACCGGGGCCACGGTCGGAGAACCCGGCGGGCCGTGGCACGTCCGAGCAGATTACTCGTCGGTACCACGGCCCGCGCAAGACCTTGGAGCAAGCGGTTCGGCGTCAGGACCGCTCGTCGCGGTCCGCCCGGTTCCTCCAGCGGCGCACCAGCGGGAGCAGTGCGACGGCGCCCACCGCACCGGCGGCCGCCGGCACGACCGGCGCGGCCGCGTCCAGGCCCTTCTGGTCGAAGGTCGCCGGCACCGGCAGCGTCGACCAGTGGTCGATCGGCCAGGCCACGACGAAGGCACGACCGATCACCTCGTCCACGGGGACGGTGCCGCCGCCCGGCTGGTCCATGTGGAACCGCGAGTCGAGCGAGTCCGCGCGGTGGTCGCCCATCACCCAGATGCTGTTCTCCGGGACCTTCACCGGGCCGAACGGCTTGGTGCCGCAGGGGGTGTTGCCGGGGTAGACGTACGGCTCGTCGAGCGCGATCCCGTTGACCTTCACCGGGCCCTCGCCCTCGCACTCGACGGTGTCGCCGCCGATCGCGATGACCCGCTTGATCAGGTCCTTCTCGTTGTCGGAGGGCATCAGGCCGACGAAGCTCAGCACGTCCTGGATGCCCCGGACGAAGGAGTTGCTGCTCTCGTTGGTGGGCTCGTCGGCCAGCCAGCCACCCGGGTCGTGGAACACGACCACCTCGCCGCGCTCCGGCTCGGCGCCGAACCACGGGGTGAGCTTGTCCACCAGGACACGGTCACCGACCTGGAGCGTGTTCTGCATCGACTCCGACGGAATGGAGAACGCCTGGACGAAGAAGGTCTTGATCACGAGCGCCAGGACCAGGGCGATACCGATCAGGATCGGCAGTTCCTTCCAGAACGAGCGCTGCTTGCGCTCCTTCCGGTCCGGCTGCTCCTCCGTCTCGTCGGCCGGTGCGGTCCCGCCCCCGATGTCCTCCGAAGCGTCATCCGCACCGCTGCCGTGCTCGTCGGCGGACTGGGCCGTCGCGTCCTCGGCCGACGCCGAGAGCGCCGTCGGCTCCGCGGACCGGGCCGCCCTGCTGCCGGAGCCCTCGGGCTCTCCGGCGCCTGAGCGGGCGCCGATCACCAAATCCCCCACAACGTCTCCTCCCTGCTGTGCGGACGCCTGTACGCCCGCGCTCACAGTGCCGCACAGCGGGCACCACGCTCCACCACCGACCGTGAACGCCAGGGCCACCCGGTCCGGGCACACCTGACACCAGCACAGCCTCCGGGCACGACCGGTCAACACGGACCGGCCGCACCAGCACTTCTCTATCACTCCCGGGCATCCGGCTCGCGGTCCCACACGCGCGGCCCGGTCGGTCATCGGCCTTCAGCGGCTCAGGGCCGGGCCCGCCCCACCCTGCGGCCGACGAGCGGAAGGATGCCCAACACACCCATAACGAGCGGAGGTTCCTCAGGACCCGGCCCAACGCCCACGGAGTTCGGCGCAGTTCCGCGCGCCTCCGGGGCCCGCGCCACCGAGGAGAGTGAAACCGGCACATCAAGTTGATGAACCCGGCCCACCGGCCAGGCGATCATGAAGGCCCGACCCACCACACCACTGACCGGGATCGTGCCCTGGCCCGGATTCCCCATGTGGAAACGGGAGTCGGCAGACACGTCGCGGTGGTCGCCCATGACCCAGAGCCGGCCCGGCGGCACCTTCACCTTGAACGGCTGCCGGGAGGGCGGGTTGCCCGGCGCGAGGTAGGGCTCGTCCAAGACCCTGCCGTTGAGGCTGACCCTGCCCTGGTCGTCGCAGCACTCCACCGTGTCGCCGCCGACACCGATCACCCGCTTGATCAGGTCCTGCTCGTTGTCCGACGGCAGCAGCCCGACGAAGGTGAGCACCTGCTTGGCACCGCGCAGGACCGGCCCGTCCTCCGTCGGCTTGTGACTGCTCTCCAGCCAGCCGCCCGGATCCTTGAACACCACCACCTCGCCGCGCTCCGGCTCGGCACCGAACCAGGGGGTGAGCTTGTCCACCAGCACCCGGTCCCCGATCTGGATGGTCTGCTCCATCGAACCGGAGGGGATCACGAAGACCTGCACCAGGAAGGTCTTCATCACCAGCGCCACCACCAGCGCCACCACGACGATCAGCGGGATCTCCCGCAGGTGGGAGCGTCTGCGGCGGCGGGCCGCCCGTCGGGCGGTGCGCCGGCGCTCGGCCCGGCCCCGCACCACCGGACCGGGCCCGGTCGGCCCGGAGAGAGGTGGCTCGGACGGCGGCGCGTCGGACGGAGTCGGCTCGGGAGCCACCGCCCCGGGCCCTGCCGACCCGGACCAACTCGGCTCGGACCAGGTCGACTCCGGCGGCACCGTCGCCGGCCCCGCGCCGGCCCCGGGAAAACCGGCGCCGGAGGAGTCCGCCCCGGAGGAGTCGGGACCTGGGGAGCCGGGGCCTGGGCGGTCTGCGAGCCGACCCCTACCTCTGGTCCCCATGGCCACCCGTCCCCCCTGTCGCGGCGAAAGCCGCCGGCCGGTCCAGGCTGCTCCAGCGCCCGACCGGGTAGACCACCCACGCGGCCCGCCCGATCACCTTGTCCTCCGGGACGAACCCGCCCCCGGGATCGCCGAGGTGGTCGCGCGAGTCCCGGGAGGCGCTCCGGTGGTCGCCCATCACCCAGAGCTTGCCGGCGGGGACCACGGTGTCGAAGGCCACCTGGGACGGCTCGTCCCCCGGCGACAGGTAGGCGGACTCGTCGACCGGCACGCCGTTCACGGTGATCGGGTGGCCCGGGCCGGTACTGGTGACCCGGTCGCCCCCGACACCGATGACCCGCTTCACGTAGACCGAGTCGCCGGCCGGAACCAGACCGATGTCCCGGCCGAAGGAGCGCAGTCCGCTCCAGATCCCGCCCCGGTCGAGGGGCTTGCGCAGGAAGGAGCCCGTACCGTCGAACACCACCACGTCGCCCCGTCGGGGGTGGCCGCCGAAGGCGTAGGACAGCTGGTTCACGATCAGGCGGTCGCCGGGGCGCAGGCTGTTCTCCATCGACCCGGACGGCACGGAGAAGGGCCGCGCCACGAAGGCGTTCACCAGCAGCAGCACGAACAGGCAGGTCCCGACGAGCAGCAGGAGGTCCCGGGAGCGCGAGCGGGACGGTTCCTCGACGTCCTCGACGTCCTCGGCCTGTTCACCGCCGTCACCGCCGTCAACACCGTCACCGCCGTCAACACCGCCGTCGGTGTCCTCGACGCCCTCGGCGGTCCGCTCGGCACCCCTCGCGGCCTCCGCCGAACCCGTCGGCGGGGCCTCTCCCGCGAGGCCTTCCGCAGGAGCACCCGCGGAAGCACCTGCGAAAACGACCGCGGACCGCGTCGGCGTGTCCGCACCGGTGGGTGCGGGACGGCCGTCGCGGTCCGCGGGTGGTTCGTGCGTGCTCATCGGGGGCTGAGCTTACCGTGCGGCAGGCCGGCTCCCCAGAGCGTTCCGGTCCCCCGGCAGCGCCGGGGGGCGGTGGATCAGCGGTCGCGCTTCTCCTTGATCTTCGCGGCCTTGCCGCGAAGGTCACGCAGGTAGTACAGCTTGGCGCGGCGAACCGCACCGCGGGTCACGACCTCGATCTTCTCGACGACCGGGGTGTGCACCGGGAAGGTGCGCTCGACACCGACGTTGAAGCTGACCTTGCGAACGGTGAAGGTCTCACCGACGCCGGCGCCGTGACGGCGGATGACGACGCCCTGGAAGACCTGGACACGGGAGCGGTTGCCCTCGATGACCCGGACGTGCACCTTCAGGGTGTCACCGGCACGGAAGGCCGGAATGTCGCTACGCAGCGAGGCCGCGTCGACAGCAGCGAGCTTGTTGCTCATGTTGCTCTCCATCGCAGGCGCCACGGGCCGCCCACGGAAGTTCGTCACAATGGGGTTTGCTGCGGGCCGCGTCGGCGACCGGCGGTCCCCCCGTGGCGGGGGCGCCGAACCACGTGACCCCTACGGGAGGAGCCCAGCGACAGACAGCAGCGGCCTATTCTTCCACATCACCGGCCGCGGACCGAAATCGGCCGAGCCCGTCGTCCCAGGCCAGGCCGAGAACGCTGAGCGCCTCCCGGTCCTTCTTGTCGAAGGCGCCGTACCGCCAGCGCTCCACCAGGTCCGGCCGGTTCGCCAGGGTGCGGGCGAAGGCCTGCTCGCGCCGCCAGCGGGCGATCCGGCCGTGGTTGCCGCTCAGCAGCACGTCCGGCACCGTGCGGCCGCGCCACTCGGCGGGCTTGGTGTAGACCGGGCCCTCCAGCAGGTCGGCCATCGCGCCGGGCGCGAAGGAGTCGTCCCGGTGGGACTCGGCGTTGCCGAGCACGCCCGGCAGCAGTCGGGCGATCGCCTCGACCATGACCAGGACCGCAACCTCGCCGCCGGCGAGCACGTAGTCGCCGATCGACGCCTCGACGACCGGCATCCGGGTGGCCGCCTCGTCGATCACCCGGCGGTCGATGCCCTCGTAGCGGGCGGGGGTGAACGCCAGCCACGGCCGGCCGGCGAGCTCCTGCGCGAGCTCCTGGGTGAACGGCCGACCGCTGGGCGTGGGCACCACCAGGGTGGGCACCTCCCCCGCCGGGCCGCGGCCGATCACCGCGTCCAGGGCCTCGCCCCACGGTTCGGGCTTCATCACCATGCCCGGGCCGCCGCCGTACGGGCTGTCGTCGACGGTGCGGTGCACGTCGTACGTCCAGTCCCGCAGGTCGTGGACGTGCACGTCGAGCTGTCCGCGGGCGCGCGCCTTGCCGACCAGCGAGATGTTCAGCGGCTCCAGGTACTCGGGGAAGATCGAGACGACGTCGATCCGCATCCCGCTCTGCACCGGCACAGCGTCGGCACCGGCCTCGACCTCGACCTCGGCACTGGCCTCGGCGCCGACACCGACGGCAACACCGGCGCCGGCCTCGGCACCCACCGGAGCGGTCGTCTCCTCGGCGGTCACTCCGACTCCTCCCGGCCTTCGGCGGACCCCTCCGGGTCGTCGCCGGACTCCTCCGGGCCGCCCTCGGCGACCTCGGCCCCGTCCGGGTCGATCAGCCCGCCGGGCGGGTCGATCACGGCGCGCTGGTTCTCCAGGTCGATGACCGTCACGATCCGGCTGACGAAGGGCACCAGCACCTCCGTGCCGTCGGCCTTCGTGACCGTGAGCAGGTCCTGGTAGGGCAGGTGGACGACCTCGGTGAGCTCACCGACCGGGGTGCCGTCGAGCAGCACCACGTCCAGGCCGATCAGCTGGTGGTCGTAGTACTCCTCCGGGTCGTCCGGACGCTCCTCCGGGTCGACCTCGGCGATGAGGACGGTCCCGCGCAGCGCCTCGGCGGCGTTGCGGTCCTTGACGCCGGCGAACCGCAGCAGCAGCCGGCCGCTGTGCACCTTGCCGGACTCGACGGTCAGCGGCCCGGCCGACGCCGGGTCGGTGAGCAGGACGGCACCGGGCCCGAGCCGGAGCTCGGGCTCGTCGGTGCGGACCTCGACGCTGACGTCCCCCCTGATGCCGTGGGCGCGGCCGATCTTGCCGACGACGAGCTGCACGGTGATCGTTCTCCTGGGTGAGTGCTTGGGAAGGCTGCCGCGGTGGGCAGCGAGAGAAAACGGCGAAGGGCCGACCGGGACGACATGCGTCCCGGCCGGCCCCAGGCCCGACGGCTGAACGAACAGCTGCGTCAGCGAATGCTGTCCACGTCGACGAGGTCGACCCGGACGTTGCGACCGCCGAGGGCGCCGACCACGGTGCGCAGTGCGCGCGCCGTGCGGCCGCCCCGGCCGATCACCTTGCCGAGGTCATCGGGGTGCACCCGCACCTCGATGGTGTTGCCCCGACGCAGGTTGCGCGAGCGCACCTGCACCTCGTCGGGGTGCTCGACGATGCCCTTCACCAAGTGGTCGAGGGCGTCCTCGATCACGCTCAGGCCTCGGCGGCGGCGTCGGCCTCAGCCTCGGCCTTGTCCGACTTCTTGGCCTTCGGGGTGATGGCGACACCGGTGGTGGCGTCCTCGAAGCCGGCGACGGCCTTGGCGAACAGGTGCGAGAAGTCCTCGACCTTCGGCTCGGCGACCTTCAGCGGCGCCGGAGCCGGCAGGCCCTTGAACTTCTGCCAGTCGCCGGTCAGCTTGAGGATGGCGAGGACCGGCTCGGTCGGCTGGGCGCCGACGGACAGCCAGTACTGGGCGCGGTCGGTGTCGACCTCGATCTTCGAGGGGTTGTAGGTCGGCTGGTAGATGCCGATCTCCTCGATGGCACGGCCGTCACGCTTGGTGCGGGCGTCCGCGACGACGATGCGGTAGTGCGGGGAGCGAATCTTGCCGAGACGCTTGAGCTTGATCTTGACTGCCACGGGAGTGGATTCTCCTGGTGTTGACGTGGGTGAGCAGCCCTGCCGTCGCGTGGGGTTGCGGGGCGGGCCGTTCAAGGGACACGCCAGCCGTAGGAGAGAGGGGTCCTGCTCGGCTGCCGAGTACTCAGCTGTCCATTGTGCCATACCGGCGCAGACCGCCTCGCACGGGCCGGACCCGGCGTCCCCCCGTCCCGCTCCCGGGAAAGCCCTGCGGCACATCCGGAGAGGGCCCGGAATCGGCCCGGCCAGGAGCCCGGACAGGAGCCCCGACAGGAGCCCCGGGAGGACTCCGGAAACAGGTCGACCGGGAGCCCCCGCTCCCGGTCAGCCCAACCACATCCACATCACTGGCGAATCACTGTCGAACACCGTCGATCGCTCCGGCCGGACAGGCTGCCCGCACAGCCACCGGCCGGTTCACCGGGTTCCCCGAGCCGTTCCGGCTCCCGGTTACGCGATCTTGAACGGCTGCTGGCAGGCCCCGCAGACGATGGACGCCTGAGCGAGCACCGACGGAACGACCCGGACGTTGCGCCCGCAGCCGCAGACCGCCTTGACCCGGACGCCGCCCCCGGAGGAACCGTGCCGGGCGGCCGGACCGCGGAAGGCGCGCGAGGCTCCCTCACCGGCCACCGCCTCCTGGTGCGCGCCGAGCGCGCGGTCCAGGCGTTCGATGGTCTCGGCGTACCGCTCCTGGGTCTCCTTGAGCATGGTCACCTGGGAGAAGCCGCTACTGGCGTGCGGTTCGACCGGGTGCGCCAGGCCCAGCTCGGAGGCCAGGAGGAGGAAGCGCCGGTTGTGGTAGCGGCCGGCCCGCGAGGTGTCCCGGATGTCCCGGGCCGCGGCCAGACCATGGGCAGCCTCGTGGAGGAGCCGCTCGAAACCGAGCCGGGTACCACAGGCCGAGGAGGACTCGCCGATCAGCGCCTCGGGAGAGGCGAGGTCGGGGAGGTCCTGATGGTAGGCCTGGATGTCACTCCAGGCGGCGGCCAGTTCGGCCGCGAGAACGAGGGGCTGTGTCGTGCTCACGCTAGACCAACGATGGAGTAGGAGCCGATGTTCCGCGTGTTCCCGTTCCCCGGGAATTCCCAGGAAACTCTCAGGAATGTGCGAGCCCGCGCGAAATGCGCGTTCCGGATCTGACGCAAGACCAACCCCCTGCTGGTTTGGGGCCGCCGAGCTCGGCGAGCCTCGTCAATTCCGTCCGGGGACGGGCTGTCGCCCCCAGGACGTACGGCCCGGGGTCCTGTCGAGTTGACAGGGCCACGGGCCGTACACCGTACCGCTATTCCGTTAATACCGGCAGTTGACCGACCAGTAGCGATGCCGACATGTGAGACGTCCGCGGAACAACCCCGGTCACCGGCCGCGCGAATTACCCGTCAAGTCGGTCGGCGGTCGTCAGTCCGCGTCAGCGGATGTCGTATTACGACATCCCCTTCGACACATCCTGCACGACACATCCCGCGCGGCGACAACCGCCGCCGGCGGGATGCACCGGACCGTCAGTAGGCGCGCGCGACAATCGCGATGTTGCCGTCCTGGTCGTCCGTCTGCGGCACCGATCCGTCGGCGGCCACGATGCAGCGCACCGAGACGCCCTGCTCGGCCAGCTTGGCCTCGCCCTCCGGGCCCAGCTCGGCCCAGGAGATGCGGCCCCAGCCGGTGGCGGCGGCCTCGACGGCCTCGTCCAGGTTCTTCACGTCGACCGTGCGGGTCTCGCGGCGCTCGCGCGACTGACGCAGCAGCAGCGCCTGGTCCTCGTCGAGGATGCCCGGGAGCAGCTCCGCCAGGCCGTCGATCGCGACCGGCTCCTTGCCGCCGGGGATGCGGCGGGCCAGCATCGCGGTGCCGTTCTCCAGGTCGCGCGGGCCGACCTCGATGCGCAGCGGCACGCCCTTGAGCTCCCAGTCCACGGCACGGCGGCCGAACGGGGTGTCGGTGCGGTCGTCGACGACCACGCGGATGCCGGCGGCCTCCAGCCGGGCGCCGATCTCGCGGACCTTGGCGATCACCGCGTCGTCGCCCTTGATGGCGAGGACGACGGCCTGGACGGCCGCCAGCCGCGGCGGGACGCGCAGCCCGTTGTCGTCGCCGTGCGACATGATCAGGCCGCCGACCATGCGGGTCGAGACGCCCCAGGAGGTCTGCCAGACGTACTCGCGCTCGGCGCCCTGCAGCTGGTAGGTGGTGTTGAACGCCTTGGCGAAGTTCTGGCCCAGCTCGTGGCTGGTGCCCATCTGCAGCGCCTTGCCGTCGCCCATCATGCCCTCCAGGGTGAGGGTGTTGATGGCGCCGGCGAAGCGCTCCTTCGCGGTCTTGCGGCCGAGCACGACGTCGATGCCGAGCACGTTGGTCATGAAGTCGCCGTAGACCTGGGTGTGGATCATCGAGGCGTAGTCACGGGCGTCCTCGTACGTGGCGTGGGCGGTGTGGCCCTCCTGCCAGAGGAACTCGGTGGTGCGCAGGAAGACGCGCGGACGCAGCTCCCAGCGGACCACGTTGGCCCACTGGTTGATCAGCAGGGGCAGGTCCCGGTGGCTCTGCACCCACTTCGAGAAGTACTCGTTGATGATCGTCTCGGAGGTCGGCCGGACGACGACCGGCTCGTCCAGCTGCTTGCCGCCGCCGTGGGTCACCACCGCGAGCTCGGGGGCGAAGCCCTCGACGTGCTCCGCCTCCTTGGTCAGGTAGGACTGCGGGATGAACATCGGGAAGTAGGCGTTCTGGGCGCCGGCCTTCTTGATCCGGGCGTCCATCTCCTGCTGCATCCGCTCCCACAGGCCGTAGCCGTACGGTCGGATGACCATGGTGCCGCGCACCGGACCGTTGTCGGCCAGCTCGGCCTTGTTGATGAGGTCCTGGTACCAGCGCGGGAAGTCTTCCGCCTGAGGGGTGAGAACGGGTGCCTTAGCCATGGGGCGAATGGTACGGGGATCCGGCCTTCGACTTCGAATCGATGGCGGGGCGTCTCACCGGGGGGCGCACCACCCCGACACGCGCGCACCACCCCGCACCCCTCTGGACGCCGCGCCCGAGCCGCTGTTCGCTGGAGTGGGGCGGGACTTTGGGGGGCCGGAGCAGCACACCGAAGGACCGGATAGGAGGCCGCGATGGCTTCAGCGCGGGTGACCGGCACGACCGTACGACCCACGGGCGCACGACCGCACGACCCGCGCTCGGTGGCCGAGCAGGCCGCCGCCCGGGCGCGCGACTGGGCGGAGATCCAGGAGCGGATGCTGGTGCCGCTCTACGAGGCCGTCCACGACCGCCTGGAGGTCGGTCCCGCGACCAGCGTGCTGGGCCTGGGCTGCCGCTCGGGGCTGGCCCTGCTGCTCGCCGCCGGGCGGGGCGCGCAGGTCGCCGGCCTGGAGCCGGAGGACGAGCTGCGCGAGCTGGCCCGGGGCCGGCGGCTGCGGGTGGGCACCGCGCCGCGGCCGGCGGCGGCCGTCGCCCGCTCGGCCTATTCGCTGGTCACGGTTTTCGAGGGGCTCCCCGGCTCCGCCGATCCGCGCCGGACGGTGGCCGAGGCGGCCCGGCTGACGCTCCCCGGCGGGCACGTGGTGCTGGCCGCCTGGGGGCCTCGGGAGCGCTGCGAGAGCGCCGCCGTGCTGGACGTCGCGCGCCGGATGACCCGGCGCAGTGCGGCGCACGACCCGTTCGAGCTGAGCCCGCCCGGCGCGCTGGAGGACCTGCTCGCCGGGGCCGGCCTGCGTCCGGCCGGCGGCGGCCGGGTGGGCTGCCCGTTCGCCTATCCGGACCTGGACAGTGCGGTGCGCGGGCTGCTCTCGACCGGCCTGTACGACGCGGCGGCGGAGTTCTCGGGGCTGCCGCTGGTGGCGAAGGAGCTGGAGGAGGCGCTGCACCCGTACCTCCGGCCGGACGGCACGGTACGGATGGAGAACGTCTTCCGCTATCTGGTCGCCGAGCGGGCCCGCCGGCCGCTGTAGCGGCGGAGCGGCATCGGCGGAGCGGCGGAGTGGCATCGGCGGAGCGGCCGATCCGCATCGGAGCGACGGAACGGCATCGAAGCGACGGAACGGGGCGCGCGCCGGGCAGCGCACGCCCCGTTCGGCTCAGTCCAGCGACTTCCGCGGCACCCCCGCCGCCCGGTAGGCCGCCTCCTCGTCCAGCGTCTCCGCCTTCAGCAGCGCGGCGGCGAGCGCGTCCAGCCGGACCCGCTGCTCGGTCAGCAGCCGCAGCGCCTCGTCGTAGCACTCGGAGACGATCCGCCGGGCCTCCTCGTCCACCGCGTCCAGGGTGGTCGGCGCGGCGGAGAGCCCGTACGCGCCCTGCGGGTCGGACGGGACGGCGGTGAGCCGGCCGACCCGCTCGCTCATGCCCCAGCGCCCGGCCATGCCCCGGGCGATGTTGGTGACCTGTTCCAGGTCGCTCTCCGCCCCTGTGGTGATGATCCCGTAGACGACCTGCTCGGCGGCCATCCCGCCGAGTGCGCCGATGATCCGGCCGCGCAGGTAGGGCTCCGTGTAGGAGTACCGGTCGGCCTCCGGGGTGGAGAGGGTGACCCCGAGGGCCCGGCCGCGCGGCACGATGGTGATCTTGCGGACCGGGTCCGCGCCCGGCTGGAGCATGCCGAGCAGGGCGTGGCCGCTCTCGTGGTACGCCGTCCGTTCCCGCTCCTCCTTCGGCATCACCAGCGGCCGGACCGCGCCCAGCTGGACCTTCTCCAGCGCGTCCGAGAGGTCCCGCTCGTTCACCGCGTCCTGCCGGCGCTTGACCGCCAGCAGCGCGGCTTCGTTGACCAGGTTGGCCAGCTCGGCGCCGGTCATGCCGGGGGTGACCTTGGCGAGCTGGTTGAGGTCGGTGTCACCGGCCAGCGGGACGGCCCGGGTGTGGATGCGCAGGATGGCGGCGCGGCCGTCGCGGTCCGGCGGGCTGACGGTGATCCGCCGGTCGAACCGGCCGGGGCGCAGCAGGGCCGGGTCGAGCACGTCGGCGCGGTTGGTGGCGGCGATCACGATGACGCCCTCGGAGCCGGTGAAGCCGTCCATCTCGGTGAGGATCTGGTTGAGCGTCTGCTCGCGCTCGTCGTGACCGCCCATGCCGCCGCCTCCGCCGCGCTGGCGGCCGATGGTGTCGATCTCGTCGATGAAGACGATCGCCGGGGCGACCTTGCGGGCCTCGGCGAACAGCTCGCGGACCCGGCTGGCGCCGACGCCGACGATCATCTCGATGAACTCGGAGGCGGAGGCGGAGAAGAACGGCACGTCGGCCTCGCCCGCGACGGCCCGGGCCAGCAGGGTCTTGCCGGTCCCGGGCGGGCCGCTGAGCAGGACGCCGCGCGGCATCTTGGCGCCGAGCCGGCGGTACTGCTGCGGGTTCTTCAGGAAGTCGACCACTTCGGTGAGTTCGGCCTCGACCTCGTCGATGCCGGCCACGTCGGCGAAGGTGGTGCGTTTGCCGGACTCGGCGGTGACGGGCTTGGGCGGGGCCTTGCGGCCGAGCGGACCGGCGCCCATGCCGCCGGCCATCCGCCGGGCGAGCAGGACCCAGACGAGGATGAGCAGCAGCATCGGGGCGAGCGAGATCAGCAGGTTGGCGAGGAAGCTGCGCTGCTGGACGACCGGTTCGGCGGTGACCTCGACGCCCTGCTGCTGGAGGGTGGTCCAGAGGTTGTCGCCGGCGAAGACCGGGCGCTGGGTGTCGAACTCGGTGTACGTCCCCTTGTCGCCGTCCGGCTTGGGCTCGGCGTTCTTGAGGGTGCCCTCGATCGAGTCGCCCTTGGAGTAGATCTTGGTGATGTTGCCCTTGTTCAGCTGGTTGTTGAACTCGGTGTAGGAGATGGTGGTCGCGCCGTCCGGGCCGAAGAAGGACAGCAGCAGGTCGCTGATCAGGAACACCACGAGGGCGGTGAGGACGAGTCCGAACCAGCCGCCCGGCATCTTGCGGCGCGGGGGCGGCGGGGGCGGGGCGCCCTCGGAGCGCCACGGCTGGTCGGGGGTCTGGCGCGGCGGCACGGGATCGGTCACCCATCGGACAATACGGACATCTGCTCGGGTCCTCCAACCGCAACGCCGCGCCGCGGGCCCGCCCGGGCGGCTACTCCCCGGCCCCCGCTCCGGGCCACTCCTCCGCCGTCAGCGCGAACCGCTCGTGGTCCCGCCACGCCCCCTGCAGGAACAGCATCCGGGGGGTGAACCCCTCGTGCCGGAAGCCCAGCCGCTTGGCCAGCCCGATGGAGCGCCCGTTGTCCGGCTGGACGTTGATCTCCAGCCGGTGCAGGCCGAGGCCCCCCGCCGTCTGCGGGGCGAAGCAGCGGTCCAGCACCAGACGCATCCCCTCGGTCATCCGCCCGGTGCCGGCGAACGGCAGGTACGAGTCGTAGCCGAGCGAGCCGTTGCAGAACCGGCCCATCACGATGTTGGCCACGTTGACCTTGCCGACCAGCCCGTCGGTCTCCCGGTCGACCACCAGGTAGGTCCGCAGGCCCGGCCCCTGGCGCTCCAGCAGGTCCGGGAGCCCGTCCGGCTCGACCGGGTTCCACCGTCCGATGTGCTCGGCGGACCGCCGGACCGCCTCGGCGTACGCCACCTCGTCCCCGGCCCGCGGGGCCCTGATCGTCACTCGCATCCGACCATCATCGGGCATGCGAACGGCCCGCCGCCCGGGAGTGCCGGGCGGCGGGCCGTCGGAGCGGACGACAAGGGCCTACAGCAGGTCCTTGAACTCCTTGGGCAGCTCGAAGTCGGACGGGCCCTTGCCCGCGCCGAGGCCGAACGCGCCGCCCTGGGCGGGCGCCTGGCCGGCGCCGGGACCGAGCGCGCGCCGCTCGGCGGCCGCGGCCTCCTCCTGCGCGCGCTTCAGCGGGTTGCCGCTCTTGCGCTTGCCCTTGGCGGCCGGGGCCTTCTTGGCGGACTTCTTCGCGCCGCCGCCCATCCCCGGGATGCCCGGCATGCCGGGGATGCCCTTGCCGGAGGCCATCGCGGACATCATCTTGCGGGCCTCGAAGAACCGCTCGACCAGGTTGTTGACCTCGCCGACCTGCACGCCCGAACCCTTGGCGATGCGGGCGCGGCGCGAGCCGTTGATGATCTTCGGGTCGGTCCGCTCGGCCGGGGTCATCGACTTGATGATGGCGCCGACGCGGTCGACGTCCTTGTCGTCGATGTTGTTGATCTGCTCGCGGATCTGGCCCATGCCGGGCAGCATGCCGAGCAGCTTGGAGATCGAGCCCATCTTCCGGACCTGCTCCAGCTGGGCCAGGAAGTCGTCGAGCGTGAAGTCCTTGCCGCCGCCCTGCAGCTTGGAGGCGATCTTCTCGGCCTCGGCCTGCGAGAAGGTCTGCTCGGCCTTCTCGATCAGCGAGAGGACGTCACCCATGCCCAGGATGCGCGAGGCCATCCGGTCCGGGTGGAAGGCGTCGAAGTCGTCGACCTTCTCGCCGTTGGAGGCGAACATGATCTGCCGGCCGGTGACGTGCGCGACCGAGAGCGCGGCACCGCCCCGGGCGTCGCCGTCGAGCTTGGAGAGCACCACACCGGTGAAGTCCACGCCGTCGAGGAAGGCCTGCGCGGTGGTGACCGCGTCCTGGCCGATCATCGCGTCGACGACGAACAGGACCTCGTCCGGGTCGACCGCGGCCCGGATGTCGGCGGCCTGCTGCATCAGCTCGGCGTCGATGCCGAGGCGGCCGGCGGTGTCGACGATGACGACGTCGTGCTGCTTCTGCTTGGCGTACTCGATCGAGTCCCGGGCCACCTGGACCGGGTCGCCGACGCCGTTGCCCGGCTGCGGGCCGTAGAACGCGACGCCGGCGCGGTCGGCGACGACCTGCAGCTGGTTGACCGCGTTGGGGCGCTGGAGGTCGCAGGCGACCAGCAGCGGGGTGTGCTTCTGCTGCTTCAGCCAGTGGCCGAGCTTCCCGGCGAGGGTGGTCTTACCGGCACCCTGGAGGCCGGCGAGCATGATCACCGTCGGGCCGTTCTTGGCGAACCGCACCCGGCGGGTCTCGCCACCGAGGATGGCGATGAGCTCCTCGTTGACGATCTTGATGATCTGCTGGGCCGGGTTCAGCGCACCGGAGACCTCGGAGCCGAGCGCGCGCTCCTTGATCTGCTTGATGAAGGCCCGGACGACCGGCAGCGCGACGTCCGCCTCCAGCAGCGCGATGCGGATCTCGCGGGTGGTGGCGTCGATGTCCGCCTCGCTGAGGCGGCCCTTGCCCCGGAGGTTCTTGAACGTCGCCGCGAGGCGATCGGAAAGGGTGTCGAACACGTCGTCGCGGGTCCTCTGCGGCATCGGTATCAGTACGGTCGTCGCCCCCCAGGGTATCCGGCCGCCCCGGGAGTGGTCTCCACCCGGGTTCGCCGAGGCCCGTCCGGCCCCCGGACCGGCCCCGTCCGGCCCCCGCCCCGGGCCCCGTCCGGCCCCCGCCCCGGGCACCGCCGGGCGCCACCCCGGCACCGCCCCCGGCCCGGCCCGGCGCCCCCCGGACGTCAGCCGGACGACAGCCGGACGCCGCACCGGCGTCAGCCCAGCGCCGCCCGGACCGCCGCCGCCACCTCACCGGCCCGCTGCGCGGCGAGCGGACGGCCCGCCTCGTCGGTCAGGTAGAAGGAGTCGACGGCGTCCGCGCCGAGCGTGGAGACGTACGCCGTCCGCACCCGCACCCCGGCGCCGTCCAGGGCCCGGCCGATCCGGTGCAGCAGCCCCGGGGCGTCGTGCGCGCGCACTTCCAGCACCGTCGCGGTCGCCGAGGCCACCGGCGGCGCCACCGCGACCAGCGGGGGCGGGGTCGGGATGCCGCGCCGGCGCGGGGCCGCCGCGTCCCGCTCGGCGAGCCGGCGCGAGACGTCCAGCGAGCCGTCCAGCGCCCGGCGCAGGTCCGCCCGGAGCCGGGCCGCCTCCGGCAGCTCGCCGAACTCGGCCGCCACCGTCCAGGAGAGCAGCAGCACCGCCCCGGCGCCGATCGGGTCCAGCTCGCGCAGACCGGCCGAGCGGACGGTCAGGCGGTGCAGCGCGAGCACCCCGGCGACGGTGCCGAGCAGGCCCGGGCGGTCCGGGACGGCCAGCAGGAGCCGTACACCCATCGGCTCGGTGCCGGACTCGTCCGCCTCGGCCTGGGCGAGCAGCGAGAGCGCGGGCCCGCCGGTCCGCGCCGCCTCCACCGCGAGCCGCTCCTGCTCGGCGGTCGGCTCGGCCTCCGCCGGATGGCCGTACCCCCGGTCGGGGGCCGCGGCCGGGTACGCCCCGGAGAGCCGGGCCGCGACCCGCGCGGCCAGGCCGTCCACCAGCGAGGCCCGCCAGCGGCTCCACGCGGCCGGGCCGGTGGCCAGCGCGTCGGCTTCGGTCAGCGCGTGCAGCAGCTCCAGCCGGGGCACGCTGGTGACCACCTTGGTGACCGCCTCGACGGTGGCCGGGTCGTCCGGGTCCCGCCGGGTCGCGGTGTCGACCAGGGTCAGGTGGTGGCGGACCAGCACCGCGAGGGTCTCCACCGAC
Organism: Kitasatospora sp. NPDC042419; assembly: GCF_056437345.1. Classification (NCBI taxonomy): domain Bacteria; kingdom Bacillati; phylum Actinomycetota; class Actinomycetes; order Kitasatosporales; family Streptomycetaceae; genus Kitasatospora; species Kitasatospora sp. NPDC042419. The sequence goes on from NZ_JBWKAW010000034.1 coordinate 53,066, forward strand.
TCGGGGTCGAAGCCCATCCGGGCGGCCACGTCGCGGACGATCACCTCGCCCGCCTCGCTGTGGTCGCCGGGCCAGCCCTTGCCGATGTCGTGCAGCAGCGCGGCGACCAGCAGCAGGTCGGGCCGGGCCACCCGGCGGGTCATCGCCGCGGCCCGCACCGCCGTCTCCACCAGGTGCCGGTCCACCGTCCAGCGGTGCACCGCGTTGCGCTGCGGCCGGCAGCGGACCCGCTCCCAGTCCGGCAGCAGCCGGGTGCTCAGCCCCTCCGCCTCCAGCGCCTCCCAGACCGGCAGGCAGGCCTCGCCCGCGCCGAGCAGGGTGACCAGCTGCTCGCGCGCCTCGTCCGGCCAGGGCACCGGCAGCGGGCGGCACTCGGCGGCCAGCCGGCGCACCGTCGCGTGGGAGACGGTCAGGCCGTTCTGGGCCGCGGCGGCCGCGGCGCGCAGCGGCAGCACCGGGTCGGCGGCCGGGCGGGCGCCCTGGGCGAGCACCGCCTCGCCGTCCTGCTCGACCACGCCCTCGGCGAGCGGCCGGCGGTCGACCGCGCCCCGGGCCACCGCGCCCGCGCCGCGCCCCGACCCGCCGAAGGGGCCGGCGAACGGGAAGGAGCGCCGGTGGGAGCGCCGCCCCCGGGACGAGCGGGCGGCCAGCACCCGGTCGACCGCCCGCCAGGTGACGTCACCCGCGTAGGCGACCGTCCGGGCCGCCTCGTAGACCTGGCGCAGCAGGGTGTCCGCGTCCAGCACGCCGAGCCGCTCGGCGACCTGGTCCTGGTCCTGCAGGCTGAGCCGCTCGGTGGCCCGGCCGGTGGTCAGGTGCAGGGCGTCACGGACGTCGGCCAGCCGGAGCGCGGCGTCGTCCAGACCGTCCCGGGGGGCGTCGGCCAGCCAGGTCGCGGCGACGGCGTTGAGCGCGACGACGTCCCGCAGGCCGCCGCGGGCCTCCTTGAGGTCGGGCTCCAGCAGGAAGGACAGCTCGCCGTGCCGCTCGGCCCGCTCCCGGCCGAGCTCGCGCAGCTCGGGCAGGCGCTCCGGGGCGCTCGCCCGCCAGTCGGCGAGTACGGCGGAGCGCAGTGCGGCGGTCAGCGCGGGGTCGCCGGCCACGTGCCGGGCGTCCAGCAGGCCGAGCTGCGCCTTGAGGTCGGCGGCGGCGACCGACCGGGCCTCGGCCGGGGTGCGGACCGAGTGGTCGAGCGAGGCGCCGGCGTCCCAGACCGGGTACCAGAGGCGTTCGGGAAGGGCCGGGTCGAGCGGGCCCTCGTGCAGCAGCAGGACGTCGAGGTCGCTGCGCGGGGAGAGCTCGCCGCGCCCGTAGCCGCCGACCGCGACCAGGGCGACGCCGCCGCAGGCGGCGGCACGGGCGGTGGCGGAGGCGCCGGCGGGGGCACCGGCCGGGGTGCCGGCGGCGGCCAGCAGGCCGGCCAGCCAGTCGTCGGTGAGCGCGGACAGCGCGGCACGGCGGGCCCGGCCGCCGGGGCCGGGGGCGGCCAGCAGCCGGGCCCGGGCGGCGGCGTAGTCGAGGGCGCCGTCGCGGGCGCCGTCGTCGGAGTCGTCGCGGGAGTCGTCGTCGGAGTCGTCGCGGGAGTCGTCGGTTCCGGTGGCCATGCGAAGTCCCCGTCCGTGGTCGTGCGGGTGGAACGAGCGGCGCCGATACGCCGTCAGCGGACCTGCGACCACTGGGTGGTCGCAGGCCCGCCTGCGTGATCATCCGAATGCTAGAGGGCGTCGGGGCCGCGTTCGCCGGTCCGGACCCGGACGGCGGTGTCGACCGGGACCGCCCAGACCTTGCCGTCACCGATCTTGCCGGTCCGGGCGGCCTTCACCAGGACGTCGATCAGCTGGTCGGCGTCGTCGTCCTCCACCAGGACCTCGATTCTGACCTTGGGGACCAGGTCCACGGTGTACTCCGCGCCCCGGTACACCTCGGTGTGGCCGCGCTGGCGGCCGTACCCGCTGGCCTCGGTCACGGTCAGGCCGTGCACACCGAAGGCCTGCAGCGCGGCCTTCACCTCGTCCAGACGGTAGGGCTTGATGACGGCGGTGATGAGCTTCATCAGGCGTCGACCTCGGTCTTCTCGGTGCTCTTCGGAGCGGCGGTGGTGGGAGCGGTACCGGCGGCAGCGGCGGTGGCGCTGCTCACGGCGACGGCCGAGGCGGCCGGGGCGGGCGAGGTCCGGGCCGGTCCGGCGCCCAGCGCACTGAAGTCGTACGCGGACTCGGCGTGCTCGGCCTGGTCGATGCCGGCGACCTCGACCTCCTCCTCGACCCGGAACCCGATGGTGCTGTCGATCGCCTTGGCGAGCAGCCAGGAGAGCACGAAGGAGTACGCGCCGACCACGGCCACGCCCATCGCCTGCTTGCCGAGCTGCTCCAGCCCGCCGCCGTAGAACAGGCCCTTGGCGGTCTGGCCCACGGTGCCGGTGGCGAAGAGGCCGACCAGCAGCGAGCCGATCGCACCGCCGACGGCGTGCACGCCGACCACGTCCAGCGAGTCGTCGAAGCCGAAGCGGTACTTGAGGCTGATCGCGGCCGCACAGGCCGCGCCGGCGATCAGGCCGATCGCCACCGCGCCGAGCGGGGACACCGAGCCGCAGGCCGGGGTGACGGCGACCAGACCGGCCACCGCGCCGGAGGCGGCGCCCAGGGTGGTGAACGCGCCGTGCCGCAGCTTCTCGTAGACCAGCCAGCCGACCAGCGCGGCCCCCGTGGCGACCTGGGTGTTGACCAGGGCCATCGCCGCGACGCCGTTGGCGGCCAGCGCCGAGCCCGCGTTGAAGCCGAACCAGCCGAACCAGAGCAGCCCGGAGCCCAGCATCACCAGCGGCAGGCTGTGCGGGCGCATCGGGTCCTTCCGGAAGCCGACCCGCTTGCCCAGCACCAGGCAGAGCGCCAGGCCCGCCACACCGGCGTTGATGTGCACGGCGGTGCCGCCGGCGAAGTCGATCACGCCGTTGCGGTCGCCGAGCCAGCCGCCGTTGCCGCCGTCGAAGAAGAACACCCAGTGCGCGACCGGGAAGTAGACGACGGTCACCCAGAGCGCGACGAACAGGCCCCAGGCGGCGAACTTGGCGCGGTCCGCGATCGCCCCGCTGATCAGCGCCGGGGTGATGATGGCGAACATCAGCTGGAACGCGGAGAAGGCGGTGACCGGGACCGTCCCGGCGAGGTCGGTGACGCCGATGCCCCGCATCCCGAGGAAGTCCAGGTTGCCGATCAGCCCGGCGCCGGCGTCGGGGCCGAAACTGAGCGAGTACCCGTAGAGGACCCAGAGCACGCTGACGATGCCGAGCGAGAGGAAGCTCATCGCCAGCATGTTGAGGGTGCTCTTGGCCCGGACCATCCCCCCGTAGAAGAAGGCCAGCCCCGGGGTCATCACCATGACCAGGGCCGCACTGATGAGCACGAAGGCGGTGTCGCCCGCGCTGAAGCCGTCCGGCATCGGCGTCTCCTCCTGACTGGAAGCCGCTCCGCACCCGGGTTTCCTGTCCCGTGTACCCGGGGCGTCGGCGATGAGAAGGAGAGTGCCGAAGGCTGGTTTCGGCCGATGCGGCCGGTTGTTTCGCAGCGATGACGAGGGCGACGCCGGGGTTACGCCCGCGTGAACCCCGGCCACGCCGTACCGCCGGATGGGTTACCGTACGGCCGCTCCGCACGGGGCGTGCCGGAAATGCCACCGACCGTACCGGCGGCGGCGGGTACGGTCGGCGGGGGTGCGGGGTGGGCGGCGGGTCAGACCACCGAGACGTACTCGGGGATGTCCTGAACCACCCGCTCCTGGAGCCGGCTGACCGCGTCGACGCCCTGGAACCGGGCGCCCGCGGCCTCGGTGGTCTTGCGGACCCTGGAGTTCAGCCGCTCGGAACGGACCTTGGTGGCGATGTCCACGGCCTGCTCGGCGAAGACGGCGGCCTGCTCCGGCTCCTTCTGCAGCAGGTGCACGCTGGCCATGCCGATCAGGTTGAAGGCGTACGAGCGGACGTGGTCGCCGTCCTGCCGGAACAGGTCGACCGCCCGCTCCATCACCGGGGCGGACATCGAGGCGTACAGCTCGGACTGGTCGGAGTGGTAGGCGAGGTCGCGGAAGGAGTGCGCGTTCTCCGCGTTCAGCTCGGCCGGCGAGAAGAACTTCAGCCAGTCCGGGTCGCCGTCGCCCTCGCGGATGTCGGTGAAGGTGTCCTCGGCCAGCCGGACCGCCCGGGCGCAGCGGTTCACCTCTCCGATGGTCGCGTACGCGCGCGCCTCCATCGCGTAGAGCAGCGACTGCTGGCGCGGGGTGGCGGTGTCGCGGCTCCCGTACTGGGCGAGGTGGATCAGCTCCAGCGCGTCCTCGCCGCGGTTGAGGTGGATCATCTGGCGGCTCATGTCGGTGAGGATCAGCGCGCCGAACGGGCGGTCGCCGGCCTCCTTGGCGGCGTGCAGCGCCAGCACGTAGTACTTCTGCGCGCTGGGGTGCATGCCCACGTCGTAGGACATCCAGCCGGCCAGGTGGGCCAGCTCGGCGGTGAGCCGGAACAGCCGCCGGGTGGTCTGCTCGGGGTACGTCTCCTGGAGCAGGTCGGTGACCTCGTGGAGCTGGCCGACCACGGCCTTGCGGCGCAGCCCGCCGCCGTTCTGCGCGTCCCACTGCCGGAACATCACGGTGGTCTGCTCCAGCAGTTCCAGCTCGGGCTCGGAGAGCCGGCCGGTGAACGGCTCGCCGCCGTTGGCGGCGGTCAGGATCGGGGTGGGCGTGCCGTTCGGGCCGGGGGCGAGCCAGCGCTGCATCGGCTCGATCAGCGCGGCACCGGCGGTCAGGGCCAGCGAGGTGCCCAGGAAGCCGCGCCGGTTGAGCATGAGGTCGCTGCGCGAGTAGTCGCTGATCAGCTGGACGGTCTGGGGGGCGCTCCAGGGCAGGTCGACGCCGCCGCCCACGGTGGAGACCGGAATCGCGGCGCGCAGGCCGAGGTCCTCGATGGAGACGACGGAGCCGAAGCGCTCGGAGAACAGCTCGGACATGATCTTCGGGATCGGCTCGCGCGGCTGCTCGCCGTCGAGCCAGCGGCGCACCCGCGAGGTGTCGGTGGAGACGTGGTGGGCGCCGATCTGGCGGGCCCGACGGTTGACCTGGCGCGCCAACTCGCCCTTGGACCAGCCGCTGCGGGCGAACCACGTGGTCAGCTTCTCGTTGGGTTGCTTCTCTGCCATGGGAACGTCCCCATCCCGCCCGGCCCCTGCTGCGGGGCCCCCGATCGTGACCGCCCGACGGTTGCGGGCTCTTGCCGGTGCCGTGCCTGCGGCGCCACCGCCGCCGGACCGACCGTCAGCTCCCCCAACTCCCGGCTCCCCAACGCCCGGAGCGGACTCCCCGACGAGGTCCGTGTGCTGAACGTAATGCCCCGCGTACCGTCCGGGGGAGCGGCCCTGGCGAAACGCCACCTTTCGCCACCCCCAGGAGTGAACCGAACCAAGTCGGCACGCGCTTCACTAGGTAGTCCCGACGGTCCGGCATATGCGGGCCGCCAAGTCCCCACCGGCACCCGGCCCTTCACGGCAATGCGCCCCAGCCACAGGCGAGTTTGCCGTGCGCGCCGATCGACGCCCGCCCCGCGCTCACGACGATCCGGCATCGGTACCGCCCGCCACAAGGCGGCGCCCGAGGCACACCAACGCAACAGGCGCACTCCGCGCGCTGCGCGCCGCCACCGCACAACGCACCACGCAACGGACAATCAACACAAAGTCACCGTCCCGTAACCATCGGCAACGAGAACCTGTTGGGGGAGGCATGGACAACCTGTTCGGCGAACTTCGACTGGGGCACCTGCGGCTGGCACCACTGGGCGTGCGCCGCCGCACCCGCGTCACCGCGGGCCAGGCGGCCGCGGAGTACACCGGCCGCTGGGGCTGGGCCGTCGTCGTCGGCGAGCCGGCCCGCGCCACCACCGCCCCGGCCCGCTGCCACTGCGGCACCCCGCGCTGCGCCGCCCCCGGACTGCACCCCGTCCCCGGCGGCGGACCCGCCGCGCACCCCGGCCCGGACGTCTCCGTACTGTTCCCCACCGGCCGTGCCTTCGACGTACTGGACGTCCCCGAGCAGGCCGGCCTCCAGGCACTGGTCCGACTGGAGCGGATGGGCACCCAGGTGGGCCCGGTCCTCACCGCGCCCACCGGCCGACTGCAGTTCCTCGTCGCCGCCGGCACCGCCCGCCGACTCCCGGACCTGCTGTACCGGATGGGCTGGGACGACGCCGCACTCGACCTCACCTGCCACGGCGAGGGCAGCTTCGTCGCCGCCCCGCCCACCGTCCTGAGCGGCCTCGGCCCGGTCCGCTGGCTGCGCCGTCCCACCCGCGACAACGCCGGCTGCCCGCCCGAGGCCCGGCTGCTGCTCGGCACCCTCGCCTACGCCTGCCACCGCGGCCGCGAGCGCACCCCGGAGCCCGCCTGGATGGCTTCCTAGTCGCCCGCTCGCCTCCGGGCCGCTTGATCCGGTGCCGACGGGCGTCGCTCCAATGCCGCTCGTTCCTCGCGGCCTCCTCGCTCCTTCCTTTCGGCACCGGCGCGGCCCTTCGGCTCGGGGCGGGTTCGGTGCGGGGCTGAGGTCGGCGGGGCGAGCGTGTGCAGCGCAGCTCGGGGCGAGGGCGGTGCGTGGTCGGGGTCGGCGGGGCGGGCGTGTGCAGCGCAGCTCGGGGCGGGTTCGGTGCATGGCTGAGGTCGGCGGGGCGGGTGTGTGCAGCGCGGCTCGGGGCGGGGGCGGCGGGTGGGACCCGTGGGCCGGTCGGCGGGAACGCCGAAGGGCCCGCCCCTCGCGGAGCGGACCCTTCTCGGGGAGGCCGGGCGGGCCGGGGTATCAGTCCCCGATCAGCGCGTCCACGAACGCGCCCGGCTCGAACGGCGCCAGGTCGTCCGCGCCCTCGCCGAGCCCGATCAGCTTGACCGGAACGCCCAGCTCGCGCTGGACCGCGATCACGATGCCGCCCTTGGCGGTGCCGTCCAGCTTGGTCAGCACGATGCCGGTGATGTCGACCACCTCGGCGAAGACCCGGGCCTGGACCAGCCCGTTCTGACCGGTGGTGGCGTCCAGGACCAGCAGCACCTCGTCCACCGGGCCGTGCTTCTCGACGACCCGCTTGACCTTGCCCAGCTCGTCCATCAGGCCGGTCTTGGTGTGGAGCCGGCCGGCGGTGTCCACCAGCACGGTGTCCACGCCCTCGGCGATGCCCTCCTTGACCGCGTCGAACGCGATCGAGGCCGGGTCGCCGCCCTCGGGCCCGCGGACGGTCCGCGCGCCGACCCGCTCGCCCCAGGTCTGCAGCTGGTCGGCGGCGGCGGCACGGAAGGTGTCGGCCGCGCCGAGCACCACCGTGCGGCCGTCGGCGACCAGCACCCGGGCCAGCTTGCCGGTGGTGGTGGTCTTGCCGACGCCGTTGACGCCGACCACCAGGACGACGGCCGGGCCCTCCTCGTGCTTGGTGGAGTGGACGGTGCGGTCGGCGTCCGTGCCGATCAGCTCGACCAGTTCCTCGCGGAGCAGTCCGCGCAGTTCCTCGGGGGTGCGGGTGCCGAGCACCTTCACCCGGGTGCGCAGGCGCTCGACCAGCTCCTGGGTGGGGACCACGCCGACGTCGGCGGTCAGCAGGGTCTCCTCGATCTCCTCCCAGGTGTCCTCGTCGAGGTGCTCGCGGGAGAGCAGCGAGAGCAGGCCCTTGCCGAGCGAGTTCTGCGAGCGGGAGAGCCGGGAGCGCAGCCGGACCAGCCGGCCGGCGGTGGGCTCGGGGACGTCGAGGGCCGGAACCGCCTCCTCGACGACGGCCGTCTCGGGGACGGCCTCGGCCTCGGGGAGCTCCACCTCCTCGACGGTGCGACGGGGTTCCTCGGTCGGCGGCGCGGCCTCTTCGCCGACGGCGGGTTCGCGCGGGGTCGGGGGCGCCGTGATGACCGGCGCCTGCGACTTCGGGGGCAGCTGCTGGCGTCGTCTGCCGGAAACGACGAGTCCGGCGATCGCTCCGACGGCGACCACCGCGATGACTACGGCAAGAATCACGTATTCCATAACCCGTCCAGTATCCGCGACCGGGGCCCGGACGGACCGCAGGCGGCTAGACCGTTGTGGTACCGATGGCCGCCGGCTGCTCCCGGTGGCCGGTCCGGGACCGGGCACCGGGGGGCGCCTGCCCGCGCAGGCGCTGGCTGATGACCTGCGAGATGCCGTCGCCCTTCATGGTCACGCCGTAGAGCGCGTCGGCGGACTCCATGGTCAGCTTCTGGTGGGTGATCACGATCAGCTGGGAGCTCTCCCGGAGCTCCTCCATGATCGCGATAAGCCGGCGCAGGTTGGTCTCGTCCAGCGCCGCCTCCACCTCGTCCATCACGTAGAACGGGCTGGGCCGGGCCTTGAAGATCGAGACCAGCAGCGCCACAGCGGTCAGCGAGCGCTCGCCGCCGGAGAGCAGCGAGAGCCGCTTGACCTTCTTGCCGGGCGGGCGGGCCTCCACCTCGACGCCGGTGGTCAGCATGGAGTCCGGGTCGGTGAGCACCAGCCGGCCCTCGCCGCCGGGGAAGAGCCGGGAGAAGACGCCCTCGAACTGCGCGGCGGTGTCGTGGTAGGCGGAGGTGAACAGCTGCTCGACCCGCTGGTCGACGTCCTTGACGATGTCGAGCAGGTCGCGCCGGCTCCGTTTGAGGTCGTCCAGCTGCTCGCCGAGGAAGGTGTGGCGCTCCTCCAGTGCGGCGAACTCCTCCAGCGCCAGCGGGTTGACCCGGCCGAGCTGCTGGTACGCCTTCTCGGCCGCCCGCAGCCGCTTCTCCTGCTCGGCCCGGACGTACGGGTACGGCTCGCCCGGTTCCCGGCCCTCCTCGGGCGCCGACGGCGGAACGAGCCGGTCCGGCCCGTACGAGGCGAGCAGTTCGCCGCCCTCGATGCCGAACTCCTCCAGCGCGCGGGACTCCAGCTGTTCGATCCGCAGTCGCTTCTCGGCCCGCAGCACCTCGTCGCGGTGACCGGCGTCGACCAGCTTGTCCAGCTCGTCCTTGAGTTCGCGTCCGTGCTCGCGGTGCTCCTTCAGCTCCGCCTCGCGCACCGCGCGCGCCTGCTCGACCGCGGCCCGGCCGGCGTCCGCCCGGGCCAGCGACACCTCCAGGCAGGCGAGCAGCTGCCGGGCGCCCGCCGCGACGGCGTTGGCCACCCGGGCGTCGTGCTCGGCGCGCCTGCGGCGCTCGGCGGCCCGGGCGCGCGCCTCGCGCTCGGTGCGGGCGGCCCGGTCCAGCTGGTCGGCCCGGCCGTTCAGGGCGCGGACCCGCTCCTCGTGGGTGCGGACCGAGAGCCGGGCCTCCAGCTCGACCTGCCGGGCCGCGGTGGCGGCCGCTGCCAGCCGCTGCTGCTCGGCGGGGTCCGGCTCGTCCTCCCCCGCGGCCGCCGACTCCTCGGCCGCCGTGAGGCGTTCGGCCAGCTCCTCGGCGGTGGCGAGCAGCCGGTCCAGCCCGTCCTCGGCGCGGGCGGCGGCGGCCGTGAGCCGTTCGGCCTCGCCGGCGGCGGCCCGGGCCTGCCCGCCGAGCCTGCCGAGCGTGCCCGCGACCTCGGCCCGTTCCCGTTCCAGCTGCCGGCGCCGGGCGCCGAGTTGCTCCAGTTCGGCGGCCGACTCGCGGCGCTGTTCGGTGAGTTCGGCCAGTCGTTCGGCCGATTCGGCGCAGTGCGAGGCCAGTTCGTCGAGCGCGCGGGCGGTCTCGTCCACCGCGGCCTGGGTCTCCAGCAGGCTGGGCGCACCGCCGGAGCCGCCGTGCGCGAAGTGGGCGCCCAGCCGGTCGCCCTCGGCGGTGACGGCGGCCACCCCGGGGTGCGCGGCGACCAGCCGGACGGCGTCGTCGAGCGAGTCGACGACCGCGACGCCGGCCAGCAGTTCGCCCACGGCGGGCAGCAACCCGGCAGGCCCGTCGACCAGTTCGGCGGCCCAGCGGGCGCCGGTCGGCAACGCCCCGGCCGGGCGGGGAGGTTCGGCCGCGCCGGCGATCAGCAGGGCGGCCCGGCCGGCGTCCTCCGCGCGCAGCAGCCGGAGCGCCCGGGCGGCGGCGTCGGGCGAGTCGACGGCCACCGCGTCCGCGGCCGCCCCGAACGCGGCCGCCAGGGCGGTCTCGTGGCCGGGGGCGATCCGCAGCAGCGCGGCGGCCGGGCCGAGCAGGCCGGCCAGCCGGTCGCCCGCGGCCAGCAGGGCGCCGCTGCCGTCCTTGCGGCGCAGGCCGAGTGCCAGTGCCTCGTGCCGGGCGGTCAGCCCGGCCCGGTCCCGTTCGGCGGCGCCGGCGGCCTCGCGGGCGGCGGCGAGGTCCCGTTCGACGGCGGCGAGCCGCTCCCGGGCGGCCTCGTGGGCGGTGTCGGTCCGCTCGTCGTCCTCGGCCCCCGCCTCGACCCGGGACTTCAGTTCCTCGTACTCGTGCCGGGCCGCCTCGGCGCGCAGCAGCGCCTCGTCGCGGGCCTCGGCGAGCCTGCCGATCTCGGCCTCCGCGGCGGCGGCCTTGGACCGGGCGGCGCCGGCCTGCCCCTGCAGCCGCGCCAGGCCCTCCCGGCGGTCGGCGATGGCCCGGGCGGCGTCCTTCAGCCGTCGTTCCTCGGCGGCGAGGGCACGTTCCAGCTCGCCCTGGGTCTCCACCGCCTCGGCCAGCGCGTACCGGGCCTCCTCCAGTGCCTCGGCCAGCGCGGCCTCCTCCTCCCGGACCCGTGCGGCCTCCTGCTCCAGTTCCTCCGGGTCCCGGCCGCGCCGTTCCTCGGTCTGCCCGCCGGCCGCGGCGTGCCGGGCCCGGGCCTCGGCCAGCCCGATGGTGCCGCGGGTCCGCTCGGTCAGCGCGGAGAGCCGGTACCAGGTCTGCCTGGCCGCCTCCAGCCCGGGTCCGAGCTGCTGGACCTGCGCCTCCAGCACGGCCTCGCGGCCGATCGCCCGGCCGAGTTCCTGTTCGACGGTGGAGCGGCGCAGCCGCAGGGCGAGTTCGTCGGCGATCTCGGCCTCGACCGCCTGGCGCAGGGCGAGCAGGTCGTCGGCGAGCAGCCGGAGCCTCGCGTCGCGCAGGTCGGCCTGGATGCCGGCCGCGCGCCGGGCGATCCGGGCCTGCCGGCCGAGCGGGCCGAGCTGGCGGCGGAGTTCGGCGACCAGGTCCTGGACGCGGTTGAGGTTGACCTGCATCGCGTCCAGCTTCCGCAGCGCCTTCTCCTTGCGCTTGCGGTGCTTGAGGACGCCGGCCGCCTCCTCGATGAACGCGCGGCGGCCCATCGGGTCGGCGTGCAGGACGGAGTCGAGCTGCCCCTGGCCGACGATGACGTGCATCTCACGGCCGATGCCGGAGTCGGAGAGCAGTTCCTGGATGTCGAGCAGCCGGCAGGTGTCACCGTTGAGCGCGTACTCGCTGCCGCCGTTGCGGAACATCGTCCGGGTGATGGTCACCTCGGCGTACTCGATCGGCAGGGCTCCGTCGGTGTTGTCGATGGTGAGGCTGACCTCGGCGCGGCCGAGCGGGGCCCGCCCGCTGGTCCCGGCGAAGATGACGTCCTCCATCTTGCCGCCGCGCAGTGACTTGGCGCCCTGCTCGCCCATCACCCAGGAGAGGGCGTCGACGACGTTGGACTTGCCGGAGCCGTTGGGTCCGACCACGCAGGTGATGCCGGGCTCGAACCGCAGGGTGGTGGCGGAGGCGAAGGACTTGAACCCGCGCAGCGTCAGACTCTTCAGGTGCACGCGCCGGTCTCCTCACATCGCCCACCAGGCCCTGCGGCGACTGTAGCCGCCCGCACCTGCGGCGATCGTGTCCGGACACACCCGGCGGGCCGCGCCCGGACACGACGAAGGGACGCCACGCGGGGCGTCCCTTGCAAGCTGCGTCCCTTTCGGGGCGGCTCAGTGCACAACGGCGTCGATCGAGGGATCGGGCGGGACTCAGGTGAGAGCCGGCTCCCGCTGGTCCAGATCGATGCTGCTGAGCAGCGAGTGCTCGTCAGCGACAGCGGTCAGAGCGTCGTTCTCAGCCTGCATACGAATGAGCTCGGCTTCGAGATCCTGAACGCGCTGCTGCAGCCGTCGCATCTCGGAGAGCATTCGCGGGTCGGGGCCGCCGACGTACCCGAGAAGCGCCTTTGCCATGATGAATGGTCCTCCACGCTGAGTGACCGAACCGGAACGGTACAGGTCTAGGGGGAAGGGGGACGCACGCGCGTCGCGCACCGGCAGTGCTGGCTGGGCACTACGGCACAACCGCCGTGAGCTGGGCCCACGAGGGCATGCGCCTGCCGGGATAACGCGGTCGTGTGCGCGGGCTTCCAGCGTCTCACCAAAGACGGAACGGGTCAACACGATCACCGCACGCTACCGCGCCCCTGTCACCTGCCTGGCGGTGTGGTCACGCCTGGGGGGTCGCGGGGAGGTCCACCACATGCTCGTGGATCATCGTCCGATGCGGAGTCAACCACGAGTCTGCCCGGATGGCAACCGTACGACACCGCCAGTTGCCGATCCTTTCGGCCCGGTTCCGGGAGGGGCCGGGCTCAGCGGATCTCGAAGCCCCCGTAGCCGGTGCCGACGGCGGTCCAGATCTCGGTCACCCCGGCGACCCGCCCCGGGGTGTCCGGGCCCCTGAGCAGGGCGAGCAGCTGTTCGCAGTCGACGGCGAGGCCCTCGGCCACCACCTGCACCCGGCCGTCGCCGAGGTTGCTCGCGTAGCCGGTGAGGCCGATCTCCAGCGCCCTCGCCCTGGTCCACCAGCGGAAGCCGACCTGCTGGACCTTGCCCCGCACCCAGGCGGTGACCCGGACCGGCTCCTCACTGTGGGCGTCGCGACCGTGCATGCCCCCGACCCTATCCGGACGGGCGGCGGCCCGCGTCACGGCGCGGTGGGGCCCTCCGTCGTCCAGCCCGGGCTGCGGACCTCGACCCGCAGGTCCGCGCGCCGCCCCTCCTCGCCGCAGGTGCGGCAGACCCAGGCCGGGTCGTAGGGGTGCGGCTCGTGCCCCTCGGGGCCGTGCTCCAGGCCGACCGGGGGCTCCGGCATCAGCCAGCGGTCCCCCCAGCCGAGCAGTGCCTGGGTGAGCGGCGCGAGGTCCCGGCCGGCCTCCGTCAGGTGGTACTCGAACCGGGGCGGCCGCTCGCTGTAGGCGCGGCGTTCGACCACCCCGGCCTCCTCCAGCGCGCGCAGCCGGGCGGTGAGCCGGTCCCGCGGCGCCCCGGTGTTCCGGGCGATCCGGTCGAACCGGTGGTTGCCGTAGAACAGCTCCCGCACCGCGAGCAGCGCCCACTTCTCCCCCACCACGTGCAGCGCGGCGGCGATCGAGCAGGGCCGCCCGGGCAGGGCGGGCGCGGCGGGAACGGCCGGAGAGGTGTCGGAGGTCACATCCCGAGAGGTCACGTCCCCCACCCTCCCACAACGAGTTGCCTTCTCAAACCCAGCCGCCCAGGGCAACCAGCCCCTCCAGCGCCTTGAACTCCCCGCGCGCCACCCGCACCGCCACCGCCGAGCCGTCGGCGAACCGCAGCCGCGCCCAGCGCTCGCCCCGGGCTGCAGGGACGTCCCTGCCGTCCGGGCGGATCCGGTCCACCCCGGTGATCCGGCCGAGGTCCTGCAGGTGGTCGGCTCGCAGCGCGCCCCGCCGCTTGAGCAACAGCCGACGGCGGTCGGTGAAGGCCAGCAGCACGTACCCGAAGGTCTCCGACGAGCGCTGCGGCTCGGCCTCCCGGGCGGCGGCGGCGAACCGGCCCGCGAGGCTCTCCCAGCCGCCCGTCAGGCCGGGCGCGACCACCCGGGCCCCGTGGAGGAGGGCGAGTCCCACGGCGCCCTCCGCGCCTTCGAACAGCACGTCGAGGAGGTCGAAGGCGCCTTCCGCCCGGCCCTCCACGTCGGCGCCCCGCTCGCGGTACCGCCGCGGCGCCCGGCCGACCGCCCAGCTCAGCCGGACCTCGACCAGACCGGACAGCTCCTCGCCCGGCCGCAGCCACGGCTCGGCGAGCCCCGGACCCGGTGCCACCGCTCCCCCTCCCACAGCTCCGCGGCCCCGCCGGGTGAACCGGCGGGGCCGCGGGAGTCCGAGACCGATCGTCGCATCGGCGCGCCACCGCGCCGCGGGGACGGCGGTCGGTCAGAAGCCGCCCCCGAAGTCACCCCCGCCGCCGAAGTCCCCGCCGCCGCCGAAGTCGCTCCCGCCGCCGAAGCCGCCGTCGAAGTCGGAGGAGTCGTAGTCGGCGCCCGAGGCGTCGCCGCCCTCGTAGCCGGCGCCGGCCTCCGCCGAGCCGGCCGCGTAGGCCGGGGTGGCCATCATCGAGCCGAGCATCGTGCCGACCAGCAGGCCCGGCAGCAGCCCGCCGCCGCCGAAGCCGCCGAAGTAGCCGCCCGCCCACGGCCCGTAGGCCGGTCCGGCGTTCCAGTACGGCTGCGGGCCGTGCTCGGTCGGGACGGTCCGGATGTCCGGGTCCCGTCCGGCCGCCAGCCGCTCCGCGTCGGCCCGGCAGACCGGGACGGTGCGCGCCGCGCCGCCCGACGGCGCCCAGTCGGCGTCCTGCGCCGACGGTCCGTGCCGCGGGTCGAAGAAGCACGGCGGCCGCCGCTCCGGCAGCGGCTCGCGCTCCCGCCGGGCGTCCAGGGTGGCCAGCGCGAACCGGCCGTCCTCCAGCGCCTCGGTGACCGGCTTCACGTCGTGCGGCCCCTTGGCCTCGTCCATCAGCAGCTTCGCCCGCTCGTACGAGTCCAGGGCGTGCGCGTAGTCGTCGCGCTGCGCGTCGTCCGCGTCGGAGGCTCGCGGGTCGAAGTCGAGCCGGTCGAGCTCCTCGCCGTAGGCCGTGATGTCCTCGTCGACGACCCGGCGCAGCTGCGCGAGTTCGGCCCGGCGCTGCTCCTCCTTGCGCCGCTTCGCACGGCGGAAGAGCAGGAACACACCGGTGCCGGCGAGCGCGAGCAGGGCCAGCGGGACGACGATCGCGGCGGTCGGGACACCGCCGGCGGCGCTGTTCACGCCGTGCCCCTTGACCTGCGGGGCGGCGGTGTCGACGAAGTCGTCGAGGGTGGCGGCGATGTCGCCGGGGTGCGAGCGGAAGGAGGCGCCGGCGATCCGTTCGGCGCTCGCGCTGGGCAGCGCGGCCTTGTCCGAGCGGGCCTGGAACTGGTCGCCGCGCCAGATCGCGTAGGTGCCGGTGATGCCGGTCTTGGTCCGCAGGTCGTCGAAGACCGTCTGGGCGCCGTACGGGGCGGCGGCCGGGACCACCGCGACGAAGATCGGCTTGTCGGCCTGGCGGATCTTCTCCGTCAGCGCGTCGGCCTGGCCCTGGTCGAACCGGCCGGTCATGGCCGGGTCGACGTACACCCGGCCCTGCTTGAGCGTGGCGGCCGCGTCGTCCAGCCCACCCGCCGCCGAGGCCGTCGGCCCCAGCAGGAGAAGCAGCCCGAGCAGCGCCACCACCAGGGCGAGCGGCCCGGCGCCCCGGGAACGTCGTCGAGCAAGGGTTCTCATGCCTTCGACGCTACCTCCACCGGCCCCCTCGCAGGGCATACCCGCCGGGTACGGGCCACCGCGCCACCCCCACCGTCCGCCGGGGTGCGTCCCCTCCCCGGGGATGATCTCTACCCGGGCGGGCCCCTGAGCCTGCCGCGCGGCGGGAACCCGGCCACCTGCCCGGACGTACGTTCCGGCGGGTCACCGCAGCCCGCGGTGACCACCGGGGGGCGATCCGACCGTACCCCGCGACCGGGCATAGTGGTGGCCGTACCGCCCCCTCATGACCTTCTCTTGACCATCCCCGCAGCACTCTCGATCGGAGCACCCGCGTGTTGATCGGCCTCGTCACCGCCGTGGCGGCCTCCGCCTGTTACGGCACCGGTTCGGTCCTGCAGGCCGTCGGCTCACGCCGCTCCGCCCGCGAGGAGGCCGCCAAGGGCGCCTCCGCCGCCGGGACCACCGCGCACGGCGGGCCGAGCCTCTCCTCCACCGCCAAGGCCGCCGTCACCTGGGAGTTCATCCTCGGCACGGTGCTGGACTTCATCGGCTTCGGGCTCGGCGCACTGGCCGCCCGGCTGCTGCCGCTGTTCCTCTCGCAGACCATCATCAGCGCCAACCTGGTGATCACCGCGGTGCTGTCGATCAAGCTGCTCGGCATCCGGCTCAAGCAGCTGGAGTGGGCCTCGATCGGCGTGCTCTGCTCGGCCCTGGTGCTGCTGGCCGTCTCGGCCGGACCGGAGGGCGGCCACCACGCCGAGATGTCCTTCCACTGGTGGCTGCTGGCGATCACCACCGTGCTGCTGGTCGGCGGCGGCCTGCTGGTCCGCCGGATGGGCGCCAACGGCGCGATCGTCGCCGGCCTGCTCTCCGGCCTGGGCTTCGGCGCGCTCGGCGTCGGCGTGCGCATCCTCAACGGCGTCGACCCGTTCGAGCTCGGCAAGCTGCTCTCCGACCCGGCGCTGTACGCGATCCTGGTCGGCGGCATCGGCGGCATGTACGTGCACACCGTGGCGCTGCAGATCGGCTCGGTGAACGGCGCCACCGCGGCCCTGGTGGTCGGCGAGACGGTGCTGCCCGGAGCGGTCGGCGTGCTCTGGCTCGGCGACTCCTCGAAGGCGGGGCTCGGCTGGCTCGGCGTGGCGGGCTTCCTGCTGTCGGTGGTCGCGGCGGTCGGTGTCGCCTACTTCGGCCAGGACACCCACGGCGGCACCCCCGAGCCCGAGCACCCGCAGCCCGAACTCGCCAAGCGCTGAGGCGCCCAAGCACTGAGGCACCCAAGCACTGAGGCGCCGGGCCCGAGGAGAGGGCCGGGGCCGCTCAGCCCCCGCTGCGGACCCGCGGCACCCGCTGGCAGCGGGGGCAGAAGTAGCTGGACCGGTTCATCCAGGAGGCCCGCCGGATCGGCGTGCCGCAGCGCCGGCACGGCTCCTGCTCGCGGCCGTAGGCGTCCAGGTCGCGGGAGAAGTAGCCGCTCTCGCCGTTCACGTTGACGTACAGGCTGTCGAAGCTGGTGCCGCCGACGGCCAGCGCCGCCGCCATCACGTCCCGGGCGTTGGCCAGCAGCAGCAGCGCCTGCGCGCGGGTCAGCGACCCGGTCGGGCGGTCGTAGTGCAGCCGGGTGCGCCAGAGCGCCTCGTCGGCGTAGATGTTGCCGACCCCGCTGATCAGCGTCTGGTCCAGCAGGGCCCGCTTGACGGTGGTGCGCCTGGCGCGCAGCGCGGACGCGAAGGCGGCGTCGTCGAAGCGCCGGTCGAGCGGGTCGCGGGCGATGTGCGCGATGGAGACCGGGGTGCCCTCCGGGTCCCCCTCCTCGGCCTCCTCGACCGCCAGCCCGCCGAAGGTCCGCTGGTCGACGAAGCGCAGCTCGCGCCCGCCGTCGTCGAACCGCAGCCGGACCCGCAGGTGCTTCTCGTCCGGCACGGACGGGTCCTGGACGAGCAGCTGGCCGCTCATCCCGAGGTGGCCGATCAGCGAGAAACCGGTTCCGGTGCCGGAGAGCGGCACCCAGAGGTACTTGCCGCGCCGCTGCGCGGTGCCGAGCGTGGTGCCGGTGAGCCGGGCGGTGAAGTCGGCCGGACCGGCCGGCTGGCGGCGCACCGCGCGCGGGTGCAGCACCTCGGCCTCGGCCACGGTCCGCCCGGCGACCCAGTTCGCCAGACCGCGGCGGACGACCTCGACCTCGGGGAGTTCGGGCACGGGAACAAGCCTCCTGCGACGGGGAACTGCGTCTGCAGGAGGAAGGCTACTGCGTGCTCAGGCCCCGCTGGGCAGGCGGTCGGCGTACTTCTCCTTGATCGCCCGCCAGGCGCTCTCGGCGGCCTTCTGCTCGGCTTCCTTCTTCGAGCGGCCGACGCCGCTGCCGAAGTCCTCGCCGGCCACCCGGGCCGCCGCGGTGAAGGTCTTCTCGTGGTCCGGACCGGACTCCTCGACCACGTACTCCGGCACTCCGATGCCCACCGAGGCGGTGAGCTCCTGGAGGCTGGTCTTCCAGTCCAGGCCGGCGCCCAGCTGAGAGGACTCCTCGATCAGCGGGTCGAACAGCCGGTGGACGAACTCGGTGGCGGCGTCCAGACCCTGGTCCAGGTAGACGGCCCCGATCACGGCCTCGACGGTGTCGGCGAGGATCGACGACTTGTCGCGACCGCCGGTGCCCTCCTCGCCCTTGCCGAGCCGGATGAACGTGCCGAGCTCCAGGCCGCGGCCGACGTCGGCGAGCGCGCGCGAGTTCACCACCGCGGCGCGCAGCTTGGCGAGCGTGCCCTCCGGGACGTCCGGGTGGACGCGGTAGAGGGTGTCGGTCACCACCAGGCCCAGCACCGAGTCGCCGAGGAACTCCAGGCGCTCGTTGGTGGGCAGCCCCCCGTTCTCGTACGCGTACGAGCGGTGGGTCAGGGCACGCACCAGAAGGGCGCGCTCGAGTGTGTACCCGAGGCGCCCTTCCAGGACGTCGTATTCGGTCGAAGCCGGCCCGCCGGCCTTTCCGCCGCCCGAAGGAGCCTTCGGTGCGGTGGTCGCCTTGCGGGAGGAGTTACCGTCCGACATCGATCCGTGCACCCCGCCGATCAGACCGAGAGGACCTGGCGGCGGTTGTACGTGCCGCAGCTCGGGCACGCGATGTGACCCAGCTTCGGCTCGTGGCAGCGGTCGCACGCCACGAGGGCCGGGACAACGGCCTTCCAGTTGGACCGGCGGTGGCGCGTGTTGCTGCGCGACATCTTCCGCTTCGGAACAGCCACGGCTACTTCTCCTGGTTCTCGGCGAGACCCTCACGGGTGTCGCTGTTCTTGATTCCGTCACCCTCGTCGCCAGGGGCGGCGGAGAGTCCCTGCAGAGCCGCCCACCGGGGGTCGGCGGCATCGTGGTGGTGTGCCGGGTCGTCGCTCAGGCGCGCTCCGCACTCGGAGCACAGGCCCAGGCAGTCTTCCTGGCACACCGGCTGCAGCGGCAGTGCGAGCACCACCGCGTCACGCAGCACCGGCTGGAGGTCGAAGTAGTCGCCCTCCAGGCGGTAAGTCTCTTCTTCCGAGTCCTCGTCGAGGTCCTCGGTCCCGGTGGTCCGGGCGCGGTGACGCTCGTCGGACTCCGGGTAGTAGTACAGCTCCTGGAAGTCCACGTCGAGATCGGACTCGACCGGCTCCAGGCACCGTACACACTCGCCCTCGACCACGGCCTCGGCGGTGCCGGTCACCAGCACGCCCTCGACCACGGACTCCAGGCGGAGCTCCAGCACGATCTCGCTCTTCTCGGGGACACCGATCACGTCGATGATCCCCAGGCCCTCGGGGGCCTCCAGGGTCCGGGTCACCTTGCGCAGCGCACCCGGACGACGGCCCAGCTCGTGCGTGTCGAACACGAGGGGGTCGCGGTGGTCGAGGCGGTTCAAGGTGTCCTGACTTCCTGAGAAAACTGATGCGCGGCGCCACTCATCGGATGGATGCGCGGGCAGACCGACGGCCCGACACGGAGAGGCCGGAGTGGTCAGACTACCGGAGTCTCCGGCCAGGCCCAACTTCGCTCCCGAACGCTACCTGCCGCCGAGCTCCCGGAGGCGGGTCATGTCGATCATGCTGGTGTCGAAGAAGCTGGTCTCGTCCAGGCCGGGCTGCGCCTGCTGCGGGAGGGCCGGCGGGTTGGCCGGCGGCTGCGGGTAGCCGGGCACGGCCTCGGGCTGGGGGTTGCCCCAGGCGTCGTACTGCTGCGCGGCGTACCCCTGCTGCTGGGGCGGGTAGCCGTAGCCGCCCTGCTGGCCCTCCGGGTACCCCGGCTGCTGCTGCGGCTGCTGGCCGTAGCCGTACTGGCCCCCGTACGGGTCGCCGCCCTGCCCGGCCGCCGGGTCGAAGCCGCCGCCGTACACCTCGGCGTACTGGCCGCCGCCCTGCTGCGCGGCCGCGTACTGGTCGACGCCGGGCGCCTGCCAGCCCGCCGCGGCCGGGGTCTGCTCCGGCCAGGTCTGCTGCTGCGGCACGTCCTCGCGGTACCACGCGATGTCGTTGCCGTCGGGGTCCCCGGCGAAGCCGGCGGCGACCGCCTCGGCCCGCTCCTTGGCCTGCTGCGCCTGGTCGGCGGCGGCCAGGTAGGCGCCCAGCTCGTCGATCGACTTCTTGCCGAGCAGCTTGTCGCGCCCCTTGCCGACCGCCTCCAGGGTCGCGCTGAGCACGTTCTCCAGGGTGGCGAGCTTCACATCGACGTACTCGTCGACCTCGGGGCTCGGGCTGATCCGCTGCGGCCGGAACTCCTCGCCGTCGGTCTCGCCCTCGTAGTCGTTCTCGAAGACGCTCGCGTCGCCGCGCAGCTTGGTCCGGCCGCGGCCGACGGCCCCGAGCGTCTTGGTGAGCACGACCTCGAAGTTGGCCAGCTTGCTGTCCACGTAGTCGTCGGCCTCACCGCGCTTGGTGTCGACCTCGGCGCGGGCCTCGGCGAGGATCCGGTCGGCCTCGGCCTGGGCCCGGCGGACCACCTCGGTGTCGGAGATCAGCGAGCCCCGCTCGGCGTGCGCACCCTGGATGATCCGCTCCGCCTCGGCCTGGGCGTCCGCGACCACCGACTCGTGGTCGGCCATCACCGACTGGGCCTGGGCCAGCTCGGCGGGCAGCGCGGTCTTGAGGTCCTGGAGCAGGCCGACCAGCTCGGCCCGGTTCACCACGCAGGAGGCCGACATGGGCATCGAGCGGGCGTTCTCGACGGCCGCCACGATCTCGTCGACCTTGTTCTGCACGTCCACGGGGCTTCGTCTTTCCGTGTGCCGCCGACGGTCCGGCGGAGGCAGCGCCCGGCGCGGTGCACCTCACCGCAGGGCAGGAATACAGACTGTACGGCCACGGCGGTGCGAGGTCACAACGCCCGGACCGGGCCGACCACCCACCCGACCGACATACCGTGACGAACCGGCAGAAACGGACCTCCGGTCATCACCGGGAAAGCTACTGCTGGGCGCTCCGCTCGGCGATCCGCTCGACCAGGCGGCGGTGCGCCGTCTCGGGCAGCAGGTGCGAGACGTCGCCTCCGTACGAGGCGACCTCCTTGACCAGCGTCGAGGAGAGGAAGCTGTACGTCGGCGAGGTCGGCACGAAGAGCGTCTCGACGCCGGTCAGCCCGTGGTTCATCTGGGCCATCTGCAGCTCGTAGTCGAAGTCGCTGACGGCGCGCAGGCCCTTGATGATCGCCGGGATGTCCCGCTCGCGGCAGAAGTCCACCAGCAGCCCGAGGTGCGACTCGACCACGACGTTCCCGTACTGGGCGGTGGTCTCCTCGATCAGCGCGATCCGCTCCTCGATGCTGAACATGCCCTGCTTGTTGCGGTTGATCAGCACCGCGACGTGCACCACGTCGTACAGCTTCGAGGCCCGCTCGATGATGTCGAGGTGGCCGTTGGTGATCGGGTCGAACGATCCGGGGCAGACGGCGCGGCGCATGGCGTATGTGCTCCCTCATGGGGTGACGAGACGGCTGCGGGCCTCGGCCCGCTACGGGTGGTGGCGGGTCTCGGCGGCGGCGCGACCGTACCAGAGCGTGCCCTCGCCGTACCTGCGCGAGCGCAGCACCTCGAAGCCCTCCGGCCAGCCGAACTCGCCGCCCCGGGTGCTGCGCTCCACGGTGACGAGTGCGTCCGCCGCGAGCCAGCCCCCAGCCGACAGTGTGATCAGCATCTCGCGCACCTCGTCGTCGGTGACGACGTACGGCGGATCGAGGAAGACCAGGTCGTACGGGGCCTCCGGAGCCGGCCCGGCGATCACCTTCTCCGCCTTGGCGGCCTTCACCAGCGCGCCCGGCAGGCCGACCGTCCGGACGTTCTCCCGGATCACCCGGGCCGCCTGGGCGTCCGCCTCCACCAGCAGCACGTGCTCGGCACCGCGCGACAGCGCCTCGAGTCCGACCGCGCCCGACCCGCCGAACAGGTCCAGCATGCGGGCGTCCTGCAGGGTGCCGCGCAGCGCCTCCAGGGTGGAGAACATCGCCTCGCGGGCCTTGTCGGAGGTCGGGCGGGTGCCCCGGCCGGGCGGTACGGCCAGTCGGCGGCCGCCGGCCGCCCCGGCGATCACGCGGGTCATGGTGGTGGGAGGTCCTTTCGTCGCTGCCCGACCACGCTATACGGGAGTGGCCCCGCCGGTCCGACCGGCGGGGCCACTCAGCTCTTTCAGGCGCTGTGGTCCTTCGGACGCTCTGCCGGCCTCCGGCGCGCTCGCGGGTCGAGCACCGGCAGGTGCCGGTCGCACGGGGCGGGCGCCGTGCGGTCGTTCCCCGGCTACTCCCCCGCCGCCTGGGCCGGGACGGCCGCGCCGAGCAGCGTCGGCGAGGCGTAGCGGGACCAGGAGAGGCAGCCGTCGGGCGGGCAGTACTCGGGGCGGCGCGGGTCGTGCCCGAGCTCGCGCAGCTTGGTGCGGACGGAGTCGGGCGTGCGGCCGAAGCGGGCGGCGATCCGGGCGACGGTCTCGCTCTCGTGGAACCGCCGGACCAGCTCCTCCTCGTGCTGCGGCACCCAGGGGGCGCCGTGGCCGGGGTAGAGCTCGCGCAGCACGTCGCGGTCGGGGATGGGCTCGGAGACGTCGGCGACGATCGCCAGGGCCCGGAGCGCCCGGTTGAGCGCGATCCGCAGCGAGGCGACGTCCTCGACCGGCAGCCGCAGCTTGCCGGAGGCGAGCGGCGCGGCCGCCTCCCCCTCGCGCCAGCCGGTGAGGGTGAGGGTGACCTCGCGGTCGTCGTCGCTGGCGAGTTCGATCCGGAAGACCTTGTCGCCCAGCGGGAGCTCGTTGAGATGACGGAATGCCATGGCAAAACCCCCAAGTGTCGCGCCAGGAACGCACCTTGGGGGTGCGTCCTGAACACCTTCATTCTCTCCCGGGGGTCTGACAATCGGGCCCGGCCGAGGGGCTGCGGACGGCTGCGGCCCCCGTGCGGCCGACCGCGCTCAGCCCTTCTCCAGGTACTCCGCGCGGTCCTCGTCGAGCAGGCTCGCCAGCGCGGTGCGCAGCTCCGGGTGGGCGGCCAGCTCCGGGTCCTCGGCGACCAGCCGGGTGGCCTCGGTGCGGGCGGTCACGATGACCTCCTCGTCCTCCAGCACCGAGAGCACCTTGAGCGAGGACTTCACCCCGGACTGCGCCTGGCCCAGGACGTCGCCCTCGCGGCGCTGTTCGAGGTCGATCCGGGACAGCTGGAAGCCGTCCAGCGTGCCGGCCACCGCCTCCAGCCGGGCGCGGGCGGGGCTTCCCGCGGGCATGTCGCTGACCAGCAGGCAGAGTCCGGCGGCGGAGCCGCGCCCGACCCGGCCGCGGAGCTGGTGGAGCTGGGAGACGCCGAACCGGTCCGCGTCCATGATCACCATCACGGTGGAGTTCGGGACGTTGACGCCGACCTCGATCACCGTGGTGGCGACCAGCACGTCCACCTCGCCGGCCGTGAACCGGCGCATCACCTCGTCCTTGGCCTCGGGTGCCAGGCGGCCGTGCAGGATCTCCACCCGCAGCCCGGACAGCGGGCCCCCGGCCAGCTTCGCGGCGGTCTCGACGACGGAGAGCGGGGGCCGCCGTTCGTCGCTCGCCGCGCCCTCGTCCGGTGCGTCGTCGGTGAGGTCCTCCAGGTCGTCCGCGGCCCGGCGCCGCTTCTTCGCGGCCTTCGCCCCCGCCTTGGGGTCGGCGGGCTCCTCGTCCCCGATCCGGGGGCAGACCACGTACGCCTGGTGGCCCTTGGTCACCTCCTCGCGGACCCGCTCCCAGGCGCGCGCCAGGAAGTTGGGCTTCTCGACGGCCGGGACGACGTGGGTGGAGATGGGCGAGCGGCCGGCCGGCAGCTGGTCCAGCACCGAGGTCTCCAAGTCCCCGAACACGGTCATCGCGACGGTGCGCGGGATCGGGGTGGCCGTCATCACCAGCAGGTGCGGCGGCTGGTCGCCCTTGGCGCGCAGCGCGTCCCGCTGTTCGACGCCGAAGCGGTGCTGCTCGTCGACCACGACCAGGCCGAGGTCCTGGAACTGCACCTTGTCCTCGATCAGCGCGTGGGTGCCGATCGCGATGCCGGCGTCCCCGCAGGCCATGTCGAGCAGCGCCTGGCGGCGGGCCGGGACGCCCATCGAGCCGGTGAGCAGCACCACCCGGGTGCCGAGGTCGGAGCCGCCGAGCAGGCCGCCCTCGGCCAGGTCGCCCATCATCTCGACGATCGAACGGTGGTGCTGCTGGGCCAGCACCTCGGTGGGCGCGAGCAGCACCGCCTGCCCGCCGGCGTCCACCACGGCGAGCATGGCGCGCAGTGCCACCAGGGTCTTCCCGGAGCCGACCTCGCCCTGGAGCAGGCGGTGCATCGGGTGCTCGTCCGCCAGGTCGGCGGCGATCTCCGCGGAGACCTTCTGCTGGCCCTCGGTGAGGGTGAACGGCAGCCGGGCGTCGAAGGCGTCGAGGAGGCCGCCCTCGCGGGCCCGGCGCGGCTTGGCGGGCAGCGCGGAGTCGGCGGCGCGGCGCTGGGCGAGGGCGACCTGGAGGACGAAGGCCTCGTCCCAGCGGAGCCGGTCCTGGGCGCGCTCGCGGTCGGCGTGGTTGCGCGGGCGGTGGATCAGTTCGAGCGCCTCGGGCAGCGGGATCAGGCCGTGCCGCTCGCGGAGTTCGGCGGGGAGCGGCTCGCCGACGTCGGACAGGTGCTTGGTGAGCGCCGTCTCGACGCAGAGCGACAGCTTCCAGCTGGGCATCTGGGAGCTGGCGCCGTACACGGGGATGAGCCGGCCGGCGAACTGCTGGGCGGCGCCGGCGTCGGCGTCCTCGTCGAGCAGCTGGTAGTCCGGCGAGACCAGCTGGCGGGTGCGGTTGAAGACGCCCACCTTGCCCGCGAACAGGCCCTGGGCGCCGCCCTTCAGCTCCTTCTGCCGCCAGCCCTGGTTGAAGAAGACCAGCGAGAGCCTGCTGCGGCCGTCGGTGACGACCACCTCCAGGCGGTCGCCCTTGCGGCCGCGGAACGGGATCAGGGTGACCTTCTCGATCCGGGCCAGCACGGTGACGTGCTCGTCGATCTCCAGCTCGTCCAGGCTGGTGAGCTGGCCGCGTTCGACGTAGCGGCGCGGATAGTGGTGCAGCAGGTCGCCGACCGTGCGCAGCTTGAGGCTGTCGGCGAGCACCTTGGCGGTCCGGTCGCCGACGAGCTTGGTCAGTGGTTCATCGAGAGCGCCCATCAGGGCTTGTTTACACCACGGGACCGACAGTCGGGGCGTCGACCGGCCCGCGCCCGGGCCGCTCCGGCCCGGCCCTCACTCCACGCCGATGAGCAGCGGCGCCGACTCCTGGCCGCCGTGGAAGACCACCGCGTCCACCTCGGGCCGCCGGTGCCGGGCGTGCGCGACCAGGTGGTCGGCCAGTCCCCCGGGTGCGCCCTCGCCGAGGATCAGGGTGACCAGTTCGCCGCCGGCGCCGAGCATCCGGTCGAGCACGCTGGTGCCGACCTCGGCCAGCCCGGTGCCGATCACCGCGACGTCCCCGTCGATCAGCCCGAGCACGTCGCCGGCCTGGCAGACCCCGGCCATGGTCCAGGACTCCCCCTCGGCGACCGCCAGTTCGGCGTACCGGGTGGCGCCGGCCGCCGAGGTCATGGCGACCACGTCCTCGTCGAAGCGGCGGGCGGACTCGTGCACGGCGAGCGCGGCCAGCCCCTGGACCGGTGAGCGGGTGGGCAGGACGGCGATCCGGACGCCCTCCTCGCGCAGCTGGTCGGCGGCGGCGCCGGCGGCGGCCCGCAGCTCCGGGTCGTTGAGCAGCAGCACGACCTCGCGGGCGGCGGCCCGGCGGACGGCGGCGGTGAGTTCGGCGCTGGCCGGGGGGCGGCCGGGTTCGGCGTGCAGGACGACCGCGCCGGCCTGCTCGCAGAGTTCGGCCAGGCCCGCGCCGGAGACCACCGAGAGCACCGCGCGGGTGCGCCGCTCCGCCTCGCCGCGGTCGGCGGCGGTGCCGGCCCGGGCGGCGGCCTCGGCGAAGTGGGTGATCCGGATCTGGTGCGGCCGCCCGACCTCGACCCCGGCCTCGACGGCGGCGCCCGCGTCGTCCACGTGGACGTGCACGTTCCAGAGCCCGTCGCCGCCGCCGACCACGAGCGAGTCGCCGAGTCCGGCCAGCCGTTCGCGCAGTGCGGGCAGCGCCTCGTCGGGGGCGTCCAGCAGGTAGATGACCTCGAACGCGGGGTGGCCGGGTCCGGGCGGACGGACGTGTCCGGAGCAGCTCTCCACCACGTGGAGGTCGCCGCGCAGCGCGACCGGGCCCATCGGCTGGTGTCCGGCCACCGCGTCGGCGAGCGCGCCGAGGACGGCGACCAGGCCGCGGCCGCCGGCGTCCACCACGCCGTTCTCGGCGAGCACGGCGAGCTGTTCGGGGGTGTGCCGTAGCGCTTCCCGGGCGGCCCGGTAGGCGGTGTCGGCGACCTGTCCGAGCCCCGCGCCGGCCCGGCCCGCCTCCCGGGCGGCGACCCTGGCGACGGTGAGCAGGGTGCCCTCGACCGGCTCGGCGACGGCCTGGTAGGCGGAGTCGGCGGCCCGCTGGAGGGCGGCCCGCAACTGGTCGGCGCCGCCGCCCTCGGCCAGCGTCTCGGCGGTTCCGCGCAGCCACTGGGCGAGGATCACCCCGGAGTTGCCGCGGGCGCCGACCAGCGCGCCGCGGGCCATCGCCCGGGCGGTCTCGGCGAGCCCCGGCGCCGGACCGGGTCCGGGGGCGGCGAACCGGCTCTCCACCTCGGCGGCGGCCGACTCCACGGTCAGGTACAGGTTGGTGCCGGTGTCCCCGTCCGGGACGGGGTAGACGTTGAGTGCGTCGATCTCCTCGCGGGCCTGGCCGAGCGCGCGCAGGGCCAGCTGGCACCAGCTGCGCACGGCCGGGGCGTCGAGCGTGTGCAGCACCAGGTCTCCTCCGGATGGGACGCCGTGATGGCCTGAGGGTGAACGGCGAGGGGTGGTACCGGCAGGTTATCGGGGGCCGGGAGGCGCTGCCGGAAGCAGCGGGCAGAGCGATCACTCGGCCGGTCATGGTAGTTTCGTTGAACGGGAGCAAGCGTTGTATGCTCTTCCGGTTGCCTGGAACAGGTTCAGGCTCACCCTTCGGCCCGGTCCGGTTCACGCGAGTGCTCCGCTGGTCCAGCGGGGTTTTCGAACGTAAATGATCTGAAGTCTTGGAGTGACTCCTGTGGCTGCCAACTGCGACGTCTGCGGCAAGGGGCCGGGCTTCGGCAACAGCATCTCCCACTCTCACCGCCGTACCCCCCGTCGTTGGAACCCCAACATCCAGACGGTGCGCGCTGTGATTGGGCGGACGCCGAAGCGGCTCAACGTCTGCACCTCGTGCATCAAGGCCGGTAAGGTCTCGCGCTGACGCGCAGACCGGTACGCCGGTCCTCCAGCAAGCCGGTTCATCCTCGGATGGGCCGGCTTTCTGTCTGTCCGGCGACACCGCCGACCTTTCCGCCGGAGGGCGGGCCCCCGCGGGCCCGCCCTCCGGTCTTTCCCGGCTCCGCTCAGCGCCAGCGCCAGGCGTGGTCGACCGGGCCGATCCCTGAGCCGAGCGCGAAGCCGTGGGCGATCGCGCCGGTGATGTACTCCTTCGCGGAGGCGACCGCCTCCGGCAGCGGCTCGCCCTTGGCCAGGCCCGAGGCGATCGCGCTGGCCAGCGTGCAGCCCGTGCCGTGGGTGTGCCGGTTGTCGTAGCGCGGCGCCCGGTACCAGTGCTCCTCCCCCGCGCCGCCGTACAGCAGGTCGGCCGCCTCGCCCTCCAGGTGGCCGCCCTTGACCAGCACCCAGCGCGGCCCGAGGTCCAGCAGCGCCTTGGCGGCGTCCACCATCTGCGCCTCGTTCTCCACGGTGCGGCCGGTGAGCTGCGTCACCTCGTGCAGGTTGGGCGTGGCGAGGGTGGCGACCGGCAGCAGCCTCTCGCGGACGGTCGCGACGGCCTCGGCGGCGAGCAGCGCGTCGCCGTGCTTGGAGACGCCGACCGGGTCGACCACGACGGGGGCGTCGACGCCCGCCAGCAGGTCGGAGACGGTCTCCACCAGTTCGATGGAGGCGAGCATGCCGGTCTTCACGGCCTGGACGCCGATGTCGTCCACCACGCTGCGGAACTGGGCCCGGACGGCCTCGGCGGGCAGTTCCCAGTAGCCCTGGACGCCGAGCGAGTTCTGCGCGGTGACGGCGGTGATCACGCTCATGCCGTGGACGCCGAGGGCGAGCATCGCCTTGAGGTCGGCCTGGATGCCGGCGCCGCCGCCGGAGTCTGAGCCGGCCACGGTGAGCACGCGCGGGGGTGCGGTGGCGGGGGTGGGGGCGGAGGACGGGAGGGACATGCCCCCAACCTACCGGCGCCGGTTCAGAGCACCGCCTCCGACTCCGCCCAGCGGTCCTCCGGCACGGTCTTGAGCCGGGTGACGGCCTCGGCGACCGGCACCAGCCGGATGTCGCTGCGGCGCAGCGCGGTGAAGTGGCCGAACGCGCCCTGGTGGACGGCCTCCACCGCGTGCCAGCCGAAGCGGGTGGCGAGCACCCGGTCCCGCGCGGTCGGGGTGCCGCCGCGCTGGGTGTGGCCGAGGATGACCGGGCGGGCCTCCTTGCCGAGCAGGTTCTCCAGCTCGTTGGCGAGCCGGTTGCCGATCCCGCCGAAGGTGCGGTGCCCGAACCGGTCGACCTCGCCGTGGTCGAAGCGCATGGTGCCGGGCATCGGTGCGGCGCCCTCGGCGACGGCGATGATGGCGAACTTCTTGCCGCGGGCGAAGCGGTCCTCGACCATCCGGGCCACGCCCTCGATGTCGAACGGCTTCTCCGGGATCAGGATGCCGTGCGCACCGCCCGCCATGCCGGCGGTGAGGGTGATCCAGCCGGTGTGACGGCCCATCAACTCGACGACCATGACGCGCTGGTGGGACTCGGCGGTGGTCTTCAGCCGGTCGATCGCCTCGGTGGCGACGTGCACCGCGGTGTCGAAGCCGAAGGTGACGTCGGTGGCGTCGATGTCGTTGTCGATGGTCTTCGGCACGCCGACCACGGGGAGTCCGGCGTCGCTGAACATCTTGGCGGCGGTGAGGGTGCCCTCGCCGCCGATCGCGATCAGCGCGTCGATGCCGATGTCGCGGGCGAGGGTCTTGGCGTTCTCCACCGCCCAGGCGATCCGGTCGCGCTGGACCCGGGCCGAGCCGAGGATGGTGCCGCCGAGGGTCAGCAGGCCGGTGACGTCGTCGTGCGAGACCGGGCGGGTGCGGCCCTCGATCAGGCCGAGGAAGCCGTCCTCGATGCCGATGATCTCGTCACCGTGCACATCGGTGCCCCGGTGCACCACGGAGCGGATCACCGCGTTCAGGCCGGGGCAGTCGCCGCCGCTGGTCAGGACACCGATACGCATGGTGGTGTGCTCTCCCGCTCCGAAGTGGTTCAGACCACAGTGGTTCAGACCACCCATGCCGACGGCGGGCGGTCCGGATGCGGCAAGCCTACGCGCTCACCCCGCCCGGAGGCGGTTCGCCGGACGCATCCGGAGCGTCGCGCGCCCCCGGGTGCGCCCCGCCGGCACACCCGACGGAGCGTCAACCGGCGGGCGCCGCACAGCGGTCGGCCGGGGCGGCCTCCCCCGGCCTCCCCCGGCCGCGCCCGCCGTCACTCCGAGAAGTGGTCCCAGCCGCCGACCCGGTCCCAGGCCTCGCCGTCCACCGTCACCCGGCCGCCGCGCGCCGCCCTCGCACGGCCCACGACCTCGCCCACCACCCGCCAGCGGGCGGGCAGTTGGACCCCGCGCGGGAAGGTCGCCACGATCGCGTGGTCCTCGCCGCCGGAGAGCACCCAGACCAGCGGGTCCACGCCGACCGCCTGCCCGATGTCCGCCATCTGGGCCGGGACGTCGAAGTCGGCGGCCCGCAGGTCGATGTCCACCGCGCTGGCCTTGGCGACGTGGCCGAGGTCGGCGACCAGCCCGTCGCTCACGTCGATCATCGAGGTGGCGCCCAACTCCGCGCCGGCCGGGCCCGCGTGGTACGGCGGCTCCGGGCGGCGGTGCGCCTCGACGAAGGCCCGCGGGGAGCGGAAGCCGCGCTGCAGCACGGTCAGCCCGGCCGCCGACCAGCCCAGCCAGCCGGTGACCGCCACCACGTCACCCACCTGGGCCCCGGCGCGCGTCACCGGCGCGCGCCCCTGCAGATCCCCGAGCGCCGTGATGGCCAGCGTGATGGTGTCCCCGCGCACCACGTCGCCGCCGACCACCGTCGCCCCGGCCACCTGGCACTCGTCGCGCAGCCCGTCCATCAGCTCGGTCGCCCAGGTGGTGGGCAGGTCCGCGGGCGCGACCAGGCCCAGGAGTATCGCGGTCGGCACCGCGCCCATCGCGGCCACGTCGGCGAGGTTCTGCGCGGCGGCCTTGCGGCCCACGTCGTAGGCGGTCGACCAGTCCCGGCGGAAGTGCCGGTTCTCGATCAGCACGTCCGTGGTGGCCACCACCCGGCCGTCCGGGGCCTTCACCACCGCGGCGTCGTCACCCGGGCCGAGGTCGACCGCGTCGGTGAGCGGTACGCGGGCGGTCAGCTCCCTGATGAGTCCGAACTCGCCCAGCTCGCCCACGGTCCCCTGCATCTGCCGTCCTCTCGGTCTCCGTCACGTGCGCACCTGCGTCGTACGTCCAAGTCGCTTCCGCGCGCAGCGTACGCCCTCCGACGGCGCACAGGTCTCCCCTCCCCGCCCCGCTGCGCGGTAGCGTGGTGATCAGACTGCCGGTGAGCCCGTTCCCACCCCCCGACACCCGACCGGGCGATCACGGCGGCGATCCCCGTACCCAGCCGCCGGGAGGTCCCCGTGGTACAGGCCTACATCCTGATTCAGACCGAGGTCGGCAAGGCCAGCTCCGTGGCCGAGTCGATCTCCAAGATCCCCGGAGTCCTCCAGGCCGAGGACGTGACCGGCCCCTACGACGTGATCGTCCGGGCCGAGGCCGACACCGTCGACGACCTCGGCCGCCTCGTCGTGGCGAAGGTCCAGCAGATCGAGGGAATCACCCGCACCCTGACCTGTCCGGTGGTCCACCTGTAAGACCCGCATACCATCGGCGGGTGACCCGAGAACTCCGTGTCCCCCGCTTCCTCGCGGCACTGCCGGCCCCGGTCCGTTGGCTGGCGGTGCCGCTCGCGCTGACCTGCACCGTGGTGGTGCTGATCGGCAGCTGGAGCGCGCCCGAGAAGATCGAGGCCCCCCAGCCGTCCGCCAGGGCGGCCGGGTACTGCCGGGCGCTGGCCGCGGCGCTCCCCCAGGAGCTGCTCGGGCACCCGCGCAAGGACCCGAAGCCCGCCTCCCCGTACGTCGCCGCCTGGGGCGCCTCGCCGCGCATCGTCCTGCGCTGCGGCGTGCCGCACCCGGAGGCGCTGGTCGACGAGAAGCAGGCGGAGATCGCGCCGACGTTCAACGGCGTCACCTGGTGGCCGGAGCCGCTGAAGGACGGCGGCTACCGGCTCACCGTCACCCAGCGCGCGGCCTTCGTCGAGCTGACCGTCCCCGCCGGGGCCACCCCCAACCCGCTGGAAGCCGGCGCGGCCCTCTCCGACACGGTGGCGGCCACCATCCCCTAGGGCGTGTGCGCGGAAACGGCGGGCCGGAACGTTCCGGCCCGCCGTTTCCGCGTCGTCCGCGGGATTACCGCAGGCCGGTCGAGCGGCGCAGCGCCGCCTGCAGCAGCCGGTCGATCAGCTCCGGGTAGGACAGCCCGCTGGCCTCCCACATCTTGGGGTAGGCCGAGATCGGGGTGAAGCCGGGCATCGTGTTGATCTCGTTGACCATCCAGCTGCCGTCGTCCAGCAGGAAGAAGTCCACCCGGGCCAGGCCCTCGCAGCCGAGCGCCTCGAACGCGGCGACCGCCTGGCGGCGGATCTCGGCGGTCTCCCCGGCCGAGAGCTCGGCCGGGATCCGCACCTCGGAGGAGTCGATGTACTTGGCCTCGAAGTCGTAGAACTCGTAGTCGCCGCCGACCAGGACCTCGGCCGGGACGCTGGCCCGCGGGCCGTCCTCGAACTCCAGCACCGCGCACTCGACCTCGCGGCCGGAGACGCCCGCCTCGATGATCAGCTTGGGGTCGTGCCGGCGGGCCTCCTCGATCGCGCGGTCGAGCTCGGAGAGGTCCTTGACCTTGGTGATGCCCATGCTGGAACCGGCCCGGCAGGGCTTCACGAACAGCGGCAGGCCCAGCTCGGCGGCGCGCTCGCGGACCGCGGCGCGGCCCTCCTCGGTCTCCCACTCGCGCGGCCTGACCACGGTGTACCGACCGACGCCCAGACCGTGCGAGGCCAGCAGGCGCTTGGTGAACTCCTTGTCCATGCCGACCGCGCTGGAGAGCACGCCGTTGCCGACGTACGGCACGCCGGAGAGCTCCAGCAGGCCCTGCAGGGTGCCGTCCTCGCCCCAGGGGCCGTGCAGCAGCGGGAAGACCACGTCCACCTCGCCGAGCGCCTTCGGGGCGGCACCGGGCTCGCTCCAGACCACGTCACGGCTGCCCGGGCCGAGCGGCAGCGCGACCTGGCCCTCGACGGACTCGGCGACGTGGGCGACGTCCGGCAGGCGGCCGTCGGTGATGGCCATCCGGGCCGGCTCGTCGCTGACCAGCGCCCAGCGGCCCTCGTGGGTGATGCCGATCGGCAGCACCTCGTACTTGTCGCGGTCGATCGCCCTCAGCACGCTGCCCGCGGTGGAGACCGAGATGGCGTGCTCGGAGCTGCGTCCGCCGAAGACGATGGCGACACGCGGCTTCCCGGACGGGTTCTGGGAGGTCTGTTCGATGCTCATATCGCGACCGAGAGTACCGTGTGCCCCGTTTCGGGCGGGTCAGCCACCCGGGCGTCCGTCCGACCCGGGCAGCCGTTCGCCCGGGCGTCCGCCCGACCGGGACGCCGTCCGACCGGAGGAGCCGGCTCAGCCCCGGGGGCCGTTCACCGCCGCTCCGGCTTGGCCGAGCGGGACATCAGCGCCTGCAGCGCCTCCTGGGTGGGCCGGCCGTTGTGCACCACGTCCACCACCGCCTCCACGATCGGCATGTCGACGCCGCTGCGCCGGGCCAGGTCGAGCACCGACTCGCAGGACTTCACGCCCTCCGCGGTCTGCCGGGTGGCCGCGATGGTCTCCGCGAGCGACATGCCCCGGCCCAGGTTGGTGCCGAAGGTGTTGTTGCGGGAGAGCGGCGAGGAGCAGGTCGCCACCAGGTCGCCCATCCCGGCGAGCCCGGCGAAGGTGTGCGCGTCCGCGCCGAGCGCCAGCCCCAGCCGGGTGGTCTCGGCCAGCCCCCGGGTGATCAGCGTCGCCTTGGTGTTGTCCCCGAGCCCCATGCCGTTGGCCATGCCGACCGCCAGGCCGATGACGTTCTTCACCGCGCCGCCGAGCTCGCAGCCGATCACGTCGGTGTTGGTGTACGGCCGGAAGTACGGCGTGTGGCAGGCCGCCTGGAGCCGCTTGGCGACCGCCTCGTCGGTGCAGGCGACGACGCTCGCGGCGGGCTGCCGGTTGGCGATCTCCCGGGCCAGGTTGGGGCCGCTGACCACGGCGATCCGCTCCGGGCCGACCCCGGCGACCTCTCCGATGACCTCGCTCATCCGCTTGGCGGTGCCGAGCTCGATGCCCTTCATCAGGCTGACCAGGACGGTCTGCGGCTCCAGCAGCGGCGCCCAGGCCGCGAGGTTCTCGCGGAGCGTCTGGGAGGGCACCACGAGCACCGCGAAGTCGGCGCCGGCCAGCGCCTCGGCGGCGTCGGTGGTGGCCCGGACCGAGGCGGGCAGCCGGATCCCGGGGAGGTAGTCCGGGTTGACGTGGGTGGCGTTGACGGCGTCCGCCAACTCCTGCCGGCGGCCCCAGAGGGTCACCTCGCACCCGGCGTCCGCGAGGATCATCGCGAACGCGGTTCCCCAGGAGCCCGTTCCGAACACGGCGCATCGGGTCACTTGCCGGCCTCCTCGGCCTCGTCGCCGGCCCGGCCGGCCGCCTTCTGCCGGCGGGCCGCCGCCGCGGTGGCCCGGTTCCGCGCCGCCTCCCGCATGTCGTACCGCTCGGCGGGCGGCTCGGTGCCGCGGATCTCGGCCAGCACGGCGGTGATCGCCGTCATGATGTCCTCGGTGGCGTCCCTGAGCACCTGCGCGGTCAGCTCCTGGCCCTGGTACTTGCTCAGGTCGACGGCCGGCCCGGCCGCCACCGTCACCCGGTGGCGCGGGAAGAGGTTGAACTTGCCCTTCCCGGAGCCGCCCTTGCCGTACGGCGGGATGATCTCGTGCGCGCCCCAGTGCGCCACCGGGATGACCGGCGCGCCGGTCATCAGCGCGACCCGGGCCACCCCGCTCTTGCCGGTCATCGGCCAGAGGTCCGGGTCCCGGGTGAGCGTGCCCTCCGGGTAGAACTGCACGCACTGGCCGCTGTTGACCGCGTCGATCGCGGCCCGGAACGCCTGCGCGGCGTCGGTCGACTCGCGGAAGACCGGGATCTGGCCGGTCTTGCGGAGCATGAACCCGATGAACGGCACGGAGAACAGCGACGACTTGCCGAGGATCCGCGGCGGCCGTCCGCTGTTGTACTGCCAGTGCGCGTAGACCACCGGGTCGATGACCGAGTTGTGGTTGACCGCGGCGATGAAGCCGCCCTCCTTCGGGAGGTGCTCCCAGCCCCGCCAGTCGGGCTTGACCAGGGCGGTCGTCACCGGCTTCACCAGCACGGCCGCGAAGCGGTACCAGATGCCGTAGTCGGCGTTGCCGAAGCTGGCGTACGAGCGGCGGGCCACCCCAGGTCCTCCTCATCCGTGCGGCACGTGGGGTGCCGCGTCAGTCACGTTGCCGCGACCCCGGTTCGGGGCCCGGGCGCGGAACAGTCTCGCCCGACCGCTCACCGGCTGTCGAGCAACCCGCCAGCACGTCGGGCGGGCGTGATCAAACGCACGTCCGCACAGTTCGGACGGCCTGGCGAGGGTTCCGGGACCGGCGTCACAATGACGCCGATGACCCAGGACACCGTACGCCCCACCGGGCCCGTCGCGCCCGCCGCACCCACCGCCGGCTGGTCGCTGGTGCTGCCGCTCAAGCCGCTCGCCCGGGCCAAGTCCCGGCTGGCGCCGTTCGCCGGCCCGCACCGCCCGGACCTGGCGCTCTCCTTCGCCCTGGACACCGTCACCGCCGCGCTGGCCGCCCCCGAGGTCAGCCGGGTCCTGGTGGTGACCCGGGACGCGGCGGCCGGCGAGCTGCTCGCCGCGCTCGGCGCCCGGGTGGTCGACGACGAACCGGGGGGCGGACTCAACGAGGCACTGGCGCACGGCGCGGCGGCCGCGCTGGCGCTCGCCCCGCGCGCCCCGCTGGCCGCGCTCTCGGCGGACCTGCCGGCCCTGCGCCCGGCCGAGCTGGGCCGGGTGCTGGCCGCCGTCCCGGCCACCGGCCGCGCCTTCCTTCCCGACGCCCCGGGCCTGGGCACCACCCTGCTCGCCTGCACCCCGGGCAGCCCGCTCGCCCCCGCCTTCGGGGACGGCTCGCGGGCCCGGCACACCGCCGGCGGCGCCCGCGAACTGCGGTTGTCGGGCGTGGACTCGGTCCGTCGGGACGTCGACACCGGCGAGGACCTCACCGAGGCGCTGGCCCTCGGCGTGGGCCCGCACACCCGGGCCCTGGCGGTCCGGCTCGGGTACCTGCCGGACCGGCCGCCCGGGCGGCACTGAGCCGCGTCGCGGACGCCGCCCGGGACTGTCGGCGGTGCTCGCTATGCTGCTGCCATGCAGGCCACCGCGTTCACCTTCGACCCCGCCACCCGGGCCGGCTCCGTGCTGCTCGACGACGGGACCCCGGTGCCGTTCGACGCGGCCGCCTTCGACGCCGGCGGCCTGCGGCTGCTCCGCCCCGGCCAGCGGGTGCGGATCCGCACCGAGGGCGCCGGCACGGCCCGCCGGGTGGTCTTCGTGACGCTGCAGACCTTCCCGGACCCGGCCGAGGGCTGACCGCGCCCGCAGCGCGCCACCGGACGCCGGAAAACCGGAGAGCCGTGGCGCCGGCCCCGCCCGGGAACCCGGACGGGATGCTGCGCCACGGCTCTCGAAGGCCGTCCCGAGGACTACTTCGCGGTGGTCTTGCGCGCGGTGGTCTTACGGGTGGCGGTCTTCTTCGCCGGAGCCGTCTTCTTGGCGGTCGCGGTCGTCTTCTTGGCGGCGGTCGCCGTGGTCTTCTTCGCGGCGGCGGTGGTGGCCGTCTTCTTGGCGGCGGCCGCCGTCTTCTTGGTCGCGGTCGCGGTGGTCTTCTTCGCGGCGGCGGTGGTGGTGGCCTTCTTGGTGGCGGTCGCCTTCTTGGCGGCGGTCGCCGTGGTCTTCTTCGCGGCGGCGGTGGTGGCCGTCTTCTTGGCGGCGGCCTTCTTCGCCGGAGCGGCGGCAGCGGCGGCCGTGGCGGCGCGCTTGGTGGCGGCGCGCTTGGCGGCCGGGGTCGCGGCGACACCGCTCTTGCCCGGGGTGAGGGAGCCCTTGGGCGCCTTCTTCACCGAGGGGCCTTCCTTCGGCAGCTTCTTGCTGCCGCTGACCAGGTCCTTGAAGCCCTGACCGGGACGGAAGCGGGGCACCGAGGTCTTCTTGACCTTGACCTTCTCGCCGGTCTGCGGGTTGCGGGCGAAGCGCGCGGAGCGCTCCACCTTCTCAAAGGTGCCAAAACCGGTGACCGACACCCGGTCACCGGCCACGACGGCGCGGACCATGGTGTCGAGCACTGCGTCGACGGCCTCTGCGGCAGCCTTGCGACCGCCCAGCTGCTCGGCCACCGCTTCGACAAGCTGAGCCTTGTTCACGTCTTCCCCTTCGGAAACGGGCGCCGGATGATTCCATCCGTTCATTTCGCACGTTAGGTATGTATCTGCGGACTTTCAATTACCAAACGCGCGAATCACCCTAGTGTCGCAATGGATTTGCGCGTCGGCGACCTCAGTCGACGGGCGGGCGCCCCTCGTCGAGGTCCTGCACAAAGCGACTCAACCGCCGCGCCGCCCCGGGAAGATCGCGCTTGGCGGTCTCCGTGACGATCAGCAGTTGACGGGTGAGAGCGGTCTTTGCATCGGCAGACACGTTCAGCGCATGCACGCGGTCGTGAGCTTGCTTCAACCGCTCGGCCACAAGCGCGAAGAGCGCTGCGGCTTCCGGGTCGTCCGGCCCCTCAGCAGGTGAGGTGGCGACGTCCGGCCGATCGTCAATTCGGCGTTCGGATCCCCGGCCCGTGGACTCCGGTGACGCGGGTTCGCCGCCCGCGTACGGAGGTTCATGGTGCCGGTGCATGCACTGATTGTGCCATCTACCCGGAGTTGTGCATGCGCGGGGCCCTCTGCGGCAATACCGAAAGGGCAATCGGGGGGCGGCGGGGCCGGACAACTCCCGCTCCGGAACGGCGGATGGCCCGCCCCCCCGAGGGGGGAGCGGGCCATCCGGCGGATCGTCAGAATGCTTGTTCAGAACGGGATCTCAGGCCACCGGCAGAGTGCGCGGCTTGAAGGCCGGGCGGGTCGCCTCGAAGGCCGCGATGTCGGGCTCGTTCTGCAGGGTGATGCTGATGTCGTCCAACCCGTTCAGCAGCCGCCACCGAACGTTGTCGTCCAGTTCGAAGGAGGCGGTGATGCCCTCGGCCCGCACCTCGCGGGCCTCCAGGTCCACGGTGATCTCGGCGTCCGGGTCGGCCTCGGTGAGCTCCCAGAGCCGCTCCACGGTCTCCTGCGGCAGCACCACGGTGAGCAGGCCGTTCTTCAGCGAGTTGCCGCGGAAGATGTCGGCGAAGCGGGACGAGACGACCGCGTGGAACCCGTAGTTCTGCAGGGCCCAGACGGCGTGCTCGCGGGAGGAGCCGGTGCCGAACTCGGGGCCGGCCACCAGGACGGTGGCGCCCCGGCGCTCGGGCCGGTTCAGGACGAACGACTCGTCCTTGCGCCAGGCCTCGAACAGACCGTCCTCGAAACCGGAACGGGTGACCTTCTTGAGCCAGTGGGCGGGGATGATCTGGTCGGTGTCGACGTTGCTGCGGCGCAGCGGGACGGCCCGGCCGGTGTGGGTGGTGAACTTCTCCATGCTGCTCAGACCTCCACAGCGGCGTTGGGGTCCGCCAGGTCGGCGGCGTTCAGATCGGCGGGGGCCGCCAGCCGGCCCAGGACGGCGGTCGCGGCGGCGACCTGCGGGGAGACCAGGTGGGTGCGGCCGCCCTTGCCCTGACGGCCCTCGAAGTTGCGGTTCGAGGTGGAGGCGCAGCGCTCGCCGGGGGCCAGCTGGTCGGGGTTCATGCCCAGGCACATCGAGCAGCCCGCGTGGCGCCACTCGGCGCCGGCGGCGGTGAACACCTTGTCCAGGCCCTCTTCGACGGCCTGCAGGGCGACCCGCACGGAGCCGGGGACGACCAGCATGCGCACGCCCTCGGCGACCCGCCGGCCCTCCAGGATCGCGGCCGCGGCCCGCAGGTCCTCGATCCGGCCGTTGGTGCAGGAGCCGACGAAGACCGCGTCGACCGCGACCTCGCGCAGCGGGGTGCCGGCCTCCAGGCCCATGTAGGCGAGGGCGTTCTCGGCGGCGGTCCGCTCCTGCGGGTCGGCGAAGGACTCCGGGTGCGGGACGTTCGCGCCGAGCGGGGCGCCCTGGCCGGGGTTGGTGCCCCAGGTGACGAAGGGGGTCAGCTCGGCGGCGTCGATGAAGATCTCGTGGTCGAAGACCGCGTCCTCGTCGGTGACCAGGGTCTTCCAGTAGGCGACGGCCGCGTCCCAGTCCTCGCCCTCCGGGGCGTGCGGGCGTCCTTCGAGGTAGTCGAAGGTGGTCTGGTCCGGGGCGATCATGCCGGCCCGGGCGCCAGCCTCGATGGACATGTTGCAGATGGTCATCCGGGCCTCCATGGAGAGGCTGCGGATCGCCGAGCCGCGGTACTCCAGGACATAGCCCTGGCCGCCGCCGGTGCCGATCTTCGTGATGATCGCCAGGATCAGGTCCTTGGCGGTCACCCCCTCGGGCAGTTCGCCCTCGACGGTGATGGCCATGGTCCGGAACGGGGCCAGCGGCAGGGTCTGGGTGGCCAGCACGTGCTCGACCTGGCTGGTGCCGATGCCGAACGCCAGCGCGCCGAAGGCGCCGTGGGTGGAGGTGTGGGAATCGCCACAGACCACGGTCGTGCCGGGCTGGGTCAGGCCCAGCTGGGGGCCGACGACGTGGACGACGCCCTGCTCGACGTCGCCGAGCGAGTGGATCCGGACGCCGAACTCGGCGGCGTTGCGGCGCAGCGTCTCCAGCTGGACCCGGGAGACCGGGTCCGCGATCGGCTTGTCGATGTCGAGGGTCGGGGTGTTGTGGTCCTCGGTCGCGATCGTGAGGTCGGTGCGACGGACCGTGCGTCCGGCCAGCCGGAGGCCGTCGAAGGCCTGCGGGCTGGTCACCTCGTGCAGCAGGTGCAGGTCGATGAAGAGCAGGTCGGGCTCGCCCTCCGCGCGCCGGACGACGTGGTCGTCCCAGACCTTCTCTGCGAGTGTCCGTCCCATCGGGTTCCCTCCAGCCGGCCGCGTTGCCGGCCTTCTCGTGTCGTCGAGGTCGAAGCTGTCGCCGCCCTGTGAGGCTCACGCCGCGCGACCTGCACACCGGATCGGTGTCCACGATGCGGACACCCTGTTGGGGTCGCATCCTGGATGTCTCCCGGGCTGCTGCATCCAGAGTGGCGCTTTTCGCGGAAGATTGAACTTGCGTCTCGCGGAATGAGACTGCAGTCTTAGGTCATGGACAACTCTAGCGGCGTCGGCGTTCTCGACAAGGCCGCTCTGGTGCTCAGCGCACTGGAGTCGGGCCCCGCCACGTTGGCGGGGCTGGTCGCCGCCACCGGTCTGGCGCGCCCCACGGCCCACAGACTCGCCGTCGCACTCGAACACCACCGCCTGGTCACCAGGGACATGCAGGGCCGCTTCATCCTCGGCCCCCGGCTGTCCGAACTCTCCGCCGCGGCGGGCGAGGACCGGCTGCTCGCCACCGCGGGCCCGGTCCTGACCCACCTGCGCGACGTCACCGGCGAGAGCGCACAGCTCTACCGCCGGCAGGGCGAGATGCGGATCTGCGTCGCCGCCGCCGAGCGGCTCTCCGGCCTGCGGGACACCGTCCCGGTCGGCAGCACCCTGCCGATGAAGGCCGGCTCGGCCGCCCAGGTCCTGCTGGCCTGGGAGGAGCCCGAGCGGCTCCACCGCGGCCTCCAGGGCGCCCGCTTCACCGCCACCGCGCTGAGCGGCGTGCGCCGCCGCGGCTGGGCCCAGTCGATCGGCGAGCGGGAGCCGGGCGTGGCCTCGGTCTCCGCACCGGTCCGCGGCCCCTCCAACCGCGTGGTGGCCGCCGTCTCGGTCTCCGGCCCGATCGAGCGGCTGACCCGCCACCCGGGCCGGCTGCACGCCCAGGCCATCATCGAGGCGGCCAACCGTCTCACCGAGGCCCTGCGCCGCAGCTGAGCTCCCCCGCCGAATCCCCCACCCACCCCCACACCCGCCCCCACCGCAGCAGAATCCCCCACGAATCCGGAAGGGCCCGCTCACCAGGTGAGCGGGCCCTTCGGGGTTCTCGGCGCGGCAATTCCCGCACGGCCGGCAGGCATTTCCGCACGGCCGCCGGAAATGCGAAAAGCCCCGGCGGGAACCGGGGCCGTACTTTCTGGCTGGGGTACCAGGACTCGAACCTAGACTAAATGAACCAGAATCACTCGTGCTGCCAATTACACCATACCCCAACAAAGCAATCAGCCGATGGGTAAGCCCATCGGCCCTCCTGCTCTGGTACCCCCGACCGGATTCGAACCGGCGCTACTGCCGTGAGAGGGCAGCGTGCTAGGCCGCTACACAACGGGGGCTTCCTGGCGATCCCTTGCGGGACCAGTACCCCCGACCGGATTCGAACCGGCGCTACTGCCGTGAGAGGGCAGCGTGCTAGGCCGCTACACAACGGGGGCTTTCCAGGTGATCCCTTGCGGGACCAGTACCCCCGACCGGATTCGAACCGGCGCTACTGCCGTGAGAGGGCAGCGTGCTAGGCCGCTACACAACGGGGGCTTGATCTTTTTTTGTGCGGTACTGCGGTGGTGCGTACTGCGCTGGGGTACCAGGACTCGAACCTAGACTAAATGAACCAGAATCACTCGTGCTGCCAATTACACCATACCCCACCAGAGTTGGACCCTCGCGGGGCCTTCTCGGGCGTTGCGCCCCTCGCTCGGTTCCGACGGGGTTTCACTCCCTCGTCCGTTCCCTCCCGGGCGGCGCAGAAAGAACATTACCCGACGTCTGGCCTGGCTCCAAAATCGATAACCCCAGGCAGCGGCCGGGAGGACGTCCGGTGACGTCCGGGGGCGCCGCGGGCCCGGCACGGGGCCGGGCCCGCGGGCTGGTCAGGGCCCCGCCCGGGCCCCTGCACGGGGCCCTGGGCGGAGTCCTGACCTGGCGGACCGATCAGGCGGCCGGGGCGGCCGCCAGGGCCGCGTTCAGGCGGCGCAGCGTCTCGGGCCGACCGAGCAGCTCCATCGACTCGAAGAGCGGCGGCGAGACCCGCCGGCCGGTGACCGCCACCCGCAGCGGGGTGAAGGCGAACTTGGGCTTGATACCCAGGCCGTCCACCAGGACCTCGCGCAGCGCGGCCTGGATCGGCTCGGGAGCGAAGTCCTCCAGCGCCTCCAGCGCCTTGACGCTGGCCTCCAGCACCGGGCGGGCGTCGGCGGTCAGCACCTTCGCCGCGTCGTCCGGGTCGAGGGCGAAGTCGTCCGGGCCGACGAACAGGAAGCCGGCCATGTTGACGATCTCGCTGAGCACGACCATCCGCTCCTGGGTGAGCGGCGCCACCTTCGCCAGCAGCTCCAGCTGCTCGGCGGTGGGCTCGGCCGGCAGCAGGCCCGGGGCCTGCAGGTACGGCACCAGGCGGCGGACGAAGTCCTCCGGCGCGAGCTTGCGCACGTGCTCGGCGTTGATGTGCTCGCACTTCTTGAGGTCGAAGCGGGCCGGGTTGGCGTTGACGTCGGCGATGTCGAACGCCTCGACCAGCTGCTCCACCGAGAAGATGTCGTCGTCCGCGGAGAGCGACCAGCCGAGCAGCGACAGGTAGTTGAGCAGGCCCTCGGGGATGAAGCCGCGCTCGCGGTAGAGGTTGAGCGAGGCCTGCGGGTCGCGCTTGGAGAGCTTCTTGTTGCCCTCACCCATCACGTACGGCAGGTGGCCGAACCGCGGGGTGGCGCCGTTGCCGACGCCGATGTCCGCGAGCGCCGCGTAGAGCGCGATCTGGCGCGGGGTGGAGGAGAGCAGGTCCTCGCCGCGGAGCACGTGGGTGATGCCCATCAGGGCGTCGTCCACCGGGTTGACCAGGG
Organism: Kitasatospora sp. NPDC042419; assembly: GCF_056437345.1. NCBI lineage: Bacteria > Bacillati > Actinomycetota > Actinomycetes > Kitasatosporales > Streptomycetaceae > Kitasatospora > Kitasatospora sp. NPDC042419. The sequence goes on from NZ_JBWKAW010000034.1 coordinate 95,291, forward strand.
TGTAGAGCGGTGCGCCGTTGGCCCGGACGATGCCGTAGTCGGGCACGTTCTCCGGCTCGAAGCTCAGCGTGCCGCGCACCAGGTCGTCGAAGGCGATGGTGCTGTCGGGCATCCGGAACCGCAGGATCGGCTCGCGCTTCTCCAGCTTGTAGACGGCGACCTGGTCGTCCGTCAGGTCGCGGCAGTGGCCGTCGTAGCCCGACGGCTTGCCGGCCGCGCGGGCGGCCTCGCGGCGGGCGTCCAGCTCCTCGGTGGAGCAGTAGCAGTGGTACGCGTGGCCGGCCTCGTGCAGGCGGCGGGCGACGTCGGCGTAGATGTCCATCCGCTGCGACTGGCGGTACGGCGCGTGCGGGCCGCCGATCTCCGGGCCCTCGTCCCAGTCGAAGCCCAGCCACTTCATGGCGTCGAGCAGCTGCTCGTACGACTCCTCGGAGTCGCGGGCCGAGTCGGTGTCCTCGATCCGGAAGACCATCGTGCCGCCGTTGTGGCGGGCGAAGGCCCAGTTGAAGAGGGCGGTACGGACCAGGCCCACGTGGGGGTTGCCGGTCGGGGACGGACAGAAGCGGACCCGGACGGTGGGGTCGGTGTTAGCCACGCTTGATCACCTTGTTGGTGAGAGTGCCGATGCCTTCGATGGAGACGGCGACCTCGTCGCCGACGTTGAGGGGGCCCACCCCAGCGGGTGTGCCGGTGAGGATGACGTCGCCCGGGAGCAGCGTCATGGCCTCGGAGATGTGGACGATCAGCTCGGCCACCGAGCGGACCATCAGCGAGGTGCGGCCGGTCTGCCGCAGCTCGCCGTTGACGGTGCAGGTGACGGCGAGGTCGGCGGGGTCGAGGTCGGTCTCGATCCACGGGCCGAGCGGACAGGAGGTGTCGAAGCCCTTGGCCCGGGCCCACTGCCCCTCGCGCTGCTGGACGTCGCGCGCGGTGACGTCGTTGGCGCAGGTGTAGCCGAGGATCACCTCGGGCACCCGGTCCAGCGGGACCTCGCGGCACATCCGGCCGATCACGACGGCGAGTTCGGCCTCGTGCTGGACGTCCGAGGAGAACGGCGGGTAGGCGATCGACTCGGTCGGGCCGATCACCGCGGTGGACGGCTTGAAGAAGGTCAGCGGGACGTCCGGGACGTCGTTGCCCAGCTCGGCGGCGTGCGCGGCGTAGTTGCGGCCGACCGCGACGATCTTGTTGGGCAGCATCGGGCTGAGCAGCCGGACGTCCTGGAGGCGGTAGCTCTCGCCGGTCGGCTGGGGCTGCCCGAACGGGTGGCCGGCCAGGGCGTGGACGACCAGCGACTCGGGCCGGGCCGGGTCCCCCTCGACCACACCGAAGGAGACGCTGCCGGCGGCAGGGCTCCCTTCCCGGACGGAAAACCTGGCAATGCGCACGGCTGGGCTACCCCTCGCTTCGACGGCCGCCCGGGGCGCGCCCGGGCGCTGGTGGGCACCGCGCCCGTTGGGCCCGGCCCCGCTCGATCGCTGACCAGGCTATCGCGTGGGCCCCCGCCGACCGCTTTGCCCCTGTTCGGGGACGTTGCGCCCGGGTACGGCGAAGGGCGCCGCGACCGCCCCCGGAGGGTTCGGCCGCGGCGCCCTTCGCGGCGCGCGCGGAACGGTTCAGTCCTGCGGGACGTTCACCACGGGAGCGACCATCAGCCTGGTGCGGCGCGGGTTGGCGGTGGAGGCCGGCAGTTCGGTGGCGTAGGTCGCGACGTCCTCGGGCTTGCGGGCGCCGGGGATCCCGCCGAAGTCCTCGACCGAGGCCAGCGTCGTCCGGCGCGGGTTCGCCGTGGAACTGCCGGAGAGCGTGGACTGGCTGGCCTTGTTCGCCTGGGACATCGCGTCAGCACCTCAGGGTCGTGGCCGGGCGATCCGCGGGGACCGGCGCCGGCCTGAGTGATTCGGGGAGATTCTGGGCAGGCTGATCGGGGCCGTGCTCCGGATACAGCCAGGTTACGGATCTCTTTCCACAGTCACCGTGACCAAAGCTACACATAGACCTGTGATTTTGCTCACAAATTGAAGAGCAATTCTCCTATATCCGACATATCGCCGCATCAGCTTTTACCGGCATACCCGGATATATCGGGCATACCTGAAGCTCTGCGACTCTTGTTGATCTCGGGCCAGCTTGGCATGCATCCGACGAGTGTCCGAAAAAGGCGGTATTCCGGTCCGTTTACCGCACAGTCAGTGAGATCCCGCGCGCGGTGGGTAGCACCGCCGGGCGTGCCCTGGCGGCCCTTGTTGGGATTCCCCGGCTGTGCTGGAATGCCACGGACCGTGGGTAGGGAGCAGTCCACCCCGGTGACCCGCTCTCCCGGACCGGCCGGGGTGCGGATGGAAACTCGACACCGTCCAGGCCGCGGCGACGCGGTGGGACGCCCGGTCCAGAGGTTGCGACGCCAGTGCAGGGACGTTTCAAAAGGGGTAGCGGCGCCGCGGGTGACCCGGAGTCGCGTGAGCCCGCGACAGCCCCCCAGCAGGCGGCGACGCCCGGCGGCCCGGCCGAACCGGCGCCCGAGGTGCTCGGCCGGCCGGAGGAGGACGGGGCGGACCGGAAGTCGACCCGGGACAAGCTCCGCACCACGCTCACCCGCCGGCGGGCCAAGGGCGTCAGCCGGCTCGCCATGCGCAACTGGCGGATCCGCAGCAAGCTGATCGCGCTGCTCGCGCTGCCGGTCATGGTCGCGCTGGTCCTCGGTGGCCTGCGCATCCAGACCTCGCTCGAGACCTCGCAGCAGCTGGCCCAGATGGCCAACCTCTCCGATCTGGCCAAGAAGGCGACCGACCTCGCCAACGCGCTGCAGAACGAGCGGGACATCAGCGCCGGCCCGATCACCGCCAAGCCGAACGCACAGCTGGACGACGACATCGTCGCCGCCCGCAAGGTCACCGACGACCTCAGCCGCACCTTCACCGCGTCCTCGGACAAGTTCGAGAACCTGGAGCTCTCCGGCGGCAAGGCGCTGCTCTTCCAGATCCGCAAGGACCTGAACTCGGTCTCCGACGCGCGCGGCACGCCGTACCAGAACAACCAGAACATCCAGGCGACGATCACCGCCTACGACGTGATCATCCGCGACCTGCTGTCGATCACCCAGGACATCGCGCTCGCGTCCAACAACCGCGAGCTGGTCCGCTCCACCCGCGCCCTGCAGCAGTTCTCGCTGGCCAAGAACTCCACCTCCCAGCAGCGCGCGCTGATCAGCGCCGCGCTCGCCAACCCCGAGGGCCCCAACCTCAGCCTGAGCGACGAGTCCTTCGGCATCCGGCTGCGCTCGTCCTACGACAACGCGCTCACCGGCTTCAACAACATCTACACCTCGCACGACCTGGACAACCTGCGCGGCCAGCTGAGCTACAACTCGGTGGTCGCCGCGGCCGACCGCTACGCGCGCTCGATCCTCCAGCAGAGCGGTATCCACCAGAGCGAGACCGTCAGCTTCAAGGACTGGTACGAGCAGTCCACCGCCAAGATCGCCGCCGAGCGCCGGATCGAGTCCAAGCTCATCGAGGACCTCGACGGCAAGGCCCAGGAACTGCAGTCCCAGGCCGACACCGAGGCCCTGATCATCGGTGCCGCCGTCGCGCTCGTGCTGCTCGTCGCCCTCGGTGGCGCCGGTCTGATCGCCCGCTCGATGGTGCGCTCGCTGACCCGACTGCAGGCCGCGGCCGAGGACGTCGCCGAGCGGCGGCTCCCGGAGCTGGTCAAGACGCTCTCCGAGAGCGACCCGCACGACGTCGACGTCACCGTCGAACCGGTCGCCGTCGACTCCGCCGACGAGATCGGCCACGTGGCCCACGCCTTCGACATGGTGCACAGCGAGGCCGTCCGCCTCGCCGCCGAGCAGGCCCTCCTCCGCGGCAACATCAACGCGATGTTCACCAACCTGTCGCGCCGCAGCCAGGGCCTCATCCAGCGCCAGCTGTCGCTCATCTCCGAGCTGGAGAGCCGCGAGGCCGACCCGGACCAGCTGGCCAACCTCTTCAAGCTGGACCACCTCGCGACCCGCATGCGCCGCAACGGCGAAAACCTCCTCGTCCTCGCCGGTGAGGACCCGGGCCGCCGCTGGACCCGCCCCGTCCCGCTGGTCGACGTGCTCCGCGCCGCCGCCTCCGAGGTGGAGCAGTACGAGCGCATCGAGCTCGCCGCCGTCCCCTCCGCCGAGGTCGCCGGCCGCGTCGTCAACGACCTCGTCCACCTGCTCGCCGAGCTGCTGGAGAACGCCACCTCGTTCTCCAGCCCGCAGACCCGCGTCCGGGTCACCGGCCACGCGCTGCCGGACGGCCGGGTGCTGGTCGAGATCCACGACACCGGCATCGGCCTCAGCCCCGACGACCTCGCCGAGATCAACGAGCGCCTCGCCAACCCGCCGACGGTGGACGTCTCCGTCTCCCGCCGCATGGGCCTCTTCGTGGTCGGCCGCCTGTCCCTGCGACACGGCATCCGGATCCAGCTCCGCCCCAGCGACTCCGGCGGCACCACCGCGCTCGTCATGCTCCCGGTGGACGTCACCAACTCCGCCGACCGCCGCGGCGCCGGCCGCCCCGGCCCGGCGCAGGCCAAGCAGCAGCGCGGGGTCGCCCCGACGCCGCGCCAGCAGCGCCAGGTGCCGGGCGGTCCGGGCGGCGCCCCGGCCGCACTCGGCCAGGGCCCCGCGGGCGGCGGTCCGCAGAACCGGCCGCAGCTCGGCCAGGGCGGTCCCGGCGGCGGGCAGAACGCCCCCGGCGGCCAGGGCGGTCCGGGTGCGCCCGGCGGCCAGGGCGGCCTGCCGACCCGCCAGGTCGGCCAGTCGCTGCGCGAGACCGCGCCGGCCCCGGCCGGCCGGGCGGGCGGCCAGAACCCCCAGGCTCCGCAGAACCAGCAGGCTCCGCAGAACCAGCAGGGCGGCCAGCCCGCCGCCGGCCAGCAGGGCGGGCTGCCGCAGCGCGCCCCCGGCCGGCAGGGTCCGCCGCAGGGCGGCCCCAACGGCCTGCCCCGGCGCGGCCAGCAGCCCGGTGCCCCGCAGGGCGGCCCCGGCGGCCCCGGCCGGCGTCCCGGCCAGGAGCGGCCGCGGGCCGAGGGCGGCCCGGCCGCCCGGACCGCCGAGCAGCCGCAGCACGGCTGGGCCGACCAGCCCGGCCGGCCCGGCGGCGCGCCGCAGGGCACCCGCCCGGGCAACCGTCCGCAGGACGGGCTGCCGCAGCGTCAGCGTCCGGGCCAGCAGGCTCCGGGCCAGGGCCAGCAGGCTCCCGGTCAGCCGGGTCAGGGCCAGCCGGGCCAGGGCCGGCAGGCTCCGGGCCGGCCGGGTCCGCAGGGCCCGGGTCAGGGCCAGGGCCAGGGCCAGGGCCGTCCGCAGCGTCCCGGCCCGGGTGCACCCCCGCAGGGCCGCCAGCCGCAGCTCCCGCCGCAGCAGGGCCAGCCCCGCCAGCAGCAGCCGCAGCAGATCCAGCAGCCGCAGCCCGCTCAGCCGCTCCCGTCGGCCGAGCCGGCACCGCTGGAGAGCACCCAGCAGTTCGCCCGCCCCCGGTTCGAGGCCAGCGACATCGACCCGCGCGACCCGCTGGGCCTCGGTCTGGTCGAGCCGGTGCTGCCGAACGTGCCGAACCCGGCCCGTCCGGAGCCGGTCCGTCCGGAGCAGGCCGCCCAGCCGCAGCAGCCGCCGGTCAGGCCGGAGCCGATGGCCCTGCCGACCGGTCCGTCCGACAGCGGCGCCCCGGCCGAGCAGGCCTGGTACGGCGACGAGGCGCGCCAGGGCGAGCAGGGGTCGCGGCCCCGGCCGTACCAGCCGCGCCGCCCCGGCACCACCGCGCCGGGCTTCGAGCCCGCGCCCGGCCGACCGGCCCCGCAGCAGCGCGCCCAGGGCCAGCAGGCTCCGGCCCAGGCTCAGCAGGCCCAGGCCCAGGCCCAGGCCCAGCAGCAGGTTCCGCAGGACCCGCAGGGCGGCCCCGGCGACGCCCCGTGGCGCCCGTCCGCCAACGACGAGCGCTGGCGCCGGGCCGAGCAGGTCCGCGAGCCCTCGACCAGCGGCGTCACCATGTCGGGCCTGCCCCGGCGGACCCCGCAGGCCAACCTGGTCTCCGGGACCGCCGAGTCGTCCCCGCTGACCGGTCCTCAGGTGTCCCGCGCCCCCGAGGAGGTGCGCGGCCGCCTGACCAACCTGCGCCGCGGCATCCAGCAGGGCCGCCGGGTCGGCGCCGAGCAGGCGGCCGGCCAGGGACCGGCCCAGAACCAGGGCCGGAACCAGGGCAATCAGGCCGGTTCCCACCATGGTGCCCAGCAGCCCGGGTTCGATAGTTTCGGGGGCCGGACCGACGGCAACGCCGCAGATCATCAGGAGCGTTGAGTTGAATCAGATGAGCCAGGCCGCACAGAACCTGAACTGGCTGATCACCAATTTCGTGGACAACACCCCCGGGGTGTCGCACACGGTGGTGGTCTCCGCGG